>DGIZ01000241.1 GCA_002386585.1 Brevundimonas sp. UBA4609 | reverse complement strand
GCCGCCGCCCAGGGCCTTGGCGATCTGGCTCGCTGACTGGCCTTCCAGCCACAGCTTCTTCAGCGCGCCGACGCGGTCTTCGGTCCAGCCTGGGTTCATGTCGCCCTCCTGCGGAGTCGGATTCAACATCTTGTGCCGGAGTCCGAATTTCGGCCCCTCATCACGCCTCTAATCGTAAATCACCTCTTAAAACACGCAATATGTGGGAATTCACCTGTCCACAGAAACTATATCTAGTATGGTTAATGTCTCGATTTGACTCAATTTCTTGATCGTCATCCACAGGCCCCGCGCCTTGCGAAACCGGCTTGGCTGTCGCATCTGAGGCCGCATGACGCACCTGACCGCCGGTTCCGACGCCTCTTCCGCCCCTCACGGCCTGCCCCAGCCCCGTCGCTATGACGGGATCAACTGGGTGGGCCTGCGCACCCTCTACCTGAAGGAGGTCCGCCGTTTCTGGAAGGTGGGCGCCCAGACGGTGGCGGCGCCGGTGGTGACGACCCTGCTCTACATGATGGTCTTCGTGGTGGCGCTGAAGGGGGCGCGGCCGCCGCTGCACGGCACGCCCTTCGCCGAGTTCGTGGCTCCGGGCCTGATCATGATGGCCATTCTTCAGAACGCCTTCGCCAACGCCTCGTCCAGCCTGATCCAGGCCAAGATCATGGGCACCGCCACCGACTTCCTGACCCCGCCGCTCAGCCCGCTGGAGCTGACCATCGGCTTCACCCTGGGCGCGGCGACGCGCGGGGTGGCGGTCGGCCTGGTGACGGCGATCTGCGTCATGCCCTTCGCCAGGCTGGGTCTGGCCAACATCGCCCTGATCGTCTGGTTCGGCCTGATCGCATCCCTGCTGATGGGCATGGTCGGGGTGCTGGCGGGGCTGTGGTCCGAGAAGTTCGACCACCTGTCGGCGGTGCAGAACTTCGTGGTCATGCCGATGACCTTCCTGTCGGGCACCTTCTATCTGATCGACAGCCTGCCCGAGCCCTTCGCCAGCATCAGCAAGTTCAACCCCTTCTTCTATCTGATCGACGGTTTCCGGGCGGGCTTCATCGGCCACGCCGAGGGCAGTCTGGCGATCGGCGTGGTCATGAGCGCCGTGCTGACCGTGGTCCTGGGCGCCGCCTGCTGGCTGGTCTTCCGTTCGGGCTGGCGGCTGAAGAGCTGACGTTTTAATCAAGGCGTCGAGCGCGGGGCGAGGGGCCTTCGCGAAAGGGGCCTCGCCATGTCGTTTCGTCTTCGTCTGAATGCCGTCGCCAGCGGCGTCTGCCTGGCCGCCGTCTGCCTGACGGCCGCGCCGTCCTCGGCCCAGAACCGCGCCGCCGATCTGCGCGAACAGGTCGGCGCCTACGCCCAGCCGTCCAACGCCGAGCGTCTGGAGGTGCTGCTGGGCCAGCTTCGGGCCGAAGGCTTCGCCCCGACGGTCGAGACCTTCGAGGGCGGCGGCCGCGCCGGTCCGATGCAGGGCTCAAACGTCGTCGTCACCCTCGGCGAGGGCGAGAAGGAAATCCTGCTCACCGCCCACTATGACGCGGTGAAACTGCGCGACGGAACGATGGCCGACGGCCTGGTCGACAACGCCGGCTCTGTCGTCGCCCTGATCGAGGCGGCCAAGATCCTGCGCGAGGCGCCGCTGTCGCACCGCGTCCGCATCATCTTCTTCGACCAGGAAGAGCTGGGCCTGATCGGCGCCAAGAAGTGGATCGAGGCGCACGGGATCGCCAATGTCGCGGCCGTGGTGAACTCGGACGTCGCCGCCTATGGCGACACCATGATGTACGGCCAGAACAACGGGGCGCAGTCGGCCTTCGTCACCCGCGCGGTGCAGGAGCTGTGCGCCGAGCGCGCCCAGCAGTGCGTCGGCTTCCCCGAGTATCCGCCGTCCGACGACCGCGCCTTCTCGGCCGCCGGCGCGCCGGTCGTCTCCCTGGGCTTCCAGGACGAGGTCGGGGCCCATCAGATGTGGCTGGCCTTCAACGGCGGCGAGACCAACGGCCTAGCCGAGGGCTTCGTCCCGCAGGTCTTCCGCCTCATCCATTCCAAGGACGACGCGATCGAGGCGGTCGAGGGCCACACGATCGACCTGGCGGGTCGGACCTATGCGGCCCTGATCCAGAAGCTGGACGCGCAACTGCGCTGAATTCGCGCCCCGCGTGGTGTTGACTAAGCCGGAATAGCGCCCGACAAGTTCGTCGCCCTTTTCCAAAGCGGTCCCGTCGCAGACGCGTCGGGACCGTCTCGCTTTATGGAGTCTGCCAAGTGTCCGGTCATCTGATGGGTGTCTACAATCGCGCGCCGCTGGAAGTGGAGCGCGGCCAGGGCGTCCGCCTGTGGTCCACGGACGGCACGGAGTACCTGGACTGCGTCTCGGGCATCTCGACCAACGCCCTGGGCCACGCCCACCCCAAGCTGGTGCAGGCGGTCAAGGATCAGGCCGAGAAGCTGTGGCACGTCTCCAACATCTTCCGGATTCCGGGGCAGGACGCCCTGGCCGATGATCTGTGCGCCAAGTCCTTCGCCGACGTCGTCTTCTTCACCAACTCGGGCACCGAGGCCGTCGAATGCGCCCTGAAGACGGCGCGCAAATTCCACGTCGCCAACGGCCAGCCTGAGCGGATCGACATCTACGGCTTCGACGGCTCGTTCCACGGCCGCACCTACGGCGCCATCAACGCCGCCGCCAACCCCAGCTACACCGAAGGCTTCGGGCCCAAGATGGAGGGCTTCCATCAGCTGAAGTGGGGCGACAAGGACGCCCTGACGGCGGCGTTCGAGAATCCGACCACGGCGGCGATCATCCTGGAGCCGGTTCAGGGCGAGGGCGGCTGCCGCGCCACGCCGGACGCCGATCTGCGCTGGATGCGCGAGATGGCCGACAAGTGCGGCGTCCTGATCATCTTCGACGAGGTTCAGTGCGGCATGGGCCGCACCGGCAAGCTGTGGGCCCACGAATGGGCGGGCATGACGCCGGACATCATGGCCGTCGCCAAGGCCCTGGGCGGCGGCTTCCCCATCGGCGCCTGCCTGGCCACGGCGGAAGCGGCCAAGGGCATGACGGTCGGCGTGCACGGCTCGACCTTCGGCGGCAACCCGCTGGCCATGGCGGTCGGCAAGGCCGCCTTCGCCGAGGTGTCGTCCGACGCCATCCTGAACAACGTCAACGAAGTCGCCGGCTATCTGAAGCAGCAACTTCATGGTCTGCAGGAGCGCTTCCCCGACGTGATCGTCGAGGTGCGCGGCAAGGGTCTGCTGCTGGGCGTCAAACTGGTTCCGAACAACCGCGAGTTCATGGGCTGGGCCCGCGACGAGGCCAGGCTGCTGGTGGCCGGCGGCGGCGACAACCTGGTCCGCATCCTGCCGCCGCTGAACATCACGCTCGAAGAGGCCCGCGAGGCCGTCGAGAAGTTCGAGAAGGCCTGCGAGTTCGCTCGCGCCAAGGTCGCGGGCTAAGCAACTCTTCCGCTCATCCCCGCGAAAGCGGGGACCCAGTTCTGTTTCCTGACGACGATGGAACTGGGGCGCGGCGGATGACACCCCGGGCGTTGCGCGTCCAAAGTACTGGGTCCCCGCTTTCGCGGGGATGAGCGGAGTTAGAAATGGTTCGTCACTTCCTCGACATCCACCGTCTGGACGCCGCTGATCTGCGCGCCATCCTGGACGACGCCCACGCCCGCAAGCGCGCGCGCAAGGGCTGGCCCCAGGGCCGCGCCGACGCCGACGCGCCGGGCAAGGACCGCGTCCTGGCCATGATCTTCGAGAAGAACTCGACCCGCACCCGCTTCAGCTTCGACGCGGCCATCCGTCAGCTGGGCGGCGACTCCATCATCGCCACCGCCTCGGACATGCAGCTGGGCCGGGGCGAGCCGGTCGAGGACACGGCCCGCGTCCTGTCGCGCATGGTCGACGCCGTGATGATCCGCGCCAACGACCATGAGGACGTCGAGCGTTTCGCCCGCGTCTCCACCGTGCCGGTGGTCAACGGCCTGACCGACCGCAGCCACCCGTGCCAGATCCTGGCCGACCTCATGACCATCGAGGAGCATCGCGGCCCGATCGAGGGCAAGACGATCGCCTGGATCGGCGACGGCAACAACGTCTGCCACAGCTTCATGCACGCCGCGCCCAAGTTCGGCTTCCACCTGCACGTCGCCTGTCCGGCGGAATACCACCCCGACCTGCGCGATCTGGAAAAGGGCGGCGCCCACGTCCACCTGACCAGCGACCCGCGCGAGGCGGTCAAGGGCGCCGACGTCGTCGTCACCGACACCTGGGTCTCCATGGGCGATCAGGATTATGAGGCCCGCCTGGCCGCCTTCGAGCCTTACGGCGTCGACGAGGCCCTGATGGCCGAGGCGGCCGACGACGCGGTCTTCCTGCACTGCCTGCCGGCTCACCGCGGCGAAGAGGTGACCGACGCCGTCATCGACGGCCCGCAGTCGCTGATCTGGGACGAAGCCGAGAACCGCCTGCACGCCCAGAAGGCGGTCCTGGCCTGGTGCTTCGGGGCTTTCTAGATCGCCCTAACGCGCTTCGCGCTGCTTGAGGGCGGATTGCCTAGCGCAGGTTGACGTCGACTACGTCGCCGGCGTCCGGCTCCTTGCCGGTCAGGTTGGCCTTGGCGATCTCGAAGGCGAACTTCATCAGCCCGCCGTCGCTGACCCAGACCCGGCCGTCGTCGGCGTCGAAGCGCAACAGGGTCAGGCGGGGATCGTCCTTGCCGTCCGGATACCAGGCCGACAGCACCGGGTTCCAGTAGCGTTCGATGATCTCGCGGTCGTGGCCGTGCACCGATAGGGCGCCGTGGATGCAGGCCCAGACCTTCTGGTCCTTGGAGCCATAGCTGAACATGGCCGTCTGACCCGGCGTCGCCGCGTCGCGCGCCAGGTCGGTGTCGTCGCGGGTGAAGAACCAGATGGTTCCGGTCTCGGCCTCGCGAAAGGCGGTCATCGGCTGGCTGTGATAGCCGGGGCGATCCAGTCCCAGCATCCCGGTGTTGCTGGACTTCAGGCTTTTCCAGAAGGCCTCTTCGGCCTCGGCGGGCGTCAGGTGCTTGTCGGTCACGATCGTCTCCTGTCTCGTCGTTCGGGGAGACAGGACAACCGGCCGGGGGGCGGACCGTTCCCGCCTAGAAGGGCGCGGCGCCCGGCAGCGGCCGCCCGCTGACTTCGGCGAGCAGGTGGATCAGCAGGAAGAAGACCAGGGCGGCGGCCAGCAGCATGATGAAGCGCCAGGGCATCATCCGCGGGCCGCGCGTGATGTCTGTCGGTCGCGACCCGCGCCATCCGGCGAAGACGACGACCGTCACGGAGGCGACCAGCAGGATCAGGGTGAGCACAGCGTCCATGAAGGCGCCAGTTGGGACATCGGCGGGCGCGTTGCAAGCGCCTGGACCCCGGCTTTCGCCAGCGTGACCGTATTTCTTGATGCGGGGTTAATCTAAACGCGGCATTAACCATGTCGGGCGCATCAGCGCCTGGTCGGCTGCCGTCGGCGCCTCGCCGCGAGGCGCCACATCTAGCGGTTAACGACACGTTTACACGCTTTATCTGGAAGGATACCGTTCGCGCCATGGGTCGGGAGGCGAATCAGTGACCGCAGCGGCGCCGTGGAGCGTGAAGGGCATCGATCCGAAGGCGCGCGAGATCGCCAAGGATCTGGCGCGACGCTCGGGCATGACCCTGGGCGAGTGGCTGAACTCCATGATCATGGATGAGCCGGACGAGGACGACGGCGTCGCCACCCTGCCGCGCCGGTCGCCCATTCCCGATCCCTATGACCGCCGCAGCCGCTCGCGCCGTCTGGACGACGTCTATGGCGAGGATGGGCGCGGGCGCGAGGGCCCGGGGCGCCATGAGAATCTGGGCAGAATGGGCGCCTCGCTTGAGGTGATCGCCGAGCGTCTGGAGGCGGCCGAGCGCCGCTCGACCCTGGCCATCCAGGGCATCGATCAGGCTGTGGCCGGTCTGGTGCGTCGTCTGGAGACGCAGGACGAGGCCGAGGCGGCCAAGGCCCGCCGGATCGACGACATCGCCGAGGAACTGCGCGAGGGCCACCGCCGCCTGCGCCGTCTGGAGCAGGACGCCGGGACCGAGGCGCGCGAAGGGCTAGACAAGCTGGACGCGGCCCTGACCGCCGTCTCCACCCGCCTTTACGAGATGGACGAGCGCCAGCGCGCCGGCGTCAGCGAACTGCGCGACCGTATCGAAGCCGTCGAAAAGGCGGCTGGGCCGGGCGCCGGAACGAACCTGCTGTCGCAGGTCGGGGTGCGTCTGGACGACGCCCAGTCGCGCACCTCTGAGGCGCTGAAGGGGTTGGAGCGGTCGTTCGCGGCCCTGGATCTGCGGATGCGCGACGCCGAACGCCGCATCGAGCCGGACCATGCGCGCGAAGCCTCGCGCTTCGAGAAACTGGCCGAGAGCCTGACGCGGCAGGTGGAATCCAGCCGCACCGAGATGATCCGCCGCCTCGACGCGGTCGAGACCGAGGGACGAGTCGACCGCATCGAGCGCGCCCTGGCCGCCATCGGCGATCAGGCCCGCGCCGCCGAGCAGCGCTCGGCCTCCGCCGTCGAAGGCATGGGCCGCGAGATCATGCGCATCGCCCGCAACCTCAACGGTCGGCTGGAGACGGTCGAAGCCGGCGGCGCCGGTCCGTCCGACGCCCGCGTCGCGGCGCTGGAGCAGAAGCTTGAGCGCGATCTGGCGCGTCACGCCGAAGCCGTGGATCAGCGTCTGACCCAGGCCGACGACCAGCACGCCCTGGCGCTGGAGCGGCTGGGCGGCGAGATCGCCCGCATCTCGGACCGCCTGAGCGAACGCATCGCCCAGTCCGAGCGTCGCTCGGCCCAGGCCCTGGACGACATCGGCCGCCGCCTGTCGGAAAGCACCGACAAGATGCACCAGCGCCACGAGCGCGCCTCGGGCGATCTGGCCGAACGGATGCGCCAGAGCGAGGAGCGCACGGCGCGCCTGCTGGCCGACGCGCGCGACAGCATGGAGCAGCGCGCCGATCGCGACGTCCGTCGCGCCCCGCCGCTGGAAAGCCCTGACCCCGCGCCCTGGACCCCGGCGGAAACCGCCGGGGGCGACTGGCGGGCGACGGCCTTCGCCGATCCGATCGACGACTGGAGCGCCGAGCCCCTGACGGGCGCCGACGCTGCGCCGGGACAGCCGTTCGCCTCGGGCGCCGGGAGCGTCTTCGGCGATCCCCTGGACGCCGAACTGCTGGACGCCGGGCCGACGACGGCGCCCTTCGGCCGGATCTCGGACGACGCCTGGCCGCAGGCCATTCCGGCGGCTGCGTCGTCGGCCGATGAAGACCTGTTCGGCGGCGCCGACGTCAGCGACATCCTGAACGCCGCAGCCGATCTGGACGCCGAGCGCCCGCTCGAACTGGGCCGCGTCGGCGACGACGACGGCTTCTCGGCCGATCTGGACTTCGTCTCCCCGCACGCCTCGGCGCAGGAGCCGACCGCAAGCTCGACGCGCGACGTGCTGGAGGCCGCCCGCGCGGCCATGACGCCGGAAGAGGATGCGGCCCCGCGTCAGGCCTTCGGCCTGGCCAAGCGCGGCGGCAAGTCCAAGCTTCAGGAGCGGCTGGACAAGCAGGCCAGCCGTCAGAGCTCGACCATGCGCACGGCCCTGGGGGCCATGGCGGTGGCGGCTCTGGGCGTGGTCGGCGGCTACGCCACCTTGCAGGTCGTGGGCGGTTCGGGTCTGAGCCTGCCGGGCGAGATCGGAAGAGCGG
>DGIZ01000094.1:446-9284 GCA_002386585.1 Brevundimonas sp. UBA4609 | reverse complement strand
CGGCGGACGCCGGGGCCCAGTGAGAGCTGCGCGCGTCTGGGGCCAAAGGACTGGATCCCGGCGTCCGCCGGGATGAACGGGAAGAAGGGGCTACCTCGGCCCGGTCAGCCGGATCTCGAACAGGCTGGGCCAGTTCTTGCCGGTGACGAACAGGCGGCGGTTCTGCGCGTCCCAGGCGATGCCGTTCAGCACGTCGTCGACCGGGTCCTTCACCTGATCCCTGGGCAGCAGGCCGCTGAGGTCGATGACGCCGACCACCTGGCCGGACTCAGGGTCGATGCGGAGGATGTAGTCGGTCTGCCAGACGTTGGCCCAGACTTCGCCGTCGATCCATTCCAGTTCGTTCAACTGGCGCACCGGGCGGCCGTTCAGGGTGACGGAGACGCGGCCGGTCTCGGCCTGGGTGTCGGGGTTGAGGAAGCGCAGGGCCGCCGATCCGTCCGACAGGATCAGGCGCGTTCCGTCGTGCGTCAGTCCCCAGCCTTCGCCCGCATAGGCGAAGCGGGAGACGGGCTTCAGGTCGTCCGCATCCCAGATGAAGCCGACGCCGTTGACCCACGACAGGGAGAAGACGCGGCCGTCCTTCTCGGTCAGGCCTTCGCCGAAATATTCAGGGTCGAGCTCGCGCTTCTGCAGCACGACGCCGTCCTCCAACCGCACGCGGCGCACGCTGGAAGGGTTGCGGCCGGTGCTCTCAATCAGCACGCCGTCGCGAATGACCAGCCCCTGGGTGAAGGCGGTCGGGTCGTGGGGGAAGGTCCGCACCACCTCATAGCCGTAGACCGGAACGCGGGCCGGTGCGGGCTGAGGGGAAGAAGAAGGGGCCGGCCCCGGCGCTTGCGCCGCCGCCGACGCGGGAAGCGCCAGCAGAAGCATCGCCAGGACCGGCCCGATACGCACGTTAGACGCCGGGCTCGGCGGTTTCGGCCTTGTTGAGGGCGGCCTGGGCGGCTTCCTCGGCCTGGTTCTTTCTGATCTGGGCGTTGCGCGACCACATGTTCAGGCCCTCGACCAGGGCCGAGAAGGCCATGGCGGCGTAGATGTAGCCCTTGGGCACGTGGACGCCGAAGCCGTCGGCGATCAGCACGGCGCCGATCATCAGCAGGAAGCCCAGGGCTAGCATGACCACGGTCGGGTTCTTGTCGATGAAGTTGGCCAGCGGATCGGCGGCCAGCAGCATGACGGTCACGGCGATGATGACCGCGATCATCATGATCGGGATGTGATCGGTCATGCCCACGGCGGTCAGGATGGAGTCCACCGAGAACACCAGGTCCAGCAGGATGATCTGGAAGATGGCCGAACCGACGTTGTTGATGACGACGTCCTTCTTGTCCTTCTCCAGCATGTCGTTCGACGGGGTGACGTCGACGGCGTGGTGGATCTCCTTGGTGGCTTTCCAGACTAGGAAGAGGCCGCCGGCGATCAGGATCAGATCGCGCCAGGAGAAGGCGGTGTCGAAGGTCTCGCCGTGGAAGCCCAGGTCGAAGACCGGCTGGGTCAGGCCGACGATCCAGCCGATGGTGGCCAGAAGGCCCAGGCGCATGATCAGCGCCAGGCCGATGCCGATACGGCGCGTGCGCTGGCGGTGCTCGGGCGGGAGCTTATTCGAGAGAATCGAGATGAAGATCAGGTTGTCGATCCCCAGCACCACCTCCATGACCACGAGGGTCACAAGGGCCGCCCAGGCGGCGGGATCGGTCAACAGCGGGGTTATGCTTTCGAGCATCGGGGTTCCTGAAGGGTGTTGGAAGTTTTTCGGTAACGGGAGCGTGAGCGCGCATCAAGCGTCGGATGGCGTCGTCGTCGTCGCAGGCCCTCCTGTCGAACCCAGCTTGACCGGTCCTATTCGACCAAAGAGAGCGCGGGTGCGGCGTTATCGTTCCGCGCCCCTCGGTTGCGAGGCGAGGCCTTGCATGGTATCAGCCGCGCGGCTTTAGCGAAGGGCGTATCGAAAGATGCGTCCCCAGCGTGCTTTCTACAAGCATTTCAGGCCCTTGACTGGCGCAGGCGACTGCGGCCGGTCTTGATCCAAACGCTTCAGACGCGGACCAAATATAAGTGGCGGACGATTTCAGGACGACGGAAGTCGGCGGACGGTATGCACAAGCGCTGTTCGACCTCGCGGACGAGACGGGGGCGCTCGACGCCGTGCGCGCCGATCTGGCTGCGCTAAAGGCGGCCTGGCTGGACAGCGCGGACCTGCGCCGTCTCGCCACCTCGCCTGTCGTGGCGTCGGTTGATCAGGCCAAGGGCCTGGCCGCCATCGCCGAGAAGGCCAAGTTCAATGCGACGACGCGCAACTTCCTGGGCCTGCTGGGCCAGAACGGTCGCGCGTCGGACCTGCCGGGCGTGATCGCCGGCTTCGAGGCGCTCTACGCCAAGAAGACGGGCGTCGTGGCCGCCGAGGTGGTCTCGGCCGTGGCTCTGAGCGCCGCCCAGACCAAGAAGATCCAGGCCGAGCTGCGCGCCGCCCTGGGCCGCGACCCCGAGCTGACCGCCCGCGTCGATCCGTCGATCCTGGGCGGCATCAAGGTCAAGGTGGGCTCGAAGCTGTTCGACGCCTCGCTGAAGACCAAGCTCGACCAGATGACCTTTGCGCTGAAGCGCGCCTAACCCCCGAATTTCAGATCAAGCCGGGCCAGCGGGCCCGCACCGAAGACGAAAGCCGAAAGAGCCCATCATGGATATCCGCGCCGCCGAAATCTCGGCCATCCTCAAGTCGCAGATCGCCAACTTCGGCGTGGAAGCCGACGTCTCGGACGTCGGCCAAGTGCTGTCGGTCGGCGACGGCATCGCGCGCATCCACGGCCTCGACAACGTCCAGGCCGGTGAAATGGTCGAGTTCACCAAGGCCGGCGTGAAGGGCATGGCCCTGAACCTGGAGCGCGACAACGTCGGCGCCGTGATCTTCGGCGCGGACGCCGCCATCGCCGAGGGCGACGACGTGCGCCGCCTGGGCGAGATCGTGGACGTGCCGGTCGGCAAGGGTCTGCTGGGCCGCGTCGTCAACCCGCTGGGCGAGCCCATCGACGGCAAGGGCCCGATCCAGTTCACCGAGCGTCGCCGCGTCGACGTGAAGGCCCCCGGCATCATCCCGCGCAAGTCGGTTCACGAGCCGATGCAGACGGGCATGAAGGCCATCGACACCCTGATCCCGGTCGGCCGCGGCCAGCGCGAGCTGATCATCGGCGACCGTCAGGTCGGCAAGACCGCCGTCGCCATCGACACCATCCTGAACCAGAAGACGGTCAACAAGTCGGACGACGAGTCGGCCAAGCTCTACTGCATCTACGTCGCCATCGGTCAGAAGCGCTCGACCGTGGCCCAGATCGTCAAGACCCTCGAAGAGTCCGGCGCGCTGGAATACACCATCGTCGTCGCCGCCACGGCCTCGGAACCGGCCCCGCTGCAGTTCCTGGCTCCGTTCGCCGGCACCGCCATGGGCGAGTATTTCCGCGACAACGGCATGCACGGCCTGATCATCTATGACGACCTGTCCAAGCAGGCCGTGGCCTACCGCCAGATGTCGCTGCTGCTGCGCCGTCCGCCGGGCCGTGAAGCCTATCCGGGCGACGTCTTCTACCTGCACTCCCGTCTGCTGGAGCGTTCGGCCAAGCTGAACGAGGACTACGGCTCGGGTTCGCTGACCGCCCTCCCGATCATCGAAACCCAGGCCAACGACGTGTCGGCCTACATCCCGACCAACGTGATCTCGATCACCGACGGCCAGATCTTCCTGGAATCGGACCTGTTCTATCAGGGCATCCGTCCGGCCGTGAACGTCGGCATCTCGGTGTCGCGCGTCGGTTCCTCGGCCCAGATCAAGGCGATGAAGCAGGTCGCCGGTTCGATCAAGGGCGAGCTGGCCCAGTATCGCGAGATGGCCGCTTTCGCGAAGTTCGGCTCGGACCTGGACGTCTCGACCCAGCGCCTGCTGGCCCGCGGCGCCCGCCTGACCGAGTTGCTGAAGCAGCCGCAGTACTCGCCGCTGGCGGTCGAAGAGCAGGTCGTGTCGATCTACGCCGGCACGCGCGGCTATCTGGACGCCATCGCCGTTTCGGACGTCGGCCGCTTCGAGAGCGAACTGCTGGCCCGCATCCACGCCAACCACGCGTCGCTGCTGGACGGCATCCGCACCAAGAAGGCCCTGACGCCCGAGCTGGAAGCCGAGCTGAAGGACATCCTGGCGGCCTTCGCCAAGACCTTCGCCTGATCGTTCGGCCCCTGTAGTCAAAGGAAGAGCAGAGCCGGATGGCTAGCCTCAAGGAAATGCGCGATCGGATCGGAAGCGTCAAAGCGACGCAGAAGATCACGAAAGCCATGCAGATGGTCGCGGCGGCCAAGCTGAAGCGCGCCCAGGAGCAGGCGGAGAACGCCCGCCCCTATGCGACGCGGATGGCCTCGGTCATCGCCAACCTGGCGGCCGGCGTCGGCGACGACGGCCCGCGCCTGATGACCGGAACCGGCGCCGACCAGAAGCACCTGGTCGTCGTCGCCACGGCCGACAAGGGTCTGGCGGGCGGGTTCTCGACCAACGTCATCCGCGCCGCGCGGGACCACATCAACAGCCTGATCGCCAACGGCAAGACGGTCGAGATCGTGGCCGTCGGCCGCAAGTCGCGCGACCAGCTGACCCGCCTGTTCGGCGACAAGGTCGTCAGGACCTTCGAGCTGAGCGAGCACAAGACGGTGGGCCTGCACGCGGCCCAGCCGATCGCCGAACTGCTGGCCGAGAAGTTCGAGGCGGACGAGGCCGACAAGGTCACCCTCTTCTACAGCCAGTTCAAGTCGGTGATCTCCCAGGTCCCGTCGTCGCGTCAGCTGGCCCCGGCCGAAGTCGACGCCGACGCCTCGTCGGACGCCGGCGCGCTCTATGAGTACGAGCCGTCGGAAGAGGACATCCTCGAGACCCTGCTGCCGCGCAACCTGACGACGCAGATCCTGGCCGCCCTGCTGGAGAACCAGGCCGGCTTCTTCGGCGCCCAGATGGCCGCGATGGACAACGCCACGCGCAACGCGGGCGATCTCATCAGCGCCCTGACGCTGCAGTACAACCGTTCCCGCCAGGCTCAGATCACCACCGAGCTGATCGAGATCATCGCCGGCGCTGAAGCGCTCTGATCCCGACACAGCTGACATTCGACACGGACAAGCACCGATGACCGACACCACCGCTCCGAAGAAACCCGCCGCCAAAAAGCCGGCCGCTCCCAAGAAGGCCGCCGCTCCGAAGGCCGCCGCCGCCGCAGTTACGGCCCAGGGCAAGATCGCCCAGGTCATCGGCGCCGTCGTCGACGTTGAGTTCGACGGCCACCTGCCGGGCATCCTGAACGCTCTGGAAACCCAGAACGTCGACCAGAAGACGGGCGAGCCCTTCACCCTGGTCCTGGAAGTCGCCCAGCACCTGGGTGAGAACATGGTCCGCACCATCGCCATGGACACGACCGAAGGTCTGACGCGCGGCCAGGCCGTCGTCGACACCGGCAAGTCGATCATGGCCCCGGTCGGTCCGGGCACGCTCGGCCGCATCATGAACGTCGTCGGCCAGCCGATCGACGAAGCCGGTCCGATCAAGACCACTGAATTCCGCCCGATCCACCGCGAGGCGCCTTCGTTCGAAGAGCAGTCGACCTCGTCGGAAATCCTGGTCACGGGCATCAAGGTCATCGACCTGATCTGCCCCTACACCAAGGGCGGCAAGACCGGCCTGTTCGGCGGCGCCGGCGTCGGCAAGACCGTGACCATGCAGGAGCTGATCAACAACATCGCCAAGGCTTACGGCGGTTATTCGGTTCTGGCCGGCGTGGGCGAACGCACCCGCGAAGGCAACGACCTGTATCACGAGATGATCGAGTCGAACGTGAACGTCGCCGGCGGCGGCGAAGGCTCCAAGTGCGCCCTGGTCTACGGCCAGATGAACGAGCCCCCCGGCGCCCGCGCCCGCGTGGCCCTGACCGGCCTGGCCCAGGCCGAATACTTCCGCGATGAAGAGGGCAAGGACGTCCTGCTGTTCATCGACAACATCTTCCGCTTCACGCAAGCCGGTTCGGAAATGTCGGCTCTGCTGGGCCGCATCCCCTCGGCCGTGGGCTATCAGCCGACGCTGGCCACCGAGATGGGCAACCTGCAGGAGCGCATCACCTCGACCAAGAAGGGCTCGATCACCTCGATCCAGGCCATCTACGTCCCGGCCGACGACCTGACCGACCCGGCGCCCGCCGCCTCGTTCGCCCACCTGGACGCGACGACGGTTCTGAACCGCGACATCGCCGCCCAGGCCATCTTCCCGGCGGTGGACCCGCTGGACTCCACCTCGCGGATCATGGACCCGCTGGTGATCGGCGAGGAGCACTACACCGTCGCCCGTCGCGTTCAGGAAATCCTGCAGCAGTACAAGGCGCTGAAGGACATCATCGCCATCCTGGGCATGGACGAGCTGTCGGAAGACGACAAGCTGGTCGTGTCGCGCGCCCGCAAGATCCAGCGCTTCCTGTCGCAGCCCTTCTTCGTGGCCGAACAGTTCACCGGCTCGCCGGGCAAGTTCGTCGAACTGGCCGACACCATCCGCTCGTTCAAGGCCATCTGCGACGGCGAATACGACCACCTGCCGGAAGCCGCCTTCTACATGGTCGGCGCCATCGAAGAGGCCGTCGAGAAGGCCGCCAAGATGGCTGCGGAAGCCTAAGTCATGGCCGGTAAGCTGAACTTCTCCCTCGTCGCCCCGGAACGCGAAGTCTTCGCCGGTTCGGTCGATCAGGTCGATGCGCCGGGCGTCGAGGGCGACTTCGGCGTCCTGCCGGGCCACGCGCCCTTCATGACCACCCTGCGCGAAGGCGTGGTGACGGTCTATGAAGGCGCCCAGCGCCGCCGCTTCGAGGTCAAGGGCGGCTTCGCCGACGTCAACGGCGAAGGCCTGACCATCCTGGCCGAAGAGGCTTCGGAGCTGACTGCGAACTGAGGTTCGCACGGCTGAAACGATTGAAGGCCCCTCGCTTGCGGCGAGGGGCCTTTTTCGTGCGCGACATGACGCGCTGCCTTCCTCTATTCTCCCATTACTCCCTACTCCGCCGTCATCCTCGGGCTTGACCCGAGGATCCAGCCGTCCGCGTGCGAAACCTTGGCCAGGTTGAGCGCGTCCCGCACTGGATCCTCGGGGGTCAAGCCCGAGGATGACGGCGAGGGAAAGGGAGAAGGGGAGAGGTCAGTTCCCGACCGCTACAGCGCCCATTCCCCAAACGCCCGCACCACCTGCTCATAGACCGGGCGCTTGAACGGCACGATCAGGCTGGGCGCCTCTTCCAGCCGCCCCCAGCGCCAGGCGTCGAATTCGGGCTCGCCGTGGCCGTTCAGGTCGATCTCGTCCTCCCCGCCGGTGAGGCGGAAGGCGAACCACTGCTGGCGTTGCCCCTTCAACCCCTTCCAGCTCTTCGGGCTCGGCAGGCCCTCGGGAAAGTCATAGGGAATCCATTCGGTGGTGCGGCCCAGAAGGGCGATGGAGCGCACGCCCGTCTCTTCATGCAGTTCGCGGCGGGCGGCGGCTTCCAGGTCCTCGCCGTCGTCGACGCCGCCTTGCGGGAACTGCCAGTTCCACGGCTCGGGCGTGTCGGCGCGGCGGCCGAACCAGACCTGGCCGGCGGGGTTGAACAGGACGACCCCGACGTTGGGGCGATAGAGGGACAGATCGATGGTCATGTCCTTCGCATACGCCGCCGTCTCGACGCGGGCTAGGCGTCAACGTCCGGGAAAGGCCGCCCGGCTAGGGTGGCGTCATGGACAGACGTCAACTGATCGCCCTGGCTCTGAACGGCGCGGCTCTCGGCGGCCTCGCGGCGGCCGGCGCCGCTCATGCCTCTGCGGAGAAGAGCGGGGGCGGCAAGGGCGGCTATCTGTCCATGCCGACCGCTACGGCCACGGTTCTGCGCCGCGACGGACGACGCGGCGTGTTGACGGTCGAGACGGGTCTCGACATCGCCGACGGCGCCCTGATGGAGCGGGCGCGCCTGTCCCAGCCGCGTCTCAGCGCCGCCTACAATGAGATCGCCCGCATCGCCGCCGAGCGGCTGCTGCCGGACGCGCCGCCGAACGTCGAATGGCTGGCGGTCGCCCTGCAACACGCCACCGACGCCATTCTGGGCAGGCCGGGAGCGAAGCTTCTGCTCGGCACGGTGATGGCGGCCTGAGGCGGTAACCGCTGACGTTCCAATCCCGCCCCCCCACACACATGCCGTCATCCTCGGGCTTGACCCGAGGATCCAGCGCAGGGCGCGCTCGACCTCGCCTATGTCGTGCAGGCGGATGAGTGGATCCTCGGGTCAAGCCCGAGGATGACGGCGTGGGGAAGGCAGCGAGCGGGCGAGGGGGCGTCGCGACGCCCGCGCCTCAGTCCTGCGTCGGATCGGGGCGGCTCGTGTCGCCGTAGGTCATGGCCAGGAAGACGTCTTCCAGATCCGGGTCCTCGGTGGCGATGTCCTTGATGGTCACGCCCGCCGCGCGGACGGCGGCCAGCACCTGCTCGACGCTGGATTCGCCCGTGCGATAGGTGACGACGAAGGCGCCGTTGGCGCGCGGGGCGACGATGAAGCCGTTCAGGGCGGGCAGGGTCTCGGGCGCCGTCTCGGGCGTCACCACGACGTTGCGGGTGTCCAGCCGCTTCAAGAGCTGTTCGGTCGGCTCGCAGGCCACGACCTCGCCCCGGTTGATGATGGCGATGGTGTCGCACAGCTCCTGCGCCTCTTCGAGGTAGTGGGTGGTCAGGATCACCGTCACCCCCTCCTCGTTGATCTTGCGGACATAGTCCCACAGCTGGCGGCGCAGCTCGACGTCCACGCCCGCCGT
>DGIZ01000094.1:0-191 GCA_002386585.1 Brevundimonas sp. UBA4609 | reverse complement strand
CTCGACGTCCACGCCCGCCGTCGGCTCGTCCAGGATCAGCACCGGCGGATTGTGCACCAGGGCCTTGGCCACCATCAGGCGCCGCTTCATGCCGCCGGACAGGGCGCGGACATAGGCGTTGGCCTTGTCCGACAGGCCGAGCGCCGCCAGCAGCTCGTCCGAGCGGCGCTCATTGGCGGGCACGCCGTAAG
>DGIZ01000006.1 GCA_002386585.1 Brevundimonas sp. UBA4609 | reverse complement strand
GCGCCGGCGCGCGCTACGCTCAATCCGGCCCCGCCGCGGCGCGCCGACGAGGGCTTCGGTCCCTATCCGCTGATGGTGGTGCGCGGCGCTATGCTGATCGACGGCACGGGCGCGCCGCCGATGGGGCCGGTCGATATTGTCATCGAGAACGACAAGATCACCGACATCATCCAGGCGGGCTGGCCGGGCCTGCCGGAGCGCGAGGGGCGACAGCCGCTGAACGCGGCGCACGAGATCGACGCGCGCGGCATGTATGTCATGCCGGGCTTCGTCGACGCCCACGCCCATGGCGGCAGTCCGCAGAAGGCGCCGGACCTGGAGTATGTCTACAAGCTGTGGCTGGCCCACGGGGTGACGACGGTGCGCGGCGTCAGCCTGGCGCCGCAGGACATCGCCGTATCGGAAAAGACCCGCTCGGCGCGCGGCGAGATCGTCGCGCCGCGCATCTTCAACTATCAGACCCTGGGTTCGGGCTGGTCGCGCGGCCGCATCCGCAATGAGCAGATGGCGCGCGAATGGGTGCGCTGGGGCGCGGCCAACGGCATCGACGGGATCAAATTCTTCCTGCGCGGCGATGAAACGCCCGAGGTGGTCCTGGCCGCCATCGACGAGGCCAAGAAGAACGGCATGGGCACGGTGGCCCACATCGCCCAACCGGGCGTGGCCCAGTTGAACGCGCGCGATCTGGCCGAGGCGGGCCTCGGCACGGTGACCCACTTCTACGGCCACTTCGAAGCCCTGCTGGGCGGCCGCAGCATCCAGAATTATCCGACCGACTACAACTTCTACGATGAGCAGATGCGCTTCGGCGAGGCTGCGGAAATCTGGAAGGAGGTCGAGCCCGGCACGCCGCAGTGGTTCGAATACCTGGAGGAGCAGAAGGCGACCGGCGTCGTCTTCGATCCGACGATGACCATCTATGCGGCGTCGCGCGACCTGATGCGGGCGCGCAATGCGCCGTGGCATCAGATCTACACCCTGCCGACGCTGGCGGACTATTTCCAGTCCACGCGCGACAACCACGGCAGCTACTTCTTCGACTGGACGACCTCGAACGAGGTGGCGTGGCGCCGCTTCTATGAGCGGTTCATGCGTCTGGTGAACGACTACAAGAAGATCGGCGGCCGGGTGACGGTGGGGTCGGATTCCGGCTTCATCTGGAAGCTCTACGGCTTCGGCTACATCGAAGAGCTGGAGCTGCTGCAGGAGGCGGGCTTCAACCCGCTGGAGATCGTGCGCGCCGCGACGATGGACGGGGCGACGACCCTGACCGAGCCGACGGGCAAGGCGCCGACCTTCGGCGTCGTGCGGCCCGGCATGAGCGCGGATCTGGTCATCACGACCGAGAATCCGCTGGCCAATTTCAAGACCCTTTACGGCACTGGACATGAGCGCCTGAGCCCCGAAAACCGCATCGAGACGGTGGGCGGGGTGCGTTGGACGGTGGCGCGCGGGGTCGCCTACGACGCTCCGGCCCTGCTGGCCGACGTCCGGGCCATGGTCGATCGGCAAAAAGCCGAACGGGGAGAGGCGTCCGCCGGGCGCTGATCCAAAAAAGAGCGACGCAGGCGACGCCGAAATGGGGACGGCGCGCCTGGGTTCAGATCAAAAAACGAGGGGTGATCCAATGAGACTGTCTGCGTATCTGAAGACCGGGACGATAATCGCCGGTCTGGCCGTCACGGCCGCCGCCGCCGCCCAGCCTGCCTGGGCTCAATCCGAAGCGCCGGCGGCCGAGCCGGAAGCCAGCGCCGTCGCCGATATCGTGGTGACCGGCTCGCGTATCCGGCGTCCGAACGTCGAGGCCGCGACCCCGGTCAACGTCGTCGACGCCCAGGAAATCGAGAACACCGGCGTCACCAACCTGATCGACGCCATGACGCGCCAGCCGCAGGTCGGCCTGGGCTCTTCGGCCTCCAGCACGACCAACTCGGTGTCGGGCCAGGGCCTGGCCACCCTGAACCTGCGTAACCTGGGGTCGAGCCGCACCCTGGTGCTGGTCAACGGCCGCCGCCACGTCGCCGGTTCGGCAGGCACCAGCGCGGTGGACGTCAACTCCATCTCGAAGACCACGATCGCACGCATCGACACGGTGACGGGCGGCTCCTCGGCCGTCTATGGCGCCGACGCCGTGGCCGGGGTGGTCAACTTCATCACCAAGCAGGACTTCGACGGCGTCGCCTTCCAGTCGCAGTATGGTTCGGCTGACGGCCCGAACACCTACTACGGCTCGGTCGCGGTGGGGCGGAACTTCAACGACGACCGGACCAACATCATGGGCGCCCTGACCTATGACAAGTCCGAGGGCCTGTTCCGCCACGAGCGCGACTACGCTATGAGCGCCCTGGCTGAAATCCCGAACCCGAACAAGAAGAGCCCGGACGACGGCCTGCCTTCCTTCATCCAGGCGCGGGACGTCTACACCAACACCCAGAACAACTTCTTCACCCCGGTCATCGTCGATGCGATCGGCCCCAACAAGGCCTTCGCCCTGACCTTCACGCCGGACGGCAAGCTGGTTCCGTTCGACCGTGGCCAGATCCTGTATGACGGCGCCGGGCGCGAGCAGAAGCAATCGATCGGCGGCGACGGGTTCCAGCTGCGCGACGACATGCTGCGCACGCCGGTCGAGCGTTTCGGCGGCGAACTGCAGTTGCGCCACCAGTTCCAGCCCTCGGTCGACTTCATCAGCGAACTGAACCTGTTCGCCGAAGCCAAGTATTTCCACATGGAGGCCAGCAGCCAGGCGCGGAACGGCACTTTCGCCGATAGCTCGCCGGGCATGTCGACGGGCAACGCCTATCGCATCCAGGCGGACAACGCCTTCCTGCCTGATGAACTGAAGACGATGCTGGCGCAGGCCAATATGACGTTCTTCGACATCAGCCGCATCGACACCGACTTTGGCATCCGCACCACGGAAAGCGTCTACGACACCACGCGGTTCGTGACCGGCGTGGACGGCGCCTTCAGCAACGGCTGGCGGTTCGAGGCCTACGTCAACTACGGTCAGACGGAGTCGGAGTTCACCAACTTCGACCGCCTGCAGAAGGAGTTCTACGAGTCGATCGACGCCGTCAGCGAGAACGGGCAGATCGTTTGCCGCAGCGTGGATGCACGGGCGCGGGGCTGTCAGCCGCTGAACCTGTTCGGGGCCTATGTCGGCTCTCAGGAAGCGATCGACTATTCCTACATCTACACGCTCCGCAAAGACCGCATCCGCCAGTGGAATGCGGTGGCCAGCGTCAACGGCGAGCTGTTCTCCTATCCCTCGCTGTTCAGCGGAACCAGCCTGCCGGTCGCCTTCGCGGCGGGCGTGGAGTGGCGCAAGGAAGCCAGCCGCGCGGTCCCGGACATCCGCTCGCAGCAGGGGCTGATCTTCCAGAACAAACAGGCCCGAACCGAGGGCGCCTATGAGTCCAAGGAAGTATTCGGCGAAATCAATGTGCCGCTGCTGGCCGATGTGCCGTTCATCCAGTACCTGGATCTGACGGCGGCCTATCGCTACCAGGACTACACCACCACGGGCGGCGACAGCAGCTACGGCCTGGGCATGGAGTGGACGGTCGACCGCAACATCCGGTTCCGCGCCAACTACGCCAAGGCGGTGCGGGCGCCGAACATCAGCGAATTGTTCGACGGCGGCGGCGAAGGCTATAATCTGTTCGATGACCCTTGCGACGCGACGCGTCTGAACATCGGGAACTTCCCTGACAATCGCAAGGCGAACTGCGCCGCCCTGGGCCTCGATCCGGGCTTCACCCAATCGATCGCGACCAAGCCCGCCATCAGCAAGGGCAACCCCGACCTGCGTCCGGAAGAGGGTGAAACCCTGACCCTGGGCGTCGTCCTGACGCCGTCCTTCCTGCCGGGTCTGGCGGTCACCGTCGATCACTACGACATCAAGATCAGCGACGTGATCGCCTCGCTGGGCGCGCGCACCATCATCAACAACTGCGTCGACAGCCCGACCCTGGACAACCAGTTCTGTCCCAATGTCACGCGCGGCCCCGACGGCAACATCGCCAGCGTGGTGAACCAGGTCATGAACGTCGCCGAGTACACCAACTCGGGCTGGGACGTGACCGCGTCCTACCGCACGGATCTGGCGAATCTGGGTCTGCCGGACTACGGCTCGCTGTCGCTCAGCGCGGCCGCCGGCTTCCTGGACGAGCTGACCTATGACCCGGTTCCGGGCGACGCCAGCGTGCGCGACGAGCAAGCGGGCGAGGCGCCCAATCCCAAGCGCCGGATCAACTTCCGCGTGTCCTGGGACTATGACCGTCTGTCGCTCTCCTACGCCAATCAGTATCTGAGCAGCGTGCTGCGGAGCAATCAGGACAAGGTGGGCGCGTATGAAGTGTGGAAGGCCCCGTCGTGGCTGACGCACGACATCCGGGCTGAATACCGCTTCGACCGCTACTCGGTCTTCGCCGGTGTGAACAACTTCACCAATGAAGCGCCGCCGCAGACCGCATTCACCTGGACCGGGACGGGTCTGTACAATGGCTTCAACGCCAGCATTTACAACAACCTGGGTCGTTACGTTTACGTTGGCGTGAACGCCCGATTCTGATCCAGAGTAGTGAAGCCGCCCGGTGACGGGCGGCTTCTTGCCTTATCGGACGCCGCCCGGCGTCCCTGTGTTTTTCGGGGGGAAAGACGATGAAGTCTCTCACTGCTTTCGGGGCCCTGGCGGTCGCTGTCGGGATTCTGGCCGTAGGGGGCGTAGCCGCTCCGCAACAGGCCCGCGCCGCTTCGGCTTCGGCCGCCGCCGCCGCGCCCTCGGCCCTGGACGCCCAGTTCGAGGCCATCGCCGCCGAGGAGTGGGCCTGGCGTCAGAAAGAGATTCCGTCGAGGGCGTCCAAACCCAGCACCCTGCCGGACGTCAGCGCCGCCACCCAGCAGCGTCGTCTGGAATACTGGACGGCCGTGCAGCGCCGTCTCGAGGCCATCTCGCCCGAGCAGTTGTCGCCGAACCAGCGCACCAACTACGCCGTCTACAAGCATCAGATCGACAACTTCGTCGATGACGGCCGCCACCGGCTGTATGAGATGCCGTTCAACTCGGACAGCTCGTTCTGGTCGTCGCTGACGGGGATGGGCAATGCGACCTTCACCTCGGTCGAGGACTATGAACGCTATCTGTCCCAGATGCGGGACACGCCGCGCTATTTCGATCAGCAGATCACCAATATGCGCGCCGGCCTGGCGCGCGGCTTCACCCAGCCGAAGGCCTCCCTGGTGGGCCGCGACGTGTCGATCCTGGCGGTCACGGAACCGACGGACGTCACGCAGAATCCTTTCTACAAGCCCTTCCTGACCATGCCCGCGACCATGGCCGAGGCGGACAAGGCGCGTCTGCGCGCCGCTGCCGTCCAGGTGATCCAGCAGCAGGTCGTGCCGGCGCACCGCACCCTGCTGAGCTTCATTCGAGATGAATATGTGCCGGGCGCGCGCGACACCCTGGGCGCCAACCGCCTGCCGGATGGGGATGACTTCTATCAGACGCAGATTCGCCAATACACCAGCGTCAACCTGACGCCGGATCAGATCCATCAGATCGGCCTGGCCGAGGTCGCTCGCATCCGGGCCGAGATGGAGACGGTGATGCGCAGCACCGGCTGGACCGGCAGCTTCGCCGACTTCATCACCTTCCTGAAGACCGATCCCCAGTTCCACTATGACAAGCCGGAGCACCTGCTGTGGCACGGCGCCTGGGTCATCAAGAAGGTCGACGGCAAGATCGGCCAGTATTTCAACCTGAAGCCGCGCGACACCTTCAGCCTGATCCCGGTGCCGGACGCCATCGCGCCCTATTACACGGCCGGTCGGGGCGGCAACGGCGTCTGTCTGCTGAACACCTACGACCTGCCGTCGCGCCCGCGCTACAACATCCCGGCGCTGACGGTGCACGAGTGTAATCCCGGCCACGCCTGGCAGGGCAATCTGCGCCGCGAGCATGAGCCCATGCCCGA
Organism: Brevundimonas sp. UBA4609; assembly: GCA_002386585.1. Classification (GTDB taxonomy): domain Bacteria; phylum Pseudomonadota; class Alphaproteobacteria; order Caulobacterales; family Caulobacteraceae; genus Brevundimonas; species Brevundimonas olei. Next base: position 14,275 of record DGIZ01000006.1, on the reverse strand, counting down.
CTATCGCGCCCAGACCTATATCTCGGCCTTCGGCGAGGGCTGGGCCCTCTATACCGAGAAGCTGGCGGTGGAGATGGGAATCTATGAAGACGCCTATGAGGATTTCGGCCGCCTGACCTATGAGATGTGGCGCGCGGCGCGTCTGGTCATCGACACCGGCGTCCACTCCAAGGGCTGGACCCGCGAACAGGCGGTGGCCTTCCTGAGCGAGAACACCGCCCTGTCCGACCATGAGGTCGGCACCGAGATCGACCGCTACATCACCTGGCCGGGTCAGGCCCTGTCCTACAAGCTGGGCGAGATCGAGATCGTGCGCCTGCGCCGTCTGGCCGAGGCGGAACTGGGCGCCGACTTCGACATCCGCGCCTTCCACGACCATCTGCTGGCCATCGGCGTCGCCACCATCCCGGCCATGACCGCCGAGATGGAGGCCTTCATCGCCCAGAGCAAGCAGGCTGCGGCGGCGACCCGTTCGGGGCAATAATCGAGACCGGGCCGACGTCGACAGACGTCGGCCTTCCGGCACTGACAGACGCGTTGCGGATCGCGCGCGGCTTTGTCAGTGTCGGGAATCTGTAAAGCGTAGAGGGGGAGAGCGCATGAGCGCTGGGGAATACAAGCTGGACGACGCCGACCGCCGCATCCTGCGGGTGCTGCAGCAGGATGGACGGATCACCAATCAGGATCTGGCCGCCGCCTGCAACATGTCGGCGTCATCCTGTTTCGAGCGGGTGCGCCGCCTGCGCGAGCGCGGCGTCATCACCGGCTATACGGCCCTGATCGACCCGAAGTTCGCCGAGCGCGAACTGCTGATCTTCATCGAGGTGCTGCTGGACCGCACGACCTCGGACATCTTCGACCAGTTCGCCGAGCGTATCCGCCGCTCGCCCGAGGTGCTGGAATGCCACATGGTGGCGGGGGGCTTCGACTATCTGGTCAAGGTTCGGATGAGGGACATGGCCGCCTACCGCGTCTTCCTGGCCGACACCCTCATCGTCATGCCGGGCGTGCGCGAGACCCGCACCTATGCGGTGATGGAAGAGGTCAAGGATACCTCGGTCCTGCCGCTCTAGGGCAAGGGCGCGCCTCAGAGCGTCGCGCGAATTCTCTGCGCCAGTTCCAGGGCGGCGGTCTGGACCTCGGCGGATCGGTTGTTCCAGTCGACCGACCGCGCGCCAAGGTATTCCTCACGAGCCAGGGCGAGCGCGTCAGAGGCGGTGCGCGACAACTGAAGCCGAGCCCACTCTGCCGCCCTTGCCTTGGAGACGAAGGCCCCGTCCTTCGCGGTCCGCCACATGCGCGCGAGCGTCAGCAGCCCGTTACGTTCATCCCCAGTCAAGGCGGCGAGCAAGATCGGCAGGCTGTCGTGGATGGCGCGCCTTATGTCCTGTCGAGCTATAGCGGGCAGAAGGTCGGTGGCGGGCGGTCCGAAAAGCGGGCGGGCCTCCAGACGGGCCTGGGCCAGCATGAGGGTGAACTCAGGATCCGCCCCGCCTTCGGGCAGACGGCCGGCCTCGAAGGCTTCGCGGAGCCATTCTCCGAAGACGAGCTCGGCGCGGGCGGGGTAGGCGGGGAGATCCAGCTCTCGAAGCAGGAATGCGATGACTTCCAGAGGTCGAAGTCGGGAATCGCCGGGCGGCGCCGAGACGGCGCTCAGATCTTGCAGCAGTTCGCGCCGGGTCTCGTTTGCAATGGGCGCGTCGACGACGACAAGCAGATCGATGTCGCTATGGGCGTGCAGGCCCTGGCTCGCCGCCGAGCCATGCAGATAGACAGCCTTGAGAGAGGCGCCGAGGCGTTCGCGCAGGAGGGTCAGGGCTTGATGGGCCTGCTCCGGGGCGTCGACGACAATCACGCGATGATGTCGGGCAGGATCTGGTCCTGAAGCTTCACGATGTCGTCGCGCAGGGCCAGCTTCTTGCGCTTCAGACGGGCGATCATCAGCTGATCCGGGGCGGGCATGTGGCCGAGCGCCTCGATGGAGGCGTCCAGGTCGGCGTGCTCCTGGAGCAGGCGGGCCAGTTCGGCGCGCAGCGCCTCGTCTTCTTCGGACAGGTAAGGTTCGTCGTCGTTCATCGTCAGGCCCCGGACCGGGGGATTATAGCTGAGCTGGCGTCAGGTCGGAAGCAGGTCGGACAGGGTTCTGAGCGCCGGACGCGGCACGACGCGATCCCACAGGCGCGCCGTTTCGGCCATGGCGTCGACGGGCGGGCGAGGCGTGCCGGTCGGAGCGGGCGACAGGGCCTCGAGCCCGTTCAGCAGATGGCGCTCGGCGGCCAGTTCGATAGCCTTCACCTGTTCGCGCACGGCCAGGCGGGCGTCGGTCTCCAGGTCCGGCACGGGCGTCTTCAGCGTGCGGCGCACGGCGCGCAAGGGGGCGATGGTCGTGGTCTGCCAGGCGCGGGCGGTGTCGCAGGCGGCCTCGATGGTCTCCTCGTCGGGGCGACGCCCCGTGACGGCGGTCCAGGCGGCCCAGAGCAGCAGGGGCACGTTCTGCTCGTGATAATCCTGAAGCGACAGGCAGGCCTCGGCCGCGCCCGGCGCGGCGTAGGCGGCGCAGGCCCAGGTCCACAGATCGTCGCTCATGCCTCGCTCCCGCCTTTCAGCCCTTCCCAGCGGCGCACGGCCGACCAGTCCAGGCCGAAGACGTCCAGCGCCCGCCCGACCGACTGGTCGACCATCTGCTCCAGACTGTCGGGCCGGGCGTAGAAGGCGGGCAGGGGCGGGGCGATGACGGCGCCCATCTCGGCAAGGGCGGTCATGGTGCGCAGATGACCCAGGTGCAGCGGCGTCTCGCGCACCATCAGCACCAGGGGGCGGCGCTCCTTCAGCGTCACATCGGCGGCGCGGGTCAGCAGGGTCGAGGTCACGCCGGTGGCGATCTCGCTCATGGTCCGCACCGAACAGGGCGCGACGATCATGCCCAGGGTGCGGAAGGAGCCGGAGGAGATGGTCGCCCCCACGTCGTTCAGTCGATGAACCACGTCCGCCTTGGCCGTCAGCTCGTCGGGGGTGAGATCCGTCTCCTGCGACAAGGTGAGCAGGGCGGCGCGGGTGACGACCAGATGGCTCTCGACGCCCAGTTCGCGCAGGGCGTCCAGCACGCGCGCGCCATAGACGACGCCTGAAGCGCCAGAGATTCCAACGACTAGCCGAGAGGGCGCCGGCGCCCGAACGGTCGTGTTCACAACATCGGCCAATTTCGTCTCCAACCTGTCCGTGTTCGGAGCGGCGAGGGTCACTGCAATGTGATTCCACACCTCGCCGAACCGGGCGCTCAGTGTAGTGGTCCCTTAGACATGGAGGCGCAAGCCATGACCATCGAGGCTCGTATTCGCGAATTGGGTAATCGCCATCGGTCGCTGGATGAGACCATCCAGCAGGAGATGCGCCGGCCCACCGCGGACCCGACACACCTCAGGGAGCTGAAGCAGCGAAAACTGCGACTTAAGGAAGAGATCAACAGTCTGGAATCCCGAACCCACTAGCGGGCTTCCCACCTGAAATGACGACGGCCCCGGAAGATCGCTCTTCCGGGGCCGTTTTGTATCCGTCGATCGATAGGAGATCAGTCGCGCGAACCGAACACCGACTCGGCCGTGGGCTCGGCGCCCGAGCCATAGTCCGGCTCGGCCTCTTCCTCAGCGACGACTTCCGGCTCGACCTCAGGCTCGACGGGCTGGAGGACGCCGTTCTTGGCGTCGTCCTTGGCCTTCTTGTCGGCGGCCTTGCGGACCACCTCGTCCAGCTGCAGCTGGCCGGTCAGGCCCAGGGTCACAGGATCGACCGGCTTGATGTTGGCGGAGTTCCAGTGGGTGCGGTTGCGCACGCTCTCGATCGTGGCCTTGGTGGTGCCCAGCAGCTTGGCGATCTGGGCGTCGGTCACTTCCGGGTGGTTGCGGACGAACCACATGATGGCGTCCGGACGGTCCTGGCGGCGCGAGACCGGCGTGTATTTCGGACCGGACTTGGCGGGCTTCAGCAGTTCGGCGTGGCGGCTGACCACGGCCGTCATGCGGTAGTTTTCGTCGTTCTGGGCCTTGTCCAGCTCTTCGCGGGTCAGCTGGCCGTTGACGATGGGATCGGCGCCGCGGATGTCGCGCGCCACGTCGCCGTCGGCGATGCCGCGCACCTCGAGCGGGTGCAGGCCGCAGAAGTCGGCGATCTGCTCGAACGAGAGCGAGGTGTTGTCCACCAGCCAGACCGCGGTGGCCTTGGGCATCAGGATGTCGGTCATGGGCATGGATCCCGGCGGTTGCGGCCCAAAACACGGGCGTTTGAATCGACGGCGCCCGACCTTTTCGGCCGGGCGCGAGAAGACCTTTATAGGTGATTTCAGTTGAAATGAAAACGTCGTCTGTCGCCCTCATACAGCGAAGGTTCATCTGGCATGATGAACATTCAGGGCCAGGGCGCGTTGTGCGCCGGGAGAGATCTCGAAGGAGACCGTGTCATGAAGAAGTTCGTGGTTGCAGCGGCAGGTTTGGTCATGGCGGCGGGCGGTTTCTCCGTCGTGAACGTGAGTTCGGCGGAAGCCCAGGTTCAGGCGCGCGGCGCGCCGTGCGGCGTCGAAGATGATCGGGGGACCGGAGGAGGGAGAGGGGGCGCTCATGTCGGTTCAGGATGGGGGTTGGCGAGGTCGATTGAAAGGCGTCGGGGGGCCTTTAGCATCCGGCGCACGCGATGCGGGCCGGGGCCTGCTGGATATTCTGCTGCCGCCGCTCGCCCACGACAGCCGCGAGGCGGCGGCGTCTGCGGGCCTGTCGCCCGACGCCTGGAGCCGGGTGGCCTTTCTGGAGGCGCCGGTGTGTGACGGCTGCGGCGCGGCGTTTGAATATGATGGCGGCGATTTCGCGGCGGATCGTTGCGCGGCCTGCGTCGCCAGCCCTTACGCCTTCGGCCGGGCGCGGGCGGCCTGCGTCTATGACGAGGCGTCGCGTGGGATCATCCTCAAGTTCAAGCACGGCGACCAGCAGCAGTTCGCCCCCCTGTTCGCCCGCTGGATCAGCCGTTCGGCCGCCCCTCTGGTCGAGGCGGCCGACGCCGTGCTCCCCGTGCCCCTGCACCGAGGCCGCCTGCTGTCGCGGCGGTTCAATCAGGCCGCCGAGATCGCCCGGCCGCTGGCCCGCGCGGCGCGGCTCGACTATCTGCCCGACGCCTTGATCCGTCCCCTGCCGACCGCCAGCCAGGGCGGCAAGTCCGCGCGCGGACGTCGGCTGAACGTCAAGGCGGCCTTCGCCGTGACCGAGGCCGGGCGCCGACGCATCAAGGGACGTCGTCTGCTGCTGATCGACGACGTGCTGACCACGGGGGCCACGGCCGAGGCCTGTGCGCGGGTGCTGATGGAGGCGGGAGCCCGCGCCGTGGACCTAGCTGTCATCGCGAGGGTGAAAAACGCGCGCGAACCGCTTAAGTGAGGGAGAACCTTCCCATTCGCCTTCAGGAGCTCCCCTTGGCCGACGTCGTTCTCTACACCAAACCCGGCTGCCCCTACTGCATCCGCGCCATGGCCCTGCTCGACCGCAAGGGCGCGGCCTATACGAACATCGTCGCTTCCAACGACCCCGAGAAGAAGGCCGAGATGATCGAGCGCTCGGGCGGCGCCGCCACCTTCCCGCAGATCTTCATCAACGGGAAACACGTCGGCGGCTCGGACGACATCCACGCCCTGGACCGCAAGGGCGAGCTGGACGCCCTGCTGGCGGCCTAGGTGACCGACACGCTCGACATTGCGCTGATCCAGACGCGGACGCCGGCGACGGCGGCCGCGGGGCTGGCGCATGTCGAGCCCCTGATCCGCCAGGCGGCGGCTGAGGGCGCGCAACTGATCCTGACGCCCGAGGGAACCAACTTGCTCGAGCAGCGCCGGGCCTTGCGCGACGCCGCCCTGTCTGACGAGGACGCCGATCCGGCTGTCGCCGGGCTCAAGGCCCTGGCCGCCGAACTGGGCGTCTGGCTTCTGGTCGGCTCGGTCATCGTGCGCTCGGGCGCCGAGGGCGATCCGCGCGCCGCCAACCGCTCCCTGCTGATCGACCCCAGCGGAGCGATCACGGCGCGCTACGACAAGCTGCACGTCTTCGACGTCGACCTGCCGAACGGCGAGACCTATCGCGAAAGCGCCTCGGTCAGGCCAGGCGAGACGGCGGTGGTCGCCGACAGCCCCTGGGGCGGTCTGGGCCTGACCATCTGCTACGACCTGCGTTTCCCGCATCTGCACCGCGCCCTGGCCAAGGCGGGCGCGAGCCTGATCGCCGTTCCCGCCGCCTTCACCCGCCCGACCGGCGAGGCGCATTGGGAGACGTTGGCGCGCGCCCGCGCCATCGAGACGGGCGCCTTCGTCCTGGCTCCGGCACAGGGCGGCACGCATGAGGACGGCCGCCAGACCTGGGGCCGCTCCCTGGTCGTCGGCCCGTGGGGCGAGGTCATCGCCCGACTCGACCACGACGAACCGGGCGTCCTGCACGCCCGGCTGGACCTTCAGGCCGTGGAGAAGGCGCGCGCCAGCGTCCCCGCCCTGCGCCACGACCGCGACTTCGACCTGCCCCTATGATCCGTTACGCCCTGTCCTGCGACCGCGACCACGGCTTCGAGGCCTGGTTCGGCTCCTCGTCCGACTATGACGACCAGGCGGCGCGCGGCTTGGTGGAATGCCCCTTCTGCGGCTCGACGGCGGTGAGGAAGCAGGTCATGGCCCCGGCGGTCTCGGGCACGAAGAAGAGCGTGCCTGCGCCCGACGCCATGAAGCAGGTCCAGTCGATGATGATGCAGGCCGCGCGCGAGGTGCGCGACCACGTCGAGCAGAATTTCGACTATGTCGGCGACGCCTTCGCCCGCGAGGCCCGCGACATCCACGAAGGCCGCAGCGAGAAGCGCGAGATCTACGGCGAGGCCACTCCCGCCGAGGTCAAGAAGCTGAAGGACGACGGCGTGCCTTGCGCTCCCCTGCCCAGCCTGCCGCCCGATCCCAAGAAGGCGAACTGATCGCAGATGGGGGAGGGGGAGCGGTACGAGGAATTCGCCCCGCCCGAACCCTTGCGCCCCTTTGTGCGCCTGCTGTGGACCTACGCCGCGCCAAGCCCCAGCGGCGGGGTGCAGCGCATCGCCCCGGACGGCTGTCCCGAACTGATCGTCGATCTGGCCGCCCCCTATGAGGAGCAGGGCGCCGACGGCGTCTTCCGCCTGCAGCCGCCGGTAATCTTCGCCGGCCAGATGACCCGGCCCATGGCTATCCGTCCGGTTGGTCCGGTCGAGATCGTCGCCGCCAAGTTCGAGCCGGACGGGGCGCGCGCGTTTCTCGGCCGCCCGCTGGTCGAGGCGACGGACCGGCGGCTGGACCTTGTGGCGCGGCTGGGCGGTTTCACGGCGCCGTCCGGCGATCCGGCGGGGCAGGCCGCCGCCCTGGGCGCCTGGCTGGAGGAACAGCGCCGGGCTGGCGACTGGCGCATCGATCCCGCTGTCCGCGCTCAGGTCGCCGCCGCCGAGAGCGATCTTGAGGGGGCGCCTTTGAGCCCCGCCGAGCGCCGCGCCCTGCAGCGCCGGTTCCGCGATCGCGTCGGCGTGGCGCCGCGCACCCTGCGCTCGGTTTTCCGCTTCCGCCGCATCTTCGATCACGCGATGGGCCAGGACGCCGACGCCGCCTCCTGGCTGGAGGCCGGTCTGGCCGCCGGCTATTTCGACCAGCCGCAGATGGCGCGCGACTTCCGCCGCTTCCTGGGCTGCACCGCCACCGCCTGGGCGCGCGAACAGGTGGAGCTGGCGCGGCGGCTGGCGTCGCATTCCTACAAGCCCGCGCCCTGAGGGCGGCGTAGCCTTCCCTCCGTCCTTGAGGAGGGAGAGCCCATGTCCGTTTCCAGCCTGCTGGCCGCCGCCCTGTTGCAGACCGCCGCGCCCGCGACGCCTGCGCCCGATCTGTCGTGGCTGGCGGGCTATTGGCTGGACTGTTCCGGCGGGCGTGAGGCGTCCGAGACCTGGAGCGACCCGCGCGCGGGGTTGATCGTCGGCCACTCAGTGACTGTGCGCAATGGCCGCAGCGGTTTCGAGAGCGCCCACATCGCCACCCTGAAGGACGGCGGCCTAGCCTATTTCGCTCAGCCGGGCGGCGCGCCCGCCACCCCCTTCCGCCTAATCGACAGCGGCCCGCAGCGGGCTGTTTTCGCCAATCCGGACAACGACTTTCCGCACCGCATCATCTATGACCGCGCGGGGGATGTGCTGACCGCCCGGATCGAAGGGGCGGACGACGACGAGAACCGGAGCGTGCAATGGCGATTCAACAGGGCGGAGCTGAACGCCCGCTGTCCCCTCTGACCTGGCGGCCGATGACGCCGGGCGACCTCGACGGCGTGGTCGCGGTGGCTCAGCTGTCCTTCCCCGATCATCCGGAAGAGCGCGCCTGCTTCGCCAACCGTCTGGAACTGCACCCCGAGGGCTGCTTCGTCCTGGCCGCTGAGGACGGGCCGGTGATGGGCTATCTGGTCGCCTATCCGTGGAAGCTGAACGCGGCCCCGGCGCTGAACGTGCTGATCGACGCCATCCCGGCCGAGGCCGAGGTCGTCTATCTGCACGACCTGGCCCTGCACCCCGACACGCGCGGCGGCGGCCACACCCGGCCGGTGGTCGAGCGCCTGGCCGAACAGGCCAGGGCGGCGGGCTGGCCGGCGGTCGCCCTGGTGGCGGTCAATGACGCATCCAGCTTCTGGGCGCGCAACGGCTTCGAGATCCAGAACCCGCCGGGCATGGCCGAGAAGCTGGCCAGCTACGGCGACGACGCCCGCTATATGGTCAGGCCGCTGTAAGCGACTTCAGCACGAAGGCCAGGCGCTCAGGCACAGGCGCCTTGGGCAGTTCGATAAGTTCATAGCCGAAGCGCGGATAGGTCTCGGCCATGGCGTCGAAGGTGCGGCGAGCTTCGTCCAGATCCTGTTTGCGCTCAGCGTCCTGGCCGAAGATCTCGGGCCAGACCGGGGCGATGAAGACGCGCCGGTCATAGCGGATGTCCTGCGCCGCCCGCTCCACATGGGCCGGGACCGGTAGTCCGCACAGGGTCATATAACCGACCACGTCCGGGGCGCCGCGATCGAAGAAGACCGGCCCGGCGGCGCTCTCGGCGCGAGCGTGGGCCTCAAGCTCGCGATCCAGCATCAGCTCGGCGAACAGGGCCCGGTCCTTCCACGGCAGGGCCTCGCCGTCGATCGCCTGCTGGCGGCGGATGATGGCGCGCCCGGCCTCGGGCGAGGTCGCATGGCCCGCCGCCGCCAGCGCCTCCAGCAGCGTCGTCTTGCCCGAGCCGGGACCGCCGGTCAGGATGATGCGGCGCGGGCCGCTCATGCGTCGCGGGTCGCCATCATCATGTAGTTGATGCCCACGTCGTCGCCCTCGCTCCAGCGGTCGTTCAGCGGGTCATAGGCGAGGCCATAGGGGCCGGTGACGGTCAGGGGCTCGCCGTCCAGCATGGCGCGCAGTTCATCGGGCTTGAGGAACTGGCGCCAGTCGTGCGTGCCCGCGGGCACCCAGCGCAGCACATATTCCGCCGCCACCTTGCCCAGCAGCAGCCCCTTCAGCGTGCGGTTCAGGGTGGCGACGATCATCAGGCCGCCCGGCTTGATCAGCTTCGAGCAGGCGCGGATGAAGCTTGTCGGATCGGCGACGTGTTCGATGACCTCCATCGTCAGCACCACGTCGAACGGCCCGGCGCCCGCTTCGACCATCTGCTCCACGGTGGCGGCGCGATAGGCGATGTCCAGACCGACTTGATCGGCGTGGGCGCGGGCGGTGCCGATGTTCTCGGACGAGGCGTCGATGGCCGTGACCTCAAAGCCCATGCGCCGCATCGGCTCGGCGATCAGGCCGCCGCCGCAGCCGATGTCGATCAGGCTGAGTCCGTCGAAAGGCGCACGCGCCTTCACGTCGCGATCAAAGTGCTCGGCCGCCCGATCGCGCACGAATTTCAGCCGCGCCGGATTGAAGCGGTGCAGGGGGGCGAAGGGGCCTTTGGGATCCCACCACTCGGCCGCCTGGGCCGAAAAGCGCGCCACGTCGGCCGGGTCGATGCTCGGCCCTTCGGCACGATCGGTAGCAAAGGGTGAAAAACCCTCTTCGCTTTGGGGTTTGCGCGGATCGAGGCTGTCGTTAGAAGCGGGCATGGGCAGAGGCATGGACCGCCTTCGCCCGCCATGCAAGCAGGGGATCAGACGCCAGGATGACGCGGGCCGACACGAACCGGTTGGTGATGAAGTTCGGCGGCACCTCCATGGCCGACCTGGAACGCATCCGTCGCGCGGCGCGCATCGTCGCCGCCGAAGCCGCCAGAGGCAAGAAGGTGGCCGTGGTCGTCTCGGCCATGGCGGGCAAGACCAATGAGCTGGTCGCCTGGACCGACGGCGTGGGCGGCGCGGCGCCGGGCCTGTACGGCGACGGCGTCCTGTCGGACGACGAATACGACGTGGTGGTCGCCTCGGGCGAGCAGGTGACGTCGGGCCTGCTGGCCCTGACCCTGCGCAACATGGGCCTGAAGGCGCGCAGCTGGATGGGCTGGCAGATTCCGATCCTGACTGACGACGCCCACGGCCGCGCCCGCATCGAAGAGGTGCCGGGCGACGCGCTGGGGGCCGCCGTCGACGCCGGCGAGATCGCCATCGTGCCGGGCTTCCAGGGCGTGACCCGCGACGGGCGCATCACCACCCTGGGCCGGGGCGGCTCGGACACCTCGGCGGTGGCGGTGGCGGCGGCGCTGGGCGCCCCGTGCGACATCTATACCGACGTGGACGGCGTCTATACGACCGACCCGCGCATCCAGAGCCGCGCGCGGCGTCTGGAAAAGGTGTCCTACGAAGAAATGCTGGAGATGGCGTCGCTGGGCGCCAAGGTGCTTCAGACCCGCTCGGTCGAGCTGGCCATGCACAAGCGCGTGCCGGTGCGCGTCCTGTCCAGCTTCATCGAGCCGGACGAAAACGGAATTCTGCCGCAACACGCCGGCACCCTGATTTGCGACGAGGATGAGATCGTGGAAAAGCGCATCGTTTCCGGCGTGACCATGAGCCGGGACGAAGCCCGGATCACGCTGCTGGGCCTGTCGGACCGGACGGACGCTCCGGCCGACGTCTTCACCCGCCTGGCCGAGGCCGAGGTCAATGTCGACATGATCGTGCAGAGCCAGGCCCGCACCGAGGGCGCGGTCAACCTGACCTTCACGACCGGCCGCCGCGACGCCCGCCGCGCCGCCGATCTGATGAGTGCGGCCAAGGCCGATATCGGCTTTGAGGAAATCCGCGTCGATGACGACGTGGCCAAGGTCTCGGTGATCGGCGTGGGCATGAGAAGCCACGCGGGCGTGGCCCAGACCATGTTCCGCGCCCTGGCCGACAAGGGCGTGAAGTTTCAGGCCATCTCGACCTCGGAGATCAAGATCAGCGTCCTGATCGACTCCGATTACGCCGAGCTGGCGGTTCGGGCGCTGCACGCGGCCTACGGACTGGACGCGGAAGACTAGGATAACGGAATCGCCCCCTATCTGGGAACTGAAGGCCAGAGGGCGGCAAGGCGGGAGAGACCATGGTCAAGGGCGGGTCAGTGACGGCGAGGGGGCCTCGCCTCCTGCTGCGTCAGATCCGCGAGGCTCTGGCCGGCGCCGGCGGCGGCGCGCCGGCCCAGGACCGGCTGAACATGGTGGTGCGGATCATCGCCCGCTCCATGGTGGCCGAGGTCTGCTCCATCTATCTGCGCCGGGCCTCGGGCGAGCTCGAACTGTTCGCCACCGAGGGGTTGAACCCCGACGCCGTCCACAACACCCGCCTGCGCCCCGGCGAGGGTCTGGTCGGCGAGGTAGCCCGCACCGCCGCGCCGCTCAGCCTGTCGGACGCCCAGTCGCATCCCGGCTTCTCCTACCGGCCCGAAACCGGCGAAGACCCCTATCACGCCTTCCTCGGCGCGCCCCTGCTGCGCGGCGGCCGGGCCATCGGCGTCCTGGTCGTCCAGAACCGCGCCGCCCGTCGCTATGACGAGGAAGAGGTCGAGGACATCCAGACCATCGCCATGGTTCTGGCCGAGACGGTGGCCTCGGGCGAGCTTCTGGCGCTGGAGGAGCTTCGCGACGTCGAGGTGGCGCCCCACCGCCCCGAACGGCTGAAGGGGCAGAAGTTCGCGGAAGGGTTGTCGTTCGGCCAGGCCGTGCTGCATGAGGCGCCGATCGCGCCCGAACAGCTTCTGGCCGACGACCCCGCCGCCGAGGAGGCGCGGCTGAAGGATGCGCTGGAGCGTCTGCGCACCAGCATCGACGCCCTGCTGGAGGGCAGCCAGGGCAAGCTGGGCGGCACCCCTTACGAGGTGCTGGAGACCTATCGCATGTTCGCCGACGACCGGGGCTGGAACCGGTCGTTGGAGGAGGCTGTGCGCTCGGGCCTGACGGCCGAGGCCGCCGTGGACCGAGTCCGCAACGAGCATCGCGCCCGCTTCGCCAACGCCCGCGACCCCTATATCCGCGAGCGGCTGCACGACTTCGAGGACCTGGCCAACCGCCTGCTGCGGCTGATGGCGGGCGACCATCCGGGCCAGCGCGACCTGCCCGACGACGCCATCCTGGTGGCCAAGAACCTGGGCCCGGCGGATCTGCTGGAATATCCGCGCGACCGGCTGCGCGGCCTGCTGCTCGAGGAAGGTTCGGCCGCCAGCCACGCCGCCATCGTCGCCCGCGCCCTGCAGATTCCTTGCGTCGGCCGCTTGCAGGGGCTGCGCGACCGCCTGACCGAGGGCGATCAGGTCATCGTCGACGGCGAGACGGGCGAGGCCTACCTGCGGCCCCGTCCCGACATGCTGGCGGCGGTCGAGAGCCGCATGGCCGTGCGCGAGCAGCGACGCGCCGAGTTCGACCAACTGCGCGACACCCCCGCCGTCACCAAGGACGGCAAGCGCATCATGCTGCTGACCAACGCCGGCCTGGCGGTGGATCTGGAGAATCTGGACGCTACGGGGGCCGAGGGCATCGGCCTGTTCCGCACTGAGTTCCAGTTCATGGTCTCGGACGAGTTGCCGCGCCTGGACGCCCAGACGGCGCTCTACAAACTGGTGCTCGACGCGGCGGGCGACCGGCCCGTCACCTTCCGCACGCTCGACATCGGCGGCGACAAGGTGCTGCCCTATCTCGACAACGAGCGGGAGGAGAACCCGGCGCTCGGCCGTCGCGCCATCCGTCTGGGCCTGGATCGTCCGGCCCTGCTGCGGATGCAGCTGCGCGCCCTGCTCAGCGCCGCCGCCGGGCGCGAGCTGCGGGTCATGTTCCCGATGATCGCCACCGTGGACGAATTCCGGGCCGCCCGCGAACTGGTCGATGTCGAGTGCGACTGGGCGCGGCGCCGGGGTCGGCCCCTGCCGTCCCTGCTGCGTGTCGGGGCCATGATCGAATGCCCCAGCCTGCTGTGGCACTTGGACGCCCTGCTGCCGCTGACCGACTTCGTCTCTATCGGCACCAACGACCTGCTGCAGTATATGTTCGCCGCCGACCGGACGAACCCCCGCGTGTCGGACCGCTATGATCCCCTGTCGCCGCCCGCCCTGCGGGCGCTGGCCGAGATTCAGCAGAAGTGCGCCGACAGCGCCACGCCCGTCTCCGTGTGCGGGGAACTGGCGGGCCGCCCGCTGGAGGCCTTCGCCCTGATCACCCTGGGCTACAATCGCCTGTCCGCCCCGGCGGGCGGGGTGGGGCCGGTCAAGCGCATGATCCTGTCGGCCGATCTGAACGCGGCGCGGCGGGGGATGAACGTCCTGCTGGGCTCCTCGGCAGGGTCGGTGCGCGGCGAGATCGAGTCGCTGGCGCGCAAGCTGAACGTCGAAGTCTGAACAAGCGCGGCCGCTTTCGCGCGTTGCCCGCGCTCTTCGCCTCGTCTAAGCGGGGATGACGGGCGCACGGGCGCCCGGCGTGACGGAACCCCGACCCTATGGACCAGGATCGGCAAGCCGCGTTCGACTTCGACGCCGACGCGACGCTGGATCAGACCCCTGAGCCGACGCCCCAGGCGGCGTCGGACGATCCCTCGGATGATTCCCTGGGCGCCTCCCTGCGCGCCGCGCGCCTGGCCTCGGGACTGTCGCTGGCCCAGCTGTCGACCATGACGCGGGTGCACACGCGCTTCCTGACGGCGCTGGAGCAGGGCGAGTATGCGGTCCTGCCGTCGCGCATCTTCTCCATGGGCTATGTGCGCGCCTATGCGGGCGCCCTGGGTCTGGACGAGCTGAACGCCGTCGAACGATTCAAGCAGGAGTACCCCGACGCGGCCGTGCCGCT
>DGIZ01000007.1 GCA_002386585.1 Brevundimonas sp. UBA4609 | reverse complement strand
CCGTGCCGCCGGTGCCGCCGCGCTGGCGCTCCAGGTGGGTCCAGGTGCGGACCAGGCGCGAGCGTTCGTATTCCAGCCGCGCCAGCTCGACCTGCAGCCGCCCCTCGCGCGTGCGAGCGCGGCGGCCGAAGATCTCGAGGATCAAACCGGTGCGGTCGATGACCTTGATGTCCCAGAAGCGTTCCAGGTTGCGCTGCTGCACCGGCGTCAGCTGGTCGTCGATGACGACCGCCTCGGCGTCGGCGGCCAGGATCAGGGCCGAAATCTCTTCCACCTTGCCTCGACCGATCAGGGTGGAGGGCGTGACGGAGCGCAGGCGCACGATTTCCTGCGCCCGCACGTCAAGGTCCAGCGCCTGGGCCAGGCCCACGGCCTCTTCCAGGCGTTCGGACGCATGACGCGCATTGTCGCCACGACGGTCAGGATGGATGACGACGGCCCGGATCAGCGGGACGGCGTGGTCAATGAGTTTTGAGGTCAATCAGTCTTCTTCGGCGTCGGGCTCGTACAGTTGCACGGGCGCCGACGGCATGATGGTCGAGATGGCGTGCTTGTAGACCAGCTGCGACTGGCCATCGCGACGCAGCAGCACACAGAAGTTGTCGAACCAGGTGACGATGCCCTGAAGCTTGACGCCGTTCACCAGGAAGATGGTCAGCGGCGTCTTCGTCTTGCGGACGCTGTTCAGGAAGGTGTCCTGGAGGTTCTGTCGTTTGTCTTGCGACATGGCAGGTTGATCCTGTTCTTGGTCTTTTTCATCAGCGACGGAATGGCCGCGAGGCGGAACATCGCCCGCATCCGCGACCTTAGCCAAGCCCCCGCCAGTGCGGCAACGCCTTAAATGGCTTCGCGGCGCGCCTGTTCCAGATAAATCTCGCGTAGACGGGTCGCAACCGGGCCCGGCTTGCCGTCGCCGATGCGGGTTCCGTCCAGAGAGACGATCGGCATGACGAAGGAACTGGCCGCCGTGACGAAGACTTCGCGCGCGCGCTTGGCCTCCTCGACGCTGAAGGCGCGCTCTTCCAGCTCGATACCTTCCGCCTCGACCAGCTTGAGGATCGCCGCGCGGGTGATGCCGCGAAGGATGTTTGCCTGGGTGTCGCGGGTCCGCAGCTTGCCGTTCTCGTCGATGATCCAGGCGTTGGTCGAGGAGCCCTCGGTCACCATGCCCATTTCATCGAACAGGATGGCTTCGTAAGCGCCGCGTTCACGCGCCGCCTGCTTGGCCAGGGCGTTGGGCAGAAGGCCGACCGTCTTGATGTCGCAGCGGCCCCAGCGCATGTCGGGGTGGGTGACGCCCGCCGCGCCCCTGGCGGCCAGAGCTTCGCCCTTCCTCAGGTCGATCGACTTGGCGGTGATGATGACGCTGGGCGCCACATCCGGGGGGAAGGCGTGATCGCGGGGCGCCGTGCCGCGCGTGATCTGGATATAGACGATGCCGTTGCGCACCCGATTCCGGCGGATCGTCTCGCGCAGGACGATGCCCAGCGACTCGGCCGACATGGGAATGTCGATCCGCAGCTCGGTCAGGCTGCGAGCCAGACGGCTCAGGTGCCCCTGATAATCGGCCAGCCTGCCGTCAAAGACCGACCAGACCTCATAGACGCCGTCGGCGAACTGGAAACCGCGATCCTCGATATGGACCACAGCCTGGCCGTGCGGCTGATAGACGCCGTTCACATAGGCGACCCTGGACATCAGGCGCCCTCTCCTTCCTCGTCTCCGCCGCGTGCAGGCGATACGCCCAGCGACTTAAGCTTGCGATGCAGCGCAGATCTCTCCATGCCGATGAAAGCGGCCGTGCGCGAGATATTTCCGCCGAACCGCATGATCTGGGCCGACAGATATTCCCGTTCGAACACCTCGCGCGCCTCACGCAGCGGCAGGGCGATGATGCGGTCCGCGCTGAGCGAGGCCGGGCTGGCGGATGAAGCCACCTCCTGCGGCAGCATATCGGCGGTGATGGGCTCGTCCGGCCCGCCGGTGGCCAGGATCAGCAAACGTTCGATGTTGTTGCGCAACTGGCGGACATTGCCCGGCCACGGATGAACCTGCAGCACGGCCAGGGCGTCGTCGGCGATGCGACGATGCGGCAGGCCCTGGGAGGCCGACAGATTGTCGACGAAATACTCGACCAGTTCGGCGATGTCCTCGCGTCGCTCCGACAGCGGCGGCACCCGGATCGGCACGACGTTCAGTCGGTGGAACAAGTCTTCGCGGAAACGTCCCTCGGCGATCTCGGTACGCAGGTCGCGGGCGGTGGAGGTGACGACGCGCACGTCCACCTGCACGTCCTGCTCGCCGCCGACGCGGCGGAAGCTCTGTTCGACCAGGACGCGCAGGATGCGGCTCTGGCTTTCGCGGGGCATGTCGGCCACGTCATCCAGGTAGAGGGTGCCGTTATGGGCCCGCTCGAAGACGCCGATCTTGCGTGGGCGGCCGTCGCCACCCTCCTCGCCGAATAATTCGACGTCCAGGCGCTCGGGCGTCATGCCGGCGGCCGAGATGGCGACAAACTCCGCCTTCGCCCGGGGGCTGGCTTCGTGAATCTGCCGGGCCACCAGTTCCTTGCCCGAACCAGGAGGGCCCGAGATCAGGACGCGGCTGTTGGCCGGCGCCACCTTGGCGATCGTGGTGCGCAACACCTGGGCGGCGACCGACTTGCCGATCAGTCCGGTGGGCGTCAGCGTCTGGGCGCGCAGGCGCCGGTTCTCGCGTTTCAGCGCGGCCGATTCCAGGGCCCGCTCCACCACCACGACCAGGCGGTCGGACTTGAACGGCTTCTCGATGAAATCATAGGCGCCGCGCTTCAGCGCGCTGACCGCCGTTTCGATGTTGCCGTGGCCCGAGATCATGACGACCGGCAGGTCCTCATCCAGCTCGCGCACGACATCGAGCAGTTCCAGCCCGTCCAGCCCGCCGCCCTGCATCCAGATGTCGAGTACGGCCAAGGAAGGCTTGCGCGCGCGGATGGCGGCCAGCGCCTCGTCCGAATTGGCGGCCGTGCGGACCGAATGGCCCTCGTCCTCCAGCAGGCCGGACACCAGTTCGCGGATGTCGGCCTCGTCGTCGACGACCAGAATATCAGCACCCGTATTACGCATGACGCCTCGCTTAACTCGCCGCAGCCGCCACGCCAGAGGCGCGATGGGCGGACTTGTGGTCCTGGGTCAGGGGGAAGATCAGGCATACGCGCGCGCCCGACAATGTCTCCGCGTCAGCCAGCCGCAGCTCGCCGCCGTGGTCCTCACAGATGCGCTTGACGATGGCCAGGCCCAGGCCCGTGCCCTTCTCGCGCGTGGTTACATAGGGTTCGGTCAGCCGGTCGCGATCCTTGGCCGGCAGGCCGACGCCGTCGTCCTCGATCACGAAGACGGCGCGTCCGTCTTCGACATCCAGCCGAGCGATGACGCCCAGCGTCCCTTCGGCGACCGGTTCGAGCGCACGTTTGGCGCCTACGGCCTCGCCCGCGTTCTTCAGAATGTTGGCCAAGGCCTGACCGACCATGCGGCCGTCGCACTGAAGCACGACCTCCGGGAGAGGTTCGATCAGATCCACGCCGATGTCGGGCATGGCCACACGCTGGGCGAAAACCGCCTCGCGCAGCATTTCCGCCGGATTCTCCATTGAAAAGCGCGGCGCCGGCATCCGGGCGAAGGACGAGAACTCGTCCACCATCCGGCCGATGTCGCCCACCTGACGGATGATGGTCTCGGTGCAGCGATCGAACACCTCGACATCATCGCCCACCCGCTCGCGATAGCGGCGGCGCAGCCGCTCGGCCGAGAGCTGGATCGGCGTCAGCGGGTTCTTGATCTCATGGGCGATGCGGCGCGCCACGTCGCGCCAGGCCGCATTACGCTGGGCCGTGACTAGGCGGGTGATATCGTCGAAGGTCAGCACCATCTCGCCGCCCTGCCCGCCCTCGATGCGGACCCGCAGGCGCAGGGCCTCGCCGTCGCGGCTGACGTCGATATCCTCCTCGATATGGGCTTCGCCCCGTTCCGACAGCTCGCCCAGCTCGGGCGCCACCTCGGCCAGACGCCGGCCCTGGACCTGTTCCGGATCGAGGCCCAGCAGCTGGCTGGCGCTGTCGTTGATGGCGGAGATCCGTCGCTGGCGGTCCAGGCCGATCACGCCCGCGCTGACGCCCGACAGGACCGTTTCAATGAAGAGGCTGCGTCCCTGAGCCTCGTCAGAAGCGGTCTTGAGCGCCGCCTGCTGGGTTTTGATGTCCTCGGTCATCCGGTTGAAGGCTTCGGACAGGACGATGATCTCGGACGGCGCGCCGTCGTTATCGACGCGCGCATCGAGGTCGCCGCCCGCCACCTGATCCGCCGCCTTCACCAACCGTCCGATCGGCGCCGAGATCGAACTGGCGGCCGACATGGCCAGCCAGACCGCCCCGACCAGCACTAGCAGCGCCGTTTCCAGATAACTGAGCGCAAAGGCTCCCTGGATGCGAGCGCGGCTTTCCTCGGCCGCACGATAGGCGGTGATGGACTCCTCGCCGTTGCGCATTCGCTGGATCAGGCCCGGCGCCAGCGGCCGCACGACGTAGAGATAGGCGTGACCGTAATCCGGCAGCGGATAGAGCGCCCGCACCATGTCAGGGTTCTCGGTCACCGTCGTCGGCGCCACCTCGCCGCCCGCCACCGTCTCGAAAGCCTCGCGCGGAGGGGCGACATAGGGCGGCGCGCCCGGTTGCTCGCCGCTGGCCAGGACGCGTCCCTGCTCATCCAGAATATAGAGGGCCGGGTAGCCGAAGAAGTCGCCGATCTGCGACAGGGCGCGCGAGAACTGGATCCGATTGTCGAACAGATCCCGGACGCCGCCCAACTCGGTCGCCATCGTATCCAGGTCGACCTCAAGCCCGGCGCCCACGTCCGCGACATAGGCGCGGCCGATCTCGGCCCCGTTCTCGACAGCTGAACGGACGTTGGTGCTGAACCACTGATCCACCCCCCGGTTGACCAGCAGGCCGAAGACCAGGGCGATCAGCACCGCGGGCACGACCGAAACGAGGGAGAACAGCGTAACGAACCGCAGATGCAGACGCGCGCCCGGATCGTTCCGATTGCGCGTCAGGCGCAGCACCCGCCCGCCGATCACCGTCGCGAGTCCGGCAATCAGGACCAGGTTGGCCAGAAGGACATAGAGAACCGCACGACTGGCCGCCGTCCGGGCGTCCCCGCCCGCGGCGGCCCCCGGCGCAATGGCCACCAGCCAGATGGCCGCCGCCGTGACCAGGAAGGCGACGACATAGGCGGTTCCGAACAACGCCCGCGCCCGACCGTCAGCGAGGCGCCCCCAGAGCGAGCGCTCTGAGACCTGTTCTTCAACCGGGGCGACGGGCGTGTCCGACATTACGCCGCAACTTCGGACACCTGTGTCTCGTTTTCAACAGCGAAGTTGCCCAAATACGTCACATCTCGCCACAGGGTCGCCAGCGCCGTTTCGACCTCGTCCGGCGTCTCCAGCCGGCACAGCCTGGCCTTGGCGGCCCGACGCTGGGCCGGATCGGCGGGCCAGGGGGCCTGCTCGATGTACCAGCCCAGATGTTTGCGGAACATCTTGAGACCCAGCGGCAAGCCATAGAAGGCGACCGACGCTCGCAGATGCTCGACGACGATCGCCAGTCGTTCTTCGCGATCCGGCTCTCGAAGGCGCGTCCCGTCCGCAAGGGCGCGCTCCAGATGCGCCGCCAGCCACGGCCGCCCGTAAACCCCGCGCCCCAGCATCAGGGCGTCGGCGCCGGATCGGCTCAGCGCCTCGCGCGCCTGTTCGGCCGTGATGATGTCGCCATTGACGATGACGGGTATGGCGACCGCCTGCTTGACCTCAGCCACGGCGTCCCAGTCGGCGACGCCGGTGTAGAACTGCTTGCGAGTACGGCCATGCACGGTGACGGCGGCGACACCCAGGTCTTCGGCCCGGCGCGCCAGGTCGGGGGCGTTATGACTGTTCTCGTCCCAGCCCAGCCGCATCTTCACGCTGACCGGGCGGCTGACAGCCTGAACGACGGCCTCCATGATCCGCGCCGCCTGATCCGGCGTGCGCATCAGGGCCGAGCCGCAGGCGGCGCCGGTGACCTCCTTGGCCGGACAGCCGAAGTTCAGGTCGATGATGTCGGCGCCCGCCGCCTCGGCCATGCGCGCGCCTTCGGCCATGGCGGCCGGATCGCCGCCGACCAGCTGGATCACTGTCAGAGGCAGGCCCCCGCCCACGGCGGCGCGGCGCACCACGTCGGGACGGGCGCGCGCCAGCTCGGCCGCGGCCACCATCTCTGTCGCCACATAGGCGGCGCCCAGCCTTGACGCCAGCACGCGGAACGGCAGATCCGTGATCCCGGTCATGGGCGCCATCAGCACCCGCCCCGCGATCTTCACATCGCCAATCTGCAACCCGGTCGTCATGAGGCTCCTTAGCACCGAAGAAGGCCCCTCTCGTCAAGCGGAACCGGGACGCCTAGAAGACCCGCATGGGATTCTCAGCGATCGTCGTGGCCGCCGGCTCGGGTTCTCGGGCGGGCGGCGCCAAACAGTGGCGCAGGGTGGCCGGCAAGCCGGTCGTGCGCTGGTCGGTCGAGGCGCTGCTGGACGCCGGCGCGCGCGAAGTCGTCGTCGTGATCGCCGCTGACGCCCGCGAAGAGGCTGACGCGGCCCTGGCCGGTCTGGACGGATGGCGCGCGGTTTTCGGCGGGGCGACACGCGCCGGGTCGGTGTGCGCCGGCCTCGCGGCTCTGGGCGGTGCTGACGACGAGCCGGTGCTGATCCACGACGCCGCCCGCCCCTTCCTGAGCGCCGAAGTGATCGCGCGCCTGCTGGCGGGTCTCGTCGACGCCGACGGCGTTCTGCCCGCCTTGCCTGTCGCCGACAGCTTGCGCCGAGGGCGTGAGGGCATGGTCAGCGGCGCCGTCGATCGGGAGAACCTGTGGCGCGCCCAGACGCCGCAGGCCTTTCGACTCAAGACCATCCGCGACGCCTATGCCGTGTGGCCCGCCGATGAAGCCGCCACCGACGAGGCCGCCGTGGTCGAGCGCGCGGGCGGCCGCGTCCGACTGATCCCAGGCGACGCGCGCCTGACCAAACTGACCTATCCTGAGGATTTCGCCATGGCCGAGGCCCTGTCCCCTGCTCGCACCACCATCCGCATCGGCCAGGGTTTCGACGTTCATCGCTGGGGACCGGGCACGTCGGTCTGGCTGTGCGGGGTCGAGATTCCGCATGACCAGACCCTGATCGGCCATTCGGACGCCGATGCCGGTCTGCACGCCCTGACGGACGCCATCCTCGGCGCCATCGCCGACGGCGACATCGGCGACCACTTTCCGCCCAGCGATCCTGAGTGGAAGGGGGCGTCATCGGACCGCTTCCTGGTTCATGCCGCCGAACGGGTGGCGCTGCGCGGCGGGCGCATCGTCAATGTCGATGTGACCCTGATCTGCGAACAGCCCAAGGTGAAGCCCCATCGCCAGGCCATGCGTGAACGGCTGGCGGCCCTGTTGAAGCTGCCGCTGGACGCCGTCAGCGTGAAAGCCACGACCAGCGAAGGCCTGGGTTTCACCGGCCGTGGCGAAGGTCTGGCCGCCCAGGCCGCCGTTTCGATCGAACTGCCCGCCTGAATTCCGGACCCAGGCGGCCGCCGTCGCCAGGCTTCACTTTACGCTCGCCTCTGAATGTCAGGCTGGCATAGTCGCCTGATGCGAAGCCTGCTGTTCAACATCGCCTATTGGGCGCTTTCCATCACCTACGGCCTGGCCGCCGCCTTTGCGGCCCTGGCGCCCGGCCGCAAAGCCACAAGCTGGATCATCCGCCGCTATGTCCGGCGCATGGTGCAGGCCATGAGCCTGTTAGCGGGCATCCGCATCGAGACGCGGGGCAAGGAACGCCTGCCGCAGGGCGCCTTCATCATCGCTTCAAAGCACCAGAGTTGGGGCGACGGCTTCGCCACCTATGACCAGTTCGACGACGTGGCCTTCGTCACCGGCGACCACCTGGAGAAGTTTCCCCTGCTGGGAACCGTGCTGAAGAAGCTGGGCGCCATTGTCGTCAACAACTGCGGGGGCCACGCCGCCCGCGCCGCCCTGAAGGAACGCGCCGCCGACGCCCATCGGGAGGGACGCAAGATCCTGATCTACCCGGAAGGCAATCTGGCCAGGGTCGGCGAGAAGTTCCGCTATCGCTCGGGCGTCTGGCACATGTACCGCGACTTCGACATGCCGGTCGTGCCCCTGGCGACCAACCTGGGCCTGTTCTGGCCGTTGGAAGAGTTCCACAAGACCCCCGGCACGGCGACGCTGGAGTTCCTCGATCCCATCCCGACGGGCCTGCCCAAGGATGAATTCCTAGCGCGGCTAGAGGCGGCGGTGGAAGGCAAGACCGCCGAACTGATCGCCGAGGCGACGGGCCGACCGGCCACGCCCGCCATTCTGGTCCCCACGCCGGATGAGGCCGCCAAGGCCGCCGCAGCGGCCGAGGCGGTCAGCGCCGCAGCCTAGGCCGCCGGGATCACCGCGCCTTCATATTTCGAGGCGATGAAGTCCTTGATCGCCTGGCCGCGCAGGGCCTGGGCCAGAGCCTGGACGCGCGGATCGTTCTGACTGTCCGGGCGCGCGACCAGATAGTTCACATAGGGGCTGTCGGCGCCTTCCAGTTGAAGGGCGTCTGTCTTGGGTTTCAGCCCGGCGTCCAGAGCATAGTTGGTGTTGATCACCGCCCCATCGACCTGAGGCAGGATGCGCGGGATGGTCGCAGCCTCGACCTCTTGGAACTTCAGCCCCTTGGGGTTGGTCGCGATGTCGCGCACGGTCTGCAGCGGGTTCTGCGGATCCTTCAGGGTGATCAGGCCCGCCGCCTGCAGCAGCAGCAGGGCGCGGCCGGTGTTGGAGGCGTCGTTGGGCAACACCACCTGGGCGCCGTTCGGCAACTCGGCCAAGGTCTTGTGCTTGCGCGAATAGAGGCCGAGCGGCTCGACGTGGACGCCGGCGACCGTGATCAGGGTCGTGCCGCGCGCCGCGTTGAACTCGTCGAGATAGGGCTTGGTCTGAAAGTAGTTCACATCCAACCGCTTTTCAGCCAGTTGCACGTTAGGTTGAACGTAGTCGTTGAAGACCTTGATCTCGATCGGCACCCCCTCGGCGGCCAGAATCGGCTTCACCTGCTCCAGGATTTCAGCGTGTGGCACGGCGGTGGCGCCGACCAGCAGTGGCGCGCCCTCGCCACCCGCCTTCTTGCCCGCGCCCTGACCGCAGGCGGCGAGCGTCAAAACAGCGGCGGCGGACAGCAGCAGCGAACGGCGAATCATGAGGCGGGCTTTCGAAAAATCAGCGGTGCGAGACCTTAGCGACCAGACGGTCGCCGATCATCTGCAGAATTTGTACGAGGATCAGCAGCAGAACTACGGTCACAGCCATGACGTCGGTCTGGAACCGCTGATAGCCGAAGCGGATGGCCAGATCGCCCAGACCGCCCGCCCCCACCACGCCCGCCATGGCCGTATAGCTGACCAGGGCGATGGCGGTGACGGTCGCGCCGGCGATGATTCCGGGCATGGCCTCGGGCAACAGGGCGCGCGTCACGATCTGGAAGGTCGAGCCGCCCATGGCCTGGGTCGCCTCGACCACGCCCTTGTCCACCTCGCGCAGGGCCGTCTCGACCAGACGCGCATAGAAGGGCGCGGTCCCGACCACCAGCGGCGGAATGGCGCCCGCCACGCCCAGCGAGGTGCCGACCAGCAGCACCGTCACCGGCAGCATGACGATCAGCAGGATGATGAAGGGAACGGAGCGCAGCACATTGACGACGAAGGACAAGACGGCGTTCAGCACCGGGTTGGCCGCCAGCCGCCCCTTGCCCGACAGATACAGAAGCACGCCCAGCGGCACGCCCAGGATCACGGTCAGAACCATCGATCCGCCCAGCATCAGCAGGGTGTCGATCGTCGCCTTGCCGATATCGGCCCAGTCCACATTGGCGAACATCAGACCGCCTCCACCACGACGCCGCGCGCGGCCAGTTGCGCCAGGGCCGCCTCGGCGTCGCCGCCGGTGAAGGCCACCGTCATCTGGCCATAGGGCTCGCCCCGGATGCGGCTGATGCGGCCCGACAGGATGGAATAGTCCACGCCCGCCGTGCGCGCGACGCGGCTCAATTCCGGCTCATAGGTCGAAGGGCCTCGGAAGGTCAGGCGGGCCATGCGCGCCCCGGCGGGCGCGACCGAGGCGTCGACCGCCTCTTCGCCCTCGGCCAGCATGGCGCGCGTCACGGCGTGCTGCGGATGCAGGAAGACGTCGGCCGTCGCGCCCTGCTCCACGATCCTGCCGTCCTTCAGCACCGCCACCCGGTCGCAGACGCGGCGCACCACCTCCATCTGGTGGGTGATCAGGACGATGGTCAGGCCCAGATCGCGGTTCAGCCCGTCCAGCAGGGTCAGGATGTCCTCGGTCGTCTCAGGGTCGAGGGCGCTGGTCGCCTCGTCGCACAGCAGGACGCTGGGGCCGCAGGCCAGGGCGCGGGCGATGCCGACGCGCTGCTTCTGACCGCCCGACAGCTGGGACGGATGCTTCTTCGCGTGGTCGGCCAGGCCCAGCTGGGCCAGCAGTTCCGCCGTGCGGGCCTTCACCTCAGCCTCCGGTCGCCCTTCCAGCCGCAGGGGAAAGGCGACGTTGTCCTCAATCGTCTTGGCGTTCAGCAGGTTGAAGTGCTGGAAGATCATGCCGATGCCGCGTCGCGCAGCGCGCAGTTCGGCGGGGTTCAGGGCGGTGATCTCCTGCCCATCAACGAAGACCTTGCCCGCGTCAGGCGTCTCCAGTCGGTTGATGGCGCGGATCAGGGTGGACTTGCCCGCCCCCGAACGGCCCACCACGCCAAACACCTCGCCGCGCGCGACGTGCAGGTCGACGGCGTCCAGCGCCGTGCGGTCGCCCGCCGCGCTGCGATAGCGCCGGGTCACCCCCTCCAGTCGGATCATGTCAGTCGGCGTCCAGAGCAGCGGCGGGAATGATGGTGACGCTCTCGCCGCAACCGCAGGCGTCCGTCTCGTTCGGATTGCGGAAGACGAACTTCGAGGCCAGCTTCGTCACCTCATAGTCGATCTCGGTGCCGATCAGGAACAGGACCGCCTTGGGCTCAATCAGAATGGTGACGCCCTTGTCCTCGACCACCTCGTCCAGAGGCAGGGCTTCTTCGGCATAGGCGAAGGTGTATTCCTGCCCGGCGCAGCCGCTGTTCTTCACGCCGACGCGCAGCCCGACGTAATCCTTTTCGGCGTTGTCCATGATTTCGCGCACGCGCGCGGCGGCGGCGTCCGTCAGGGTCACCGCCTTGGGCCGGGGGCGTCGGGGTCGGGTCGTGGTCTGAAGCTCGGTCATCATGGCCTCGTCAGAACATGTTCAGGGCCAGCTTGGCCTCGTCGCTCATCTTGGAGGCGTCCCACGGCGGATCGAACACCAGATTGGCCTTGGCGCTGCGCACGCCCTCGACCTTGGACACCGCCGTCTCGACCCAGCCGGGCATTTCGCCGGCGACCGGGCAGCCCGGCGCCGTCAGCGTCATCTCGACCAGCACGTCGCGATCGTCGGACACGTCGACCTTGTAGATGAGGCCGAGCTCATAGATGTCGACCGGGATTTCCGGGTCGTACACCGTCTTCAGCGCCTCGATCAGGTCGTCCGTCAGCTTGTCCAGCTCGGCCTGAGACAGGGCGCTCTTCTGCGGCTCATCCCAGCTGGCGGCGAAGGCGTCGCTGTCGCTGATCGCGTTGTCGGTCTTGGCGTCCATACTCGTCACACGAAGAAGTTGCGCGCCTTGATCAGCGCGTCCACGAAGGCGTCTGCATCCTCCATGGTGTTATATAGGGCAAAGGAGGCGCGCGTGCTCGAGGTCACGCCCAGTCTTTTCGCCAGCGGTTCGGCGCAGTGCAGACCGGCCCGCACGGCGACGCCGTATCGGTCCATGATCTGCGCCACGTCATGCGCGTGCGCGCCCTCGACGGCGAAGGTCAGGATGGCGCCCTTCCCTTCTGCTTCGCCCAGAATCCGCAACCAGTCGTACTCGCGCAGACGCTCGACGGCATGATGATATAGAGCCTTCTCATGCGCCTGGATCGCCGCCGGCTCATACTGCGCCAGCCACTCGATCGCCGCGCCAAGGCCCATCGCTTCCAGAATCGGCGGGGTGCCGGCCTCGAACCGGTGCGGCGGACGCGCATAGGTCACGCGCTCCTCCTCGACCGTCTCGATCATCTCGCCGCCGCCCTGATAAGGCGGCAGGGCCTCCAACGCCTCCGCCGTGCCGTACAGGACGCCGATGCCCGTGGGCGCGAACAGCTTGTGGCCGGTCAGGACATAGTAGTCGCAACCAATGGCCTGGACGTCCGGCGCCGCGTGGACCGCCCCCTGACAGCCGTCGATCAGCACCCGCGCCCCGACCGCATGGGCCAGACGGGTGATCTCGGCGACCGGATTGATGGTGCCCAGCACGTTCGACATGTGGGTGACGGCGACCAGCTTCGTCTTCGGCCCCAGCAGGGCGGCGAAGGCCTCCATGTCCAGCGAGCCGTCATCCTTGATCGGCGCCCATTTCAGCACCGCCCCGCGCCGCTCGCGCAGGATGTGCCAGGGCACGATGTTGGAGTGGTGCTCCATCTCGGTGACGATGATCTCGTCGCCCGGCTGGATCGACAGGCCGACGCCGTTGGCCACCAGGTTGATCGCCTCGGTGCCGCCCTTGGTCCAGACGATGGTCTCCGGCGACGGGGCGTTCAGGAAGCGGGCGACGATTTCGCGCGCACGTTCATAGGCCTCGGTCGCCTCGTTCGACAGGGTGTGCAGACCGCGGTGGACGTTGGCGTAGGAGCCTTCCATCGACGCAACCAGGGCGTCGATCACTGCACGCGGCTTCTGGGCCGAAGCCGCGCTGTCCAGATAGACCAGCGGCTTGCCGTTCACCTGACGCGACAGGATCGGAACCTGCGCGCGGGCGGCATAGGGGTCGAACCCCGTCACGCCAACCTTGTTCACAGGTGCGTTGGTCACAGGCGAGCCGTCAGCCATTCCCGCACCACCTCTCTGGCGCCTTCATGCTCGATGCGGTCGACGACCTCGATCAGGAAGGCGTGGGTCAACAGGGCGCGGGCTTCATCAGCCGAAACGCCGCGCTGCTGCATGTAGAACAGGGCGCTTTCATCCAGCGTCCCGACGGTCGCGCCGTGGGCGCACTGCACCTCGTCGGCGTAGATGATCAGCTCGGGCTTCACGTCGATCTCGCCGCGATCCGAGGCGATCAGGCCGTGGTGCCCCATGCGGGCGTCGGTCTCGTCCGCGCCCTTCTGGACCAGGATCTTGCCCTGGAAGACGCCGCGCGCCTCGTCGCGGACCACGCCCTTGATCAGTTGGCTGGTCGTGCCGTTCGGCGAGACGTGGTCGATCACCGACGTCTGGTCCGAATGGCGCGCGCCGTTCAGAAGATAGAGGCCGTCCACGCGCGCATCGGCGCCTTCGGCCCCGTGCCGCAGGCGGGTCTCGTGGCGTTGCAGTTTGGCGCCGGTAGCGACGATGGTCTGGCGATAACGGCCGCCCGCCTCCAGCCGCACCTCAGCCTCGGCCACGGAAATGGCGTCGGCGGGTTCGTCGGTCAGGACGATGCGGATCACCTCGGCGTCGGCGGCGACGTCGATCTCGACCTTGTTGTGAGCGACATAGGCCGAGCCCTTGCCCTCGTGCGTCTCCAGCAGCAGCAGGCGCGCGCCGGGACGGGCGACGATGCGCGCCGCCGCCGTATGGCCTGTACCGACGGCGTCAGAGATGAAACGCAAGCGCAGCGTCTGATCGCCCGAGGCGATGTAGTCCTTCACCCCGACCGGGCGGCCGTTGGCGAAGACGACGGCGTCGCCGCCCAGATCATAGAACGGCCCCGGCGCCCCCACGACGGCGGTGCCGGACGGCTCAGGCGCTTCACGAAGAAAACGCTTCAGATCACTGTATTTCCACTCCTCAACCCGCCGCGAGGGGAAGGTCGCGGCGTCGGTCAGATCCAGCCGGGCGAGCGCCTTCATGCCGCCTCCGGAAGGAACTTGTCGTAGCCTTCCGCCTCCAGCTCATGCGCCAGCTCCGGCCCGCCCGAGGCGACGATGCGGCCGCCCGCCAGGACGTGGACGCGGTCCGGTTTGATGTAGTCCAGCAGGCGCTGATAGTGGGTGATCACCAGCATTGACCGCTCCGGGCTGCGCATGGCGTTCACCCCATCGGCGACGATGCGCAGGGCGTCGATATCGAGGCCGGAGTCGGTCTCATCCAGGATCAGCAGAGACGGCTCCAGCAGAGCCATCTGCAGGATCTCCATCCGCTTCTTCTCACCGCCGGAGAAGCCGACGTTCAGCGGCCGCTTCAGCATGTCGAAATCCATCTTCAGCGACTGCGACGCCGCCTTGACCTGCTTCAGGAAGGCGGGGGCCGAAACCTCTTCCTCGCCCCGCGCGCGCTTCTGGGCGTTCAGGGCCGTGCGGATGAAGGTCATGGCCGGCACGCCGGGGATTTCGATCGGATACTGGAACGACAGGAACAGGCCCGCCGCCGCCCGCTCGGCCGGTTCGATATCCAGCAGGTCGGCGCCGTTCCACGAGGCGGAACCGTCCGTCACCTCATAGCCGGGGCGCCCCGACAGGCTGTAACCCAGCGTCGACTTGCCCGCCCCGTTCGGCCCCATGACCGCGTGAACTTCGCCCGCAGGCACATCGAGCGTCAGACCTTTGAGGATCGGCTTATCGGCGACGGAGACGTGGAGGTTATTGATCTTAAGCATTGTTTTTCTTCTTCAACTCACTCAGCCGACCGAGCCTTCAAGGCTGATCGCCACCAGCTTCTGGGCCTCGACGGCGAACTCCATCGGCAGTTCCTGCAGGACGTCACGGACGAAGCCGTTGACCAGCAGGGCCACGGCTTCTTCTTCCGACAGGCCGCGCTGCTGGGCGTAGAAGAGCTGAGCTTCGGACAGGCGAGTCGTGGTCGCTTCGTGCTCCAGCTGGGCCGAGCCGTTGCGGACCTCGATGTAGGGTATGGTGTGGGCGCCGCATTCCTTGCCGATCAGCAGGCTGTCGCACTGGGTGAAGTTGCGCACGCCGGTCGCCTTGGGATGGATCGACACCAGGCCGCGATAGGTCGAGTCCGACTTACCCGCCGAGACCGTCTTGGCGATAATGCGGCTGCGGCTGTTCTTGCCCAGATGCAACATCTTGGTGCCGGTGTCGGCCTGCTGATGACCATTGGTGATGGCGATGGAGTAGAATTCGCCCGAGCTTTCCTCACCCTTCAGGATGCAGGACGGGTACTTCCAGGTGACGGCCGAGCCGGTCTCGACCTGGGTCCAGCTGACCTTGGAACGGTCGCCGCGGCAGTCGGCGCGCTTGGTCACGAAGTTATAGATGCCGCCCTTGCCCTCAGCGTCGCCGGGGTACCAGTTCTGTACGGTCGAGTATTTCACCTCGGCGTCGTCTAGGGCGATGATCTCCACGACCGCCGCGTGCAACTGGTTCTCGTCGCGCATCGGCGCGGTGCAGCCTTCCAGATAGGAGACGTAGGAACCCTTGTCGGCGATGATCAGGGTCCGCTCGAATTGGCCGGTCTGGCTTGCGTTGATACGGAAATAGGTCGACAGCTCCATCGGGCAGCGCACGCCCGGCGGAATGTAGACGAAGCTGCCGTCGGAAAAGACCGCGCTGTTCAGAGCCGCGAAATAGTTGTCGCTGACCGGGACGACCGTGCCCAGATACTGACGCACAAGATCAGGATATTCGCGCAAGGCCTCGGAAATAGGCATGAAGATCACGCCCGCCTTGGCCAACTCCTCCTTGAAGGTGGTGACGACGGAGACGCTGTCGAACACGGCGTCGACCGCCACCTTGGGCGCGCCCTGAACGCCGGCCAGGACTTCCTGCTCCTTCAGCGGAATGCCCAGCTTTTCGTAGACGGCCAGCAGTTCGGGATCGACCTCATCCAGCGACTTCGGCCCTTCCTTCTTCACCGGCGCGGCGTAGTAGTAGAGGTCCTGATAGTCGACGGAATCGTACTTCACCGCCGCCCAGGTCGGCTCTTCCATGGCCAGCCAGCGCTCATAGGCGGCTAGGCGCCACTCCAGCATCCACTCCGGCTCCCCCTTCTTCTCGGAGATGAAGCGGATGATGTCCGGGTTCAGGCCCTTGGGGGCGAACTCCTGCTCGACGTCGGTGGTGAAGCCGTACTTGTACCGCTCCAGCTCCGCGACCGTATCGATTGTTTCCTGAACAATAGCCATAGCTTACGCGAATTCCTTTACGCGCTCTTGCAAGCGCGCCTTGTGCTTGTCCCAGGCCGCGACCCAAGCGTCGGCGAACCGGGTCCAGTCGGCCTCGGTCGTGCTCCAGCCCCCGGAGACGCGCACGCCCCCGGTCGCCAGATGATGCAGGCCCATGGCGCTGATCGCCTTGGACGGCTTGACCTTGCCCGACGAGCAGGCCGAACCGGCCGAGACCATGACCCCGACCAGATCCAGGGTGATCAGCTGTTGCGGGCTGTCCCAGCCCTCGACCGCCATGAACAGGGTGTTGGGCAGCCGCTCGACTGCGCCGCCGATGATGGTCGCACCCGCGGCCTTGACCTTCGCCTCGGCCGCGTCGCGCCAGACGTCATGAGCCCCGGCGGCGTCCAGGTCACGGGCCGCGCAGTCGGCGGCGACGCCGAACCCGGTGATGCCCGGAACGTTCTCGGTCCCAGCGCGCAGGCCGCGCTCCTGACCGGCGCCGTGCAGAATGCGAACGGCGGACACGCCGTCCTTGAGCACAAGGGCGCCCACGCCTTGAGGCCCGCCCAGCTTGTGCGCCGAAAGGGTCAGGCTGTCGGCGCCGAGCGCCCGCATCGTCACCGGAATCTTGCCTGCGGACTGGATGGCGTCGACGTGCAGCCAGCCGCCCGCCGCGCGGACGAGCGCCGCCGCCTCAGCGATCGGCTGGATCACGCCGCTTTCGTTATTGGCGTGATGAATGGCGACGACGGCTCGCCCCGGACGCGCCAGCGCCTCAGCCAGCCAGGCCAGATCGACTACGCCATTGGCGTCCACCGGCAAAACCTCGACCTGCGCGCCGCTCGCCGTAGCGGTTTCGGCCACGCACGGATGCTCGGTCGCGCCGACGATCAGCCGCTCGCAACCGGCGGCCAGGGCGCTGTGGATAGCCTGGGCGTTGGACTCGGTTCCGCCCGAGGAGAAGATGAGCGCCGTCGGATCGGCGCCCACCAGATCAGCCACCTGAGCACGGGCCGTCTCGACGCGCGCACGCGCACGGCGGCCGGCGGCGTGAACGGCCGAAGGGTTTCCATTGTCAGCCAAGGCCTTGGCCATGATTTCCTGAACTTCAGGACGAACCAGGCCGGAAGCGTTGTAATCCAGATAGACGCTCACGCCGCCGCCTCCATGGACCCGACGTCCTTCTGTCCCATACGGGCGCGGCTTGTCCGCTTTTCGATCACGTCCTCCAGGCTGACCCCGGCCAGATAGCGATGGATCTCGGCGCCGAGGTCTTCCCAAAGATCATGAGTGATGCAGCGCGCCCCGCCGTTCATGCAGCCTCGCGGCGTGCCATGAGCGGCGCAGCGGGTAGCGCGGATCGGCTCATCGACGGCCAGGACGATGTCGGCCACGACTGTCTCGTCCGGCCCCTTGGCTAGGCGATAACCGCCGCCCGGCCCGCGAATGCTCTTGACCAGGCCGCCCTTGCGCAGTCGCGCGAACAGCTGTTCCAGATAGCTGAGCGAAATCTCCTGACGCGCCGCGATTTCAGCCAGGGACACGGCCCGGCCCGAGCCGTTTTTCGCCAGATCGGCCATCGCCATCACGGCGTAACGTCCCTTTGTCGACAGGCGCATCCCTATAACCTCAAAATTCTAACGCTTTTCGGAGCGGTCATGCTAAGACCCCCGGCCTCGCTGGCGAGTGCGTCGCGCACCGGGGACTTAGAAAGTCCTACCTCCCTGGTCAAGTATTATCCGTCCGGCGAAACCTCTGTTGATTGTAGGGATCGCGATCCATGCCTGAAGTCATCCTGCCCGGCGCCGCTGGCCGCATCGAAGGCCGTTACTCGCCCGGCAAGCGCCCCGACGCGCCGATCGCCCTGATCCTGCACCCGCACCCGAAGGCGGGCGGGCACATGAACAATCCGGTCGCGCTGACGATGCACCAGCTGTTCGTTCAGCGCGGCTTCGCCACCCTGCGCTACAATTCGCGGGGCGTCGGCAAGTCGCAGGGCGAGTTCGACAGCGGCATCGGCGAACTGGCCGACGCCGCCACGGCGCTGGACTGGCTGCAGGCCAACAACCCGGCCGCCACCCAGACCTGGGTCGCGGGCTATCAGTTCGGCGCCTACATCGGGATGCAGCTGCTGATGCGCCGCCCCGAGACCGACGGCTTCATCTCGGTGTCGCCGCCGTCCAACATCTACGATTTCAGCTTCCTGGCCCCCTGCCCGGCCTCGGGCCTGTTCCTTCACGGCACGGCCGACACCGTGGTGCCCCCGGCCGAGGTGGAGCGCGTGGTCAACAAGCTGCGCACCCAGAAGGGCATCGTCATCGACTATGAGCTGGAAGAAGGCGCGACCCACTTCTGGCAGGACCATATCGGCGCCGTCGAACGCCGCGTCGGCGCCTATCTGGACAAGCGCCTGGTCGAAAAGCCGGCCTGACGTCCTGACGATCAGCGCGGAGGTCCGGCCTCCGCGCGGGTCCGCCACAGAGACCAGACCACCCCTGTCGCGAGGATCGCCGCTGTCACTGACAATGAGACAACGGGCGGCGTTTTCTCTATCCCCAGCAGGGGCGCGGCGAACACCTTGCCCCCGATAAAGACCAGCAGGACCGCCAGCGCCTGCTTCAGATAGGCGAAGCGGTGGATCACCGCCGCCAGGGCGAAATAGAGCGCCCTCAGCCCCAGTATGGCGAAGATGTTGGACGTGTAGACGACATAGGCGTCCGTCGTGATGGCGAAGACCGCCGGCACGGAGTCCACAGCGAAGATTACGTCGGCGATCTCGATCGTCGCCAGGGCCAGGAACAGCGGCGTGGCGTGCAACTTCATCTCGCCTAAACGGCCTGGCGCCCGGACGAAGAAGGCGTGGCCGTTCAGATCATTCGTCACCCGCATCCGCCGCCGGAACCACTTCAGCAGCGCATTATCGGCGATGTCCGTTTCCTCGCTGCGGGCAAAGAACATCCGTACGCCGGTCAGGATCAGGAAGCCCGCGAAAAGGTACAGCACCCAGTGATAGCGGGCGACCAGCGCCGCACCGCCGCCGATCATGATCGCCCTCAGGACGATGACGCCGAGCACGCCCCAGAACAGCACGCGATGCTGATAAAGCCGGGGCACGGAAAAGGCGCTGAAGATCAAGGCGATGACGAAGACATTGTCCATCGCCAGGCTTTTCTCGACGGCATAGGCGGTCAGGTAGTCGATCGCGCTGTCGGCCCCCAGCCACGACCACAGCCACGCCCCGAAAACCAGGGCCACGGCGATATAGAAGGCGGAGAGCCCGAGGCTTTCCCGTACGCCGATTTCATGATCGCGCCGATTGAACAGCCCCAGATCCAGCGCCAGCAGGCCGACGACGATCGTCAGGAAGCCCGCCCACATCCAGACGGGCTTGCCCAACCACTCCAACAGCAACTGTTCCATCGACGCCTTCGCGAGCCGTTTCAAACGACGCGGCCGACATCGCGATGAAGGGTCGCCAGAGGGGCCCGGTCCGCTCTACCCTAACGCTTGACGGCGGCGAGTGTTGCTCAGTTTTCGCGGCAAGTCGGCCACGAGGCGAAACGCGCTTCATACTGCGCCAGCGTATGCGGAAATCCTGCTTCCGCGCGACGACGATCGGCGTTCGCGGGATCCTCGAGGTTGTCGTAGTCGATGACCCAGCGCCCATTCTTGCAGATCACCTGCGTCCCGTAGCGTTGCGGACGCCCCTCGTTCACCGCCAGCCGATCGTACATCAGACCGAACTGCGCCCCATCAACCTCGCCCGCCGCCACGAGAGGCTCGAGCACCGGCACGAAACGTCGCCACTGCTCAAGGTTTGAATGCTGGATGATGAGAAAGGCCGTTTGCGACGGCCCCTCGCCATAGCGGCTTTTGAGGAACCATCCCTCCGGCGGCAGCATGGCGAGCAAGGCGTTAAGATTGGCCTCGTCCGCGTCCTCCTGAACCTGCCACATCGCCTTGTTGGCGGCCTGCTCCTGATCAGGAGGCAGAATGCTCAGATCGACTTTCTGCATCGCCTGTCGCCCCATCTGATCCAGGCGATACATCCGGAGAAAGCGTTCCTCGTGATCCTGAGGAGGCGGCGCTTGCGCCTGTCGTCTCTGTTCCTCAGCGATTGTTTCTAGCACGGGAGCGATCAGGGCTCGCGCTTCGGTGCTCAGTTCACCGGAGGGCGAGGAGACGTCTGCCTGACCCAACAGCAACAGTGTGGCGATCCATACAATCATGTGTCCCTCCCTGATGAAGAACTTGGACCGCAGATTAAGACGAAATTACGTCGTTCTCTAATGGTCGCCTTCCGCAGCCGCCATAGCCGCCGGGCGATGGGCGCGGACGCACCAGACGACGCTGACGATCATCAGGATCATGGCGACGACCTCGATCACAGTCGGACCGCGCTGTTCCCAGATGAAGCCGTAGATGAAGGCGAACAGGGTCTCAGACACGATCATCTGGCCCAGCATGGTGAGCGGCAGCAGGCGGCTGGCCTGGTTCCAGAAGGCGTTGCCGATGACCGAGGCGAAGATGGCCACGCCCGCACTGACCCCGATCAGGCGCATCCAGGCGTCATCCGTCATGCCTCCCAGCATGAACAACGACGGAATGACCAGCGCCAGCGCCAGGGCGCCGGTGACCACGCCGGTCAGCAGCGACCACTCATGCGGGGTGATGTCGGGCAACCGCCCCATCCAGCGGCTGTTACCGACGGCGAAGGCGGTCCAGGACAGCAGGGCCGCAACCGCGCAGACCAGGCCGATCAGGGTCGCGCTGCCGCTCTGCGCCGCTGCGCCACCGCCCTGGCTGAGCGACTCCCACCCGATCAGGCCGACGGCCAGCGCCGCCACGGCGATGGGCGGAGCGACACGGGACAGCGGCGGCGACTCCTTGTCTCTGAGCCCCCATAGAGCCACCACCACGGGCACCATGCCGACGATCAGGGCCGAGGCCGCGACGCCCGCGTAATGCACGCCGACCACCAGGAAGGCGAAATAGACGAGATTCCCCGCGAGGCTCAGCCAGACCAGAGCGCCCCACGCCTTGCGCGTCAGGGCCGCCGTCACCCGCCGCCAGCGCGGCGCGATCAACAAAGCCGCGATCAGGCCATAGGCGAGGTAACGCCCCGCCGTCAGCAGCAGGGGCGAAGCCTCGGGCACGACCTTGGGCGCCAGAAAAACCAGCCCCCACAGAGCGCCCGCCGCCAGACCGCTGGCGACGCCCCAGAAACGAGACGAGGCCGCCACTATTCCGCTCCCGGCTCGACGATCCGGCCGCCGGCCATAGGCGCCGGAACGCCTGTCGTGCCGGGGAAGCTGATCGGCAGGCCCAGACGGCAGCGCGCCGCCAGAAAGGCGAAGGCCTCGGCCTCAATGGAGTCGCCGCGCCAGCCCTTATTCTCGGCCGTCGAGACGGGGACGCCGACGCACTCGCGAATGGCGGCCAGCAACACCGGGTTGTGGCGACCGCCGCCGCAGACGACGATCTCCTTCGGCTGCTCCGAACAACGGGCGACGCCCAACGCCACGGCCTGCGCCGCGAAGGCGGTCAGGGTCGCGACAGCGTCCTCAAGCGACAAGCTTGCAACCGGATCCAGCGAGAAGTCGAAACGATCCAGCGACTTCGGCCCGGTCGCCGCGAAATAGGGATGGGCCAGATAGGCGTCGAGCACGACCTGATCGACCGTTCCAGCCGCCGCCAGACGACCGCCCTCGTCCATCCGCTTCTTCATGCGAGACTGGACGAGTAGATCGACCATGCCGTTGGCCGGACCGGTATCGAAGGCCTCCAGCTCGCCGTCGGCCCGGATGAGGGTGATGTTGCCGACCCCGCCCAGATTCAGCACGGCGACCGGGCCCGACATTCCCGCCTTGCGGACCAGCGCCGCGTGATAGACGGGCGCCAACGGCGCGCCCTGCCCGCCCGCCGCCACGTCGGCGCTGCGGAAGTCGTAGGCCACCGGCACACTCAGGCCTTCAGCCACGCTGACGGCGTCGATCAGTTGGGCGGTGCGGCCCGGCGCGTCGGGCGTCGGCGCCTCGTGCAGCACGGTCTGACCGTGGACGCCGACCAGATCCAGCGTGCTGGACTTTACCCCGTTCACCGCCATGAAGCCGAGCGCGGCGGCCAGATGCGCGTCGGCTACCGCCATGCGCGCATCCTCAAAGCTGTCCGGTTCCTCTTCGTCGCGTTCCCAGTCGAAGGCGTCCTCGATGGCGTCCTCGATGACGGCGCGGGTTTCGCCGTCCAGCTTCATCTCTCCGGCGGGGCCGAAGGACAGGATGTCGTGGCCGTCCGTCTCGATCACCGCCATGTCCACGGCGTCGAGCGAGGTGCCGGTCATGAAGCCGAGCACGCGCAGGGTGTTTTTCGGGGAGGTCGTCATGGCGGCTTGACTGCCACGTCAGGGGCGACGTAGCTAGCGCCCATGATCGCGCAACCGGCCCTTTTCGCCGCCTATTACTACGGCCTCTACTAGAGAGCGGCCGCGATCCTTGCCGCCCTTCCCTCGGCGGCATTATTCCTCGGAAGACGGCCGCCGGTTCTGATGCTACGGACCCGACCATGACCGAGCCCACGACCCACACCGTTTCCGAAACCGCCTTCAAGTCGGACTTCCTGCGCCTGATGAAAGCGCGCGGCTATATCCACCAGATCACCCACCCGGTCGAACTGGACGAGGCGGCCGCATCCGGCGTGGTCACGGGCTATATCGGTTTCGACGCGACGGCGCCGTCGCTGCACGTCGGCCACCTGATCCAGATCATGCTGCTGCGTCGTCTGCAGCAGGCCGGGCACAAGCCTATCGTCCTGATGGGCGGCGGCACGACCAAGGTCGGCGACCCCTCGTTCAAGGACACCCAACGCCCCCTGCTGACCGAGGAAAAGATCGCCGAGAACATCGCCGGCATCAAAGGCGTGTTCGAGAAATTCCTGACCTTCGGCGACGGCCCGACCGACGCCATCATGCTCGACAACGACGAGTGGCTTTCGCAGCTGGGCTACCTGCAGTTCCTGCGCGACTACGGCACGCATTTCACCATCAACCGGATGCTGAGCTTCGACTCGGTCAAGCTGCGCCTGGATCGCGAGCAGCCGCTGACCTTCCTCGAGTTCAACTACATGCTGATGCAGGCGACGGACTTCCTGGAGCTGAACCGCCGCTATGGTTGTTCGCTGCAGATGGGCGGCTCGGACCAGTGGGGCAACATCATCAACGGCGTCGAACTGACCCGCAAGGTGGACCACAAGGCCGCCTTCGGCCTGACCACGCCGCTGCTGTCCACCGCCTCGGGCCAGAAGATGGGCAAGACGGTCGGCGGCGCCGTGTGGCTGAACGCCGACGCCCTGTCGCCGTTCGACTACTGGCAGTACTGGCGCAACACCGAGGACGGCGACGTGGGCCGTTTCATGCGCCTGTTCACCGACCTGCCGCTGGACCAGATCGAGCGCTATGAGGCGCTCCAAGGCGCCGAGATCAACGACGCCAAGAAGGCGCTGGCCGATGCCACCACCTCGATGCTGCACGGCGTCGAGGCCGCACAGGCCGCTCGCGCCGCCGCCGAGGCCGCCTTCGAGAAAGGCCAGTTGTCCGCCGACCTGCCGACCGTCGAACTGCCGCGCGACGAGGTCATCGGCGCCATGATCGCCGCCGTCACGACCAAGGCGGGCCTCAGCGGCTCCAATGGCGAAGCGCGTCGTCTGGCCCAGGGCGGCGGCCTTCGCCTGAACGACGAGATCGTCAACGACGGCGCCCGCCTGATCGAAGAGGCCGACCTGAACGCCGACGGCGTGCTGAAACTCGGCGCCGGCAAGAAGAAGCTGGTGCTGGTGCGGCCGGTGTAACAGCCGCCCTTTCTTCCGCTCATCCCCGCGCACGCGGGGATCCAGATGGAGCGTGCTCAACCGTGGCCTTTTACGTCTATATCGTGGCCAGCCAACGCAACGGCACGCTCTACATTGGCTCAACCGATGATCTGATCGCCCGCATCAGCCAGCACAAGGCCGGGGCGCTTGGCGGTTTCACCGCCCGATATGGCGTGACCCATCTTGTGTGGTTCGAGATGCATGGTTCACGCGACGACGCATTTCGACGCGAGCGTCAGTTGAAGAAATGGAAGCGGCGCTGGAAGCTGCAGTTAATCGAAGAAACCAATCCCGACTGGCTCGACCTGTTTGACACCGTTCGATTGGGCGGGCTCAAGAATGCATCGGACTGGGTCCCCGCGTGCGCGGGGACGAGCGGAAATGAGAAAGACCTGTGACCGACTTCACCGAAAACACCCCTGCCCCCGCTTTTGATCTGGCGACAGACGGCGACGGGCGCGTGTCGCTGCACGGGCTGAAGGGCAAGAACGTCGTCCTCTACTTCTATCCCAAGGCCGACACGCCCGGCTGCACGACCGAGGGACAGGACTTCTCGGCCCTGATCGACAGGTTCGCGGCGGCTAACACCGTGGTGATCGGCGTGTCGCGCGACACGGTGAAGAAGCTGGACCGCTTCAAGGCCAAGCATGACCTCAAGGTCGTGCTCGGCTCGGACGAAGACGGGGTGGTCACCGAGGCCTGGGGCGTGTGGGTGCTGAAGAAGCTCTATGGCCGCGAATATATGGGCATTGAGCGCGCCACCTTCCTGATCGACGGCCAGGGCGTGGTTCGTCGCGCCTGGCGGAACGTCAAGGTGAAGGGGCACGCCGAAGAGGTGCTGGCCGCCGTCGAAACGCTCTGATCGGCGAGCGGGGTTCGGAAGGCCCCGCTTGACCTCTCCGTCTCAGCCCCCCCTAAGTACTGTCAGGGATTGTATCCTCAGGGGCTGACATTGACCAAACGCCGGTCGTCCCGGCGTGACGCGGAGAGTAAAGATGTTCAACAAGAACAAACCCCTCGACAGCAACCCTTCGAGCGGGTTGGGCATTCCGAAGGCGCCGGAGCCCGCCGCTCCGACCCCGGC
>DGIZ01000215.1 GCA_002386585.1 Brevundimonas sp. UBA4609 | reverse complement strand
GCCGCCAGCATCAGCAGCCAGCCCGGCCGCAGCGGCTCCCCCAGGCGCGAGCGGCGATTGAAGGCCGAGCGGCACGGCGCCAGCAGAGCCGCCGCCAGGCTCATCTCGATGGCCTGCATCCAATCCAGCCCCTTCAGCAGCGAGAAGACCGCGCCGACCAACAGGACCGCCAAGGCCGCATAGTAGGCCCCGCGCCGCCGCCGCCACAGCCCCGCCGAGATCAGCAGCAGGATGAAGCCCGTCACGCTGGCGGCGAAGTGGGACAGATCGATCAGCAACGGCGGATAGAACCGCCCCAAGGCGTTGAGCCGGTCATTGAAGGCCGGGGTCACCGCCGACAGCAGCATCGCCCCGCCCAGCAGGAAGGTGGCGACCGCGAACATCTGCGGCGTCAGCTCATAGACCAGTCCGGCCAGACGACGCGTGATCCGCCAAGGGTCGTGTTTTGCACCCGGTTTGGTCAATCGCTCTCCGATGAGCAGGAATCGGTCGTTTGGGGCGAGTAAAAGGTCATTTCAGGGCAGGGGAAACCATCGGCCTTCACAAGGGTTCATTTTTTCGCGAGCGCCGGGCTCGCCCTTCCAGGAGTTTCTCATGATCCGCAAGACCGCCCTGCTGACCGGCATCGCCGGCGCCTTCCTCATCGCCGCCCCTGCCTTCGCCCAGGACGCCACGACGCCGCAGACGCCCGAACCGGCTCCCGCTGAGGCGGCCGCGGCTCAACCCCAGAGCCTGACCCTGACGCCGGGCGCGACCGTCAAGAGCAGCGACGGGACCGAGATCGGCAAGCTGGTCGGCGTCCAGAACGGCGCCGCCGGTCAAGAGCTGACCGTCCGCACCGCCGACGGCCAGGTCCGTCCGGTGCCGCTGGCCGGCATCCGTCAGGACGGCGCCGACATCGTCGTCGACGCCAGCGCCTCGGACATCCAGTCGGCTCCCCCGATCGCTTCGGACACGGCTGAGCCGACCCCGGACGCGATGGACACGCCTCCGGCCGACGCCCCGCCGGCCGATGAGCCGACCAGCGACGAACCGAACGGCGACGAACCTCACTAAATCGTCTGGTTCGACGGCAAAAGGGGCGGCCCGACGGGCCGCCCCTTTTTTCTTGTGCGATGAAACGGTCGATCAGGTCCGCCGCTTCACCAGACCGAGCAGGAACAGCAGGACCACGGCGCCGATGGTGGCGACAATGATGCCGACGATCCAATTGCCCGCGGCGTCCACGCCCAGCAGGTTGTTGGCTAGGAACCCGCCGATCAGGGCACCGACCACGCCGACAATCAGATTGGTGAGCAGGCCGTGGTCCCGCTTCATGATCTTCTCCGCCAGCCATCCGGCGACGATGCCGATGATGATCCAGGCGATAAATCCAAATCCACCCATGCTTCTCTTCCCTTCCTGAAGGCTGACTGCCTTGGCCGTTAATGCGCGGGCGGGCGTCGGGTTGCGTCCCTCGCCTTGGGGGCGAAAACGGCACGCGGCTTGCGGCGAGCTCCCCTGTCCGTGCCGATCCGGCACAGGCCGAGGAAGACAGGAGTGTCGTCATGCCCGCCGAGATCGACCTGCACCTGGGTCGTCGCCTGCGCCGCCGTCGCCGCCTGCTGGGCCTGACCCAGCAGCAGTTGGGCGATCGCGTCGGCATAAGGTTCCAGCAGATTCAGAAGTACGAGTGCGGCGCCAACCGCATCTCGGCCGCCCGCCTGTGGGAGCTGGCCGAGGCGCTGCAGACGCCGGTCAGCTATTTCTACGACGGTGCCGGGGAAAGCCCCGACAACGGCCAGCCCCGCCCCGGAGAACCCCTGGCCGCCGCCGCCTGATCGCCTGTTCGGTTCAATGACCTCTGGGCCGCCGCGCCCCTGGCGGTGTATGGCCGGGGCATGACCGAACTGGAAACCTTCGCCGTCGAACTGTCGCATGAGGCGGCCCGCGTGGCCCTGCCCTTCTTCCGGGGCGAGTTCGCCCAGGAGGACAAGGGCTCCCCCGGGGCCTTCGACCCCGTCACGGAGGCGGACCGCGCCGCCGAGGCCGCCATCCGCCGGATGATCGCCGCCCGCTATCCCGAGCACGGCGTCATCGGCGAAGAGTATGGCGAGGACCGTCCCGACGCCGATCACGTCTGGGTTCTGGACCCCATCGACGGCACCCGCGCCTTCATCGCCGGCCTGCCTCTGTGGACCACCCTGATCGCCCTGCGCCACGAGGCCGCGCCCATGATCGGGGCCGTCGGCCAACCCTATCTGGGCGAAGTCTTCCTGGGCGGTCCGTCCGGCGCGCGCCTGCTGAAGGGCGGCGACGAAACCCCGCTGAAGACCCGCGCCTGCCCCGATCTGAGCCAGGCCCTGATCGCCACCACTGATCCCGAGATCTTCCTCGGCGCCGACCGCGCGGCCTGGGACCGGCTGCGCGCCGCAGCGCGGCTGGCCCGGCTGGGCTGCGACGCCTACGCCTACGCCATGGTCGCGGCCGGGCGCATCGATCTGGTGGCCGAAAGCGAGCTGAAGGTCTGGGACTGGTCGGCGCTCAAGCCCCTGGTCGAAGCGGCGGGCGGACGGTTCACCGACTGGCGCGGCGACGCGCCGAACGAAGTCGACGGCCGCGTCCTGGCGGTCGGCGACGCGCGGCTGATG
>DGIZ01000058.1 GCA_002386585.1 Brevundimonas sp. UBA4609 | reverse complement strand
GCCACCTCGACCGGCGGCATGACGGCCAAGCGCTGGGGCCGGGTCGGCGACGTGCCGATCATCGGCGCCGGGACCTACGCCTCCAACGCCGACGGCTGCGCCGTCTCGGCGACAGGCTCGGGCGAGTATTTCATCCGCGCCACCGTGGCGCGCGACATCTGCCGCCGCACGGCCGAGGGCGCGACCGTCCAGGCCGCCGCCGACGCCGAGATCGCCGAGGTCGGAAGCATCGGCGGCGACGGCGGCGTCATCGTCATGGGCAAGGACGGCGTCCACGCCTTCTCGATGAACACCTCGGGCATGTATCGCGGCGCCGTCTCCTCGACCTCGCCGGCCCGCGTCGCCATCTACGGCGACGAAGAGGGCGCGCGTTGAGCGCCAGGGGCGACCATGCGGGGGTCCTCGCGCCCCCGCCGCTGATCTACCTGGCCTTCCTGCTGGCCGGGTTCGGGATCGGCCGCCTGATCGGCGAGCCCTCCCTGGGCCTGGCGGTTGAATGGCGGCGCGGCCTGGCCTTCGTTCTGGTGATCGGCGGCCTGCTGCTGGACGGGATCGCGGCCGGGACCTTCCGTCGCCTCGGCACCCCGCCCGAGCCGTGGAAGCCGACGACGGCGCTGGCGACCGGCGGTCTTTATCGCTTCAGCCGCAACCCGATCTACCTGGGCTTCGGCCTGACCTACATCGGGTTCGCCGTGGCCATGGACAGCCCCCTTGCCCTGGCCATGCTGCCGCCCTGCCTGATCGTGATCGACCGCTTCGTCATCGCCCGCGAGGAGCGGTATCTGTCGGCGCGTTTCGGCGCCGAATACGAGGCCTATAAAGGGAGGGTGCGCCGATGGCTGTAAACCCCGAGACGCCCCCGCCCCACGCCGACGAACTGTCGGAGATGGCGATCGAGGAGCTGGACGCCGCCTGCGGCCTGCGCTGGAACGAGATGAAGGCCATCACGCCCTGGGGCGACGCCTATGAAGGCATGGCCCCGTCCGGCCGCACGGTCGAGATCGAGCGCCGCTACCTGTGGGCGCACGAGCCTGCGGGCGCCGTCATCGTCGAGGTCGAGGTGCGCGACCCCGCTCAGCGCACCGGCGCCGAAGCGCGGGCCGTGATCACCCCTCCCGAATAATTCCCCTCTGCAACGGCGCCAGCGCCGTCATCTCCCCGCTTTCCAAGCGCCTCGGCCGAGACTAGCCTCCTCTCCATGAAACTCGCCTCGCTCAAGCACGGCCGTGACGGCCGCCTCGTCATCGTCTCGAACGACCTGAACTGGTTCACGGACGCCTTCCTGATCGCGCCGACGCTGCAGGCGGCGCTGGACGACTGGGAGCGCTGCGAGCCCCAGCTGCGCGCCCTGGCCGAAAGCCTGGAGCACGAAGCCGTGCCGCGCGGCCGCTTCCGCGAGCATGAGGCCGCCGCCCCCCTGCCCCGCGCCTACCAATGGGCCGACGGCTCGGCCTATGTGAACCACGTCGAACTGGTGCGTAAGGCGCGCGGCGCCGAGATGCCCGAAAGCTTCTGGACCGATCCCCTGATGTATCAGGGCGGCTCCGACGGCTTCCTGTCGCCGCGCGACGCCATCCCGCTGAAGGACGAGGCCTGGGGCTGCGACCTGGAGGCCGAGATCGTGGTCGTCACCGGCGACGTGCCCCTGGGCGCGACGCGCGACGAGGCCCTGGCGGCGATCCGCCTGGTCGGCCTGGTCAACGACGTCTCGCTTCGCAACCTGATCCCGGCCGAACTGTCCAAGGGCTTCGGCTTCGTCCAGTCCAAGCCGGCCAGCGCCCTGTCGCCCGTCTTCGTCACTCCCGATGCGCTCGGTGAGCGCTGGAAGGACGGCAAGCTGTCGGGCGCCCTGCTGGTTCAGGTCAACGGCCAGGACTTCGGCCGCGCCGACGCCGGCGTCGACATGACCTTCGACTTCGGGACCCTGATCGCCCACCTGGCCAAGACCCGCGCCTTGGGCGCCGGGACGGTCATCGGCTCGGGCACGGTGTCGAACAAGGACGCCGACGGCGGCCCCGGCAAGCCGGTGTCCGAGGGCGGACTGGGCTACAGCTGCATCGCCGAGATCCGCACGGTCGAGACCATCCAGACCGGCGCGGCCAGGACCCCCTTCCTCAAGCACGGCGACAGCGTCCGCATCGAAATGCTGGACGAAAAGAACCACAGCCTGTTCGGCGCCATCGAACAGACGGTGGAGCCGGTCTGAGCGAACGCCGGTCTGTTTTGGCTTGCAGCAGGATACGGACCGGCTACCTTCTTCGGTCATCGAGCGGAGAAGGTTGATGAGGAACGGGATTTTTCAGGGTTTGACGGCTGCTGTCTTGAGCTTGACGGCGGCCGCAGCAGCGACGGCCCAGGACTCTGAAGACTGGGACCTGTTGGTTCAGCCCGAGAACCAGACGACGGTGGCCTATACGCAGTTCGACAACGGGCTGTTGCTGGCCGCCCGCTGCCAACGTGGAATCTATCAGGTCATGTTCGGCGGCCTGCCGGCGGGACCGGCGGTCAAGGAATTCCATAAATCCAACCGGGTTCTCATCATCGGCATCGGG
Organism: Brevundimonas sp. UBA4609; assembly: GCA_002386585.1. Taxonomy (GTDB): domain Bacteria; phylum Pseudomonadota; class Alphaproteobacteria; order Caulobacterales; family Caulobacteraceae; genus Brevundimonas; species Brevundimonas olei. The sequence continues at coordinate 8,614 of DGIZ01000058.1, read as the reverse complement.
GATGAGAAGGAGGCGGAGCAACGCTTCCTGCTGGGCGAAAATCCCAGCGTCGCCTTTTCGGAACTCCCGGCTCCTCTGGCGCGTCAGATGCGCGAGGGGGGACGGATGACGATCGTCGTGCCCGACGGGGCCGAAGACGGGCGAAACCTACGCTATGTCGTTGAACTGCCGGCGTCCAATGCGGCGATCGACCAGTCATTGACCGCCTGTGACCGTCCTCTGGTTGATCCGCGCGATGAGGAACTGGACGCGCTCGCCGACGACGGCCTGCCGGTCAATCTGGTCTGGAAGCGGATGCCGCAGCCCGAGTATCCTTCGGGACGGACCTATACCGCCGGGTTCGCGGTCGTCACCTGCGTGAGCCAGGCCGATGGGCGGGTCGAGGACTGTGTGGTCGAGACCGAATACCCGGTCGACGGTGGTTTCGGCGCAGCGGCCATGCGGGGGACCCGGAAAGGGCGGCTCGAGAATCGTGGCGGCGAGGGACCGGTTCCGACCCGGCTGATCGTCTATCGGGTCAACTACTCCATGTCCGACCCGGCGTTCTCGACGGGCAGCCGTCTTCGCAACAGGGACCAATGATGCGGTGCGGTGCGATCTTAGATTGACGGAGGCTTCGCCGTCGCTAGATTGCGCCGCCTTGAGCCTAGCCGTGCCGGTGTGGTGGAATTGGTAGACGCGCCGGACTCAAAATCCGGTTCCGCAAGGAGTGTCGGTTCGAGTCCGACCACCGGCACCAGCTGATTTTCAAGCGCTCCTTGAGAATCAGAGTGACGCTTTCCCCGGCGTCCCCAGTCCAGACAGACGACCGGTCGGCGGGATGGCGGACGCCTCGATAGACATCGGCGCCGCACCGACCAGGGCGCCTCGCTCGACGCAGAACGGATTCATCTGCCGCTCCCAGCCGCCGTTGAGCGAGCAGGAATAGCAACCCGACAGCATCACGCAGGCGGCGATGACTGACAGAGCCTTCCAGGTGCGAGCCGACATCATCGTCCTCCATGGCCTTCCGTGCGAGGTGTAGCATGGCGACCTCGCCTCGACAGGCCGTCGCGGCGCAGCTTGCGGGCGAGTTGCGCATTGAAAGGGGCGAGGCCCCTTGATTAACCGGACACAAGTGTCCACTTAGCGCGCCATGACCCGTCCGTTGCGACAAGACGCCGCAGAACGTCGCGAGAAGCTGCTTCTGGCGGCGGAGACCGCCTTTGCGCGCGACGGGCTGGACGCGCCGCTGCATCTGATCGCCGAGCAGGCAGGGGTCGGCCGGGCGACCCTGTATCGAAACTTCGCCGACCGCTCCGAGCTGGCTCTGGCGGTCTTCCTGAAGCAGATCGACGACCTGGCGCAGCGCACCCGCGCGCGGCTGGACGACCCCGACGTCTTCATCTGGTTCCTGGAGCAGATGACCGGGCTGATGCTGGACAGCGCGGGTCTGTCCAGCGCGATCCGCGACCTGAAGGACGAGGCCCTGGCGCCCATCCGTCAGGGCCTGAAAGCCGCCGGGGCCGAGGCCCTGGCCGTGTCCCAGGCGGCGGGGCGGGTGCGGCCCGACCTGACGGTCGAGGATATCCGCGTCCTGGCCCTGATGCTGGGCGCTCCGTCGCGGACGGCCCCGGCGAAGGCGCGCGAGGCGCTCAGCCTGCGGTCCCTGGCCCTGGTGCTGGACGCGGTGCGGCCGCGCGGCGAGGCCGCATGAGCCGCCGTCACTGGGACCTGCCGTGGGAGGAATTCCTCGCCACCCTGAAGCCGCACGAGCGGCCGGTCCTGCCCGGTTCGCCCGCGACGCCGGATCATACGACGCCCTGGCGGCTGGCCTACGCCTTCGTCGGGGTGCTGGTGGCCCTGACCGGAAGTCTGGGCAACGCCGCCGTGACGGCCGACCTGCCGCAACTGGCCGGGGCGCTGGGCGTGACCACCACCGAAGCGGCCTGGCTGCCCGTGGTCTTCGTCATGACCAACGCCTGCATGAACCTGCTGCTGGTCAAGTTCCGGATGCAGTACGGCCTGCGCCTGTTCACCGAGATCATCCTGGTCGTCTTCCTGGCCACGGCGGCGGCGCATCTGTTTCTGGAAGACTACGGCTCCACCTTGATTGTGCGCGGCGTAGCCGGGATGGCGGCGGCGGGGATGTCGACCCTGGGCATCCTATACATCATCCAGGCCTTTCCGGCGCAGCACCGGCTGAAGGGCATCATCATCGGCGTCGGCCTGTCCAGCCTGGCCATTCCCCTGGCGCGGCTGGGCGTCATGCGCCTGCTGGACCTGGATCAGTGGCGGGCCTTCTACATGTTCGAGCTGGGGCTGGTGCTGGTCGCCCTGCCCGCCGTCTTCGCCCTGAGGATGCCGCCGTCGCAGCGGGTGCGGGTGTTCGAGAAACTGGACTTCGTCACCTTCGCCCTGTTCGCGCCGGGCGTGGCCCTGCTGACGGCCGTGCTGGGTCTGGGCCGCATCGTCTGGTGGACCGAGGCGGCGTGGATCGGCTGGGCCCTGGCTGGGGCGATCGTGCTGCTGACCGCCGCCGTCCTGATCGAATACAACCGGACCAACCCGCTGATCGACCTCAAGTGGCTGGCGGGGCGGGATCTGGTGCGGCTGCTTCTGGCGATCCTGCTGGTGCGCATCGTCCTGTCGGAACAGACCACCGGCGCGGTCGGCTTCCTGCAGCAGATGGGGCTGGTGCCGCAGCAGATGCAGGGCCTGTTCGTGGTCATGCTGATCGCCACGGCGGCGGGGACCCTGGTCAGCGCCTTCACCCTCAATCCGATGAAGCTGTGGAAGCCGATCTCGATCGCCCTGGTCATGATCGCCGTCGGCGCCTTCATCGACAGCCACGCCACCGTGCTGACGCGCCCGACCCAGCTCTATTTCAGCCAGGCCCTGCTGGCCTTCGCCGCCGCCTTCTTCATCGGCCCGACCATGATCCTGGGCTTCGGCAAGGTGCTGCAGGGCGGGGGCAAGAACATGGTCAGCTTCATCGTCCTGTTCTCCATCGGCCAGAACGTCGGCGGACTGATGGGCTCGGCCCTGGTCGGCACCATCCAGACCCTGCGCGAGAAGTTCCATTCCAGCCAGCTGTCCGAGAGCATCAGTCTGGGCGATCCCGAGACCGTGCTACGCCTGCAGCAGTTGGGCGGCGCCTACGCCCATGTGATCGGCGACGCGGCCCAGCGCCAGGGCGCGGCCCTGCGCCTGTTGCAGCAGCAGGTCAGCCAGCAGGCTCAGGTCCTGGCCTACAACGACGTCTTCCTGCTGATCTCGGGGGCCGCCGCGATCGGCGCCGCCTGGGTCGCCCTGAACCACTATCGGCCCAAGCTGGAGGCGCGCCGCGCCGCACGCCAGGCCCAGACGCAAGCCTCCGACGCCGCCGCCTCCGTCGCGACGGCCGTCGATTGAACCGGACAAGACCATGACCGACGCCGCCCCCCCGCCGTCCGCTCCCGCCGCGCCTCCTGCGCCCCCTCCGTCTGGGCCGACTCCTGCCGCGCCGCCGCCGTCCAGCGGCCGCCGCGTGATGTGGAGTGTGGCCCTGATCGCCATGGCCGTGGTGGGGATCAGCCTGATCCTGCACGCCTGGCGCCTGCCGCCCTTCTCGGGCGGGCCGCAGACCACGGACAACGCCTATGTGCGCGGTCAGGTGACCATCATCAGCCCGCAGGTCAGCGGCTATGTCACCTCGGTCGAGGTGCAGGACTTCCAGACGGTGAAGCAGGGCCAACTTCTGGCGACCATCGACGATCGGATCTATCGCCAGCGGCTGGAGCAGGCGCAGGCCTCGCTGCATTCGGCCGAGGCCGCGCTGGCCAACTCGGCCCAGAGCCAGGCCTCGGCCCGCGGATCGGTGGCCCAGACACGCGCCGCCATCGCCGCCGCCCAGTCGGCCGCAGCCAAGGCTCGCGCCGATGCGACGCGGGTGCGCACTCTGTTCGAGGGCGGCTGGGTCGCCCAGGCCCAGGTCGACACAGCCCAGAACGCCCTGCGCGCCGCCGAGGCCCAACTGGCCGAAGCCCGCGCCGCCGAGGACGTGGCCCAGACCGGCGTCACCTCGGCCGTGGTCAATCGAGGCTCGCTGGAGGCCGCCGTCGAGAACGCCCGCGCCCAGGTGCGCATGGCGCAGATCGATCTGGACAATACCCGCATCGAGGCTCCGCGCGACGGCCGCCTGGGCGAGGTGACGGTGCGTCAGGGCCAGCAGGCGGCGATCGGCGCCCAGTTCATGGCGCTGGTCCCCGACGTGGTCTGGGTCACGGCCAATATGAAGGAGACGCAGATGCGCGACGTGCGCGTCGGCCAGCCGGTCGAGATCACCGTCGACGCCCTGGGCGGACGCGTCCTGACCGGCAAGGTCGAGCGCATCTCGCCCGCAACCGGCTCCGAGTTCAGCGTCATCCGCCCCGACAACGCCACCGGCAACTTCACCAAGGTGGCCCAGCGCATCCCCGTCCGCATCGCCGTCGATCCGGGCCAGGAGGGCGCCGAGCGGCTGGCGCCGGGTATGTCTGTGACGGCGCGGATCAAGGTGAAGGGCTGAAGGCGCCGCCCGCTCTTCCCGACTTCGGCCCGGATGAGCGGGTGACAGGGACGAACAGCCCCGAATCTGCAGCCCGCCGCCTGCCTTATTGTTGCGGTGCGCAAATCTTCACCCTTGCAGGGTTGCGTCAGCCTGTCGCAGGCCGCATCTGGAGCCGATGACCAGCGCCCCCTCCTCCGCGATCAAGGCTCCGCCCAAGGGGCCGGGCTTCGCCGAATTCGTCTGCCTGATCGCCGTGATGATGGCGCTGAACGCCCTGGCGATCGACGCCATGCTGCCGGCCCTGCCCTACATCGGCGAAGACTTGGGCGTGGCCAATGAGAACAGCCGCCAGTGGGTCATCACCGCCTATCTGCTGGGCTTCGGCGTGGCGCAGCTGTTCTACGGCCCGCTGTCGGACCGTTATGGACGCCGGCCCGTGCTGTTCACGGGCATCGCCGTCTATGTCGTCTTCAGCGTTCTGGCCGCCTTCGCCCACACCTTCGACATGCTGATCCTGTCGCGGATCGGCATGGGGATCGGGGCGGCGGCGACGCGGGTGCTGGCCGTCTCCATCGTGCGCGACCGCTATGCCGGGCGGACGATGGCGCGGGTCATGTCGCTGAGCTTCCTGGTCTTCCTGGGCGTGCCCATCCTGGCGCCCGCCGTGGGCCAGACGATCATGCTGGTCGCGCCCTGGCCGTGGATCTTCGGCGTCTTCGCCCTGTCGGGCGGCGCCTTCCTGATCTGGGCGGGCCTGCGCCTGCCCGAGACTCTGCACCCGGAAGACCGGATGCCGATCGACATGGTCCGCATCGCCGGGGCTTTCCGCTTCGCCCTGAGCAACAGGATCGGCATGGGCTACGCCCTGGCCATGACCGTGATCAGCGGGGCGCTGTTCGGCTTCATCAACTCCTCGCAGCAGATCTTCTTCGACGTGTTCAAGGTGCCGGGCCTGTTCCCCGTCGTCTTCGCCCTGGTGGCGGCGGGCATCGCCGTGGCTTCCGTCCTCAACGCGCGCCTGGTCGAGAAACTGGGTTCGCGCCTGATCGCCCACACGGCCCTGTTCGGCTTCATCGGCTTCAGCGCCCTGCACGCCCTGATCGCCTGGACCGGCCACGACAGCCTGTGGGTGTTCGCGGCCCTGCAAGCCTGCAAGATGTTCTGCTTCGGCTTCATCGCCGGCAATTTCGGCGCCATGGCCATGGAGCCGATGGGCCATATCGCAGGCACGGCCTCCTCGGCCCAAGGCTTCATCTCCTCGATCGGTGGGGCCCTGCTGGGCTTCGCCATCGGCCAGCAGTTCGACGGCACCACCGTGCCGATGACCGTGGGCTTCGTCCTGCTGGGCGTCGCGGCGTTGGCGCTGGTTCTGGCGGCCGAGAAGGGTCGGTTGTTCAAGGCCCATCACCTGCCGCCGACCGCAGCAAAGGCTTGATCTTTCGGGCGCAAGGGAGCCTTTTCGGGCGCATCTGATACGGAGCGTTCGATGACCCTGAAGCTGGTCGGGCGGGTTTCCGCCCTCGCTATAGCCGCCGCCCTCGCCACGTCCCTGGGCGCCTGCGCCACGACCGGAGACACGACGCCGATGTCGCCCCTGGTCCCGGCCGCGTCGGCCCAGGCGACGGCTTACGTCAACGACCCGCACTCCTGGGCCCGACCGGCCGAGGCGCGGGTGACGCACGTCGATCTGGACCTGGCCGCCGACTTCGCGGCCAAGACCCTGACGGGCACGGCGACGCTGGACGTGACCGGCCGCCCCGGCGCGACCGAGGTGGTGCTGGACGCCAAGATGCTGGACATCAAGGGCGTGACCGACGCTGAAGGCCGTCCGCTGGAATGGAGCCTGGGCGCCGCCGACCCGATCAAGGGCCAGCCCCTGAGCGTGCGCCTCCCGGCCTTCCAGGGCGACGAGACGCAGAAGATCGTCGTCGCCTACGCCACCCGCCCCGACGCCTCGGCCCTGCAATGGCTCAGCCCGCAGCAGACGGCGGGCGGCCAGAAACCCTATCTGTTCAGCCAGGGCCAGGCGATCCTGACCCGCACCTGGATTCCGACCCAGGACAGCCCCGGCATCCGTCAAACCTACAGCGCCCGTATCGTCGCCCCCGCCGATCTGACCGTGGTCATGTCCGCCGAGCATCTGACCCCGAACGGCGAAGCGGCAGGCTCAGGCATGAAGGCCTGGCGCTTCAAGCTGGACCAGCCCATCCCGCCCTATCTGATCGCCATCGGCGCGGGCGACCTCGCCTTCGCCCCCTTCGACGAACGCACCGGGGTCTGGACCGAGCCGAGCCGGTTGCAGGCCGCCCAATGGGAGCTGGAGCCGACCGCCCAGATGGTCGATGCGGCCGAGGCGCTGTACGGCCCCTATCGCTGGGGCCGCTATGATCTGCTGGTCCTGCCGCCCAGCTTCCCCTTCGGCGGGATGGAGAACCCGCGTCTGACCTTCGCCACGCCCACCATCATCGCCGGGGACCGGTCGTTGGTGTCGCTGGTGGCGCACGAACTGGCCCACTCCTGGTCCGGCAATCTGGTGACCAACGCCACCTGGGCCGACATCTGGCTGAACGAGGGCACGACCACCTATTTCGAGAACCGCATCATGGAGGCGCTCTACGGCCGAGAGCGCGCGCTTCAGGAACAGGCCCTGGCCTGGAACGATCTGGTCGCCGAGATCGCCGTCACCGATCCGGGCGACACCCGCCTGCACCTGGATCTGACCGGACGCGACCCCGACGACGGCCTGTCGGGCATTCCCTACGACAAGGGCGCCGCCTTCCTGCGCACCATCGAGCGCATCGTCGGGCGCGAGACGTTCGACGCCTGGCTGCGCGGCTATTTCGACCGCCACGCCTTCCAGCCGATGACCGACGTCGGCTTCCTGAAGGACATCCGCGAGAATCTGGTCAAGGGCGACGCGGCGCTGGAGGCGGAGCTGCAACTGGAGAACTGGATCTATCAGCCGGGCCTGCCGTCCAACGCCCAGGCGCCGGTGTCGCACGCCTTCGAAGCCGTGGATGCGGCCGCCGAGGCCTTCTACGTCGCCAAGGGGCCGGCCTCGGCCGCGCCGTGGAAGGATTGGAACACCCAGCAGCGCCTGCGCTTCCTGTCATGGCGGCCGCAGGGCCTGGCGGCGGGCGCCGACTGGCTGACCCCGGCGCAGCTGGCCGATCTGGAAAGCACGTTGAAGCTGGACAGCGAAGGCAACGCCGAACTGACCTTCGCCTGGCTGCAGGCGGCCCTGGCCAACCGCTACGAGCCCGCGGTGGCCACGGCCGAGCGCTTCCTGACCAGCCAGGGCCGACGCAAATTCGTCCTGCCGCTGTTCCAGACCCTGTGGGCCGAAGGCGACTGGGGCCGCCCCATCGCCACGCGCATCTACGCCGAGGCGCGACCGCTGTATCACCCGGTCACCTCGAACTCCGTCGATCAGGTGGTGGGGCGGCCGTAAGAGGCCTCCCGCTTTCGTCATCCTCAGATCAGCGCCGCTTCGCGGCTTGTCGGAGGATGACGGAGGGAGAGGTGCGCGCTTGACGCCAGGCGCGGCTGAGGCTCCCCTGCGCCGCGACTGGAGGCGCTGATGATCCGACCCCTGAAGACGACCCTGCCGCTGGCGGCCGCGCTGATGCTGGCGGCCGCGCCTGCCGCCTACGCCCAGAACCTGTTGATCCGGGGCGGGACCATCCATACCGGCGTCGAGGCTCAGCCCACCGTCGAGGTCGTGGTCGTGCGCGACGGACGCATCGCCTATGTCGGGGCGGCGAACGCGGCGCCGTCGGCCGAGGGGCTGGAGGTCGTGGGCCTGAAGGGGGCGACCCTCTTCCCCGGCTTCACCGACGGGCACGCCCATCTGGACGGCATCGGCTGGCGCGAGATGACTCTGAACCTGGAAGGTTCGGCCTCGGTCTCTGAAGCCATGCAGAGACTCAGCGCCTGGGCCGAGGCCCACCCCGAGGGCGTCATCGTCGGGCGCGGCTGGATCGAGACCCACTGGCCCGAGAAGCGCTTCCTGACCGCCGCCGATCTGGACGCCGCCGCGCCGGGACGGGTGGTGGTGCTGAGCCGGGCCGACGGCCATGCGCGGGCGGCGTCCAGCGCCGCCCT
>DGIZ01000057.1 GCA_002386585.1 Brevundimonas sp. UBA4609 | reverse complement strand
CTGGCCGGCGCCCTGGCCAAGGCCTCCGCCGGCGCGACCGAGCGCCTGCCGTGCGCCCGCGTGACGAATCTCAGCCGCGCCCTGGAGAAGCTGGCCGACCACGGCTGGCGCGCCATCGGCATGGACGGCGGTTCGGACCTGACGCTGGAGCAGGCGCTGGACGCCCGCCCGACCGTCATCGTCATGGGCTCCGAAGGCGACGGGGTGCGTCGCCTGGTGGCCGAGCACTGCGAAGCGATGGCCCGGATCCCCATGCCCGGCGGCTTCGAGAGCCTGAACGTCTCCAACGCCGCCGCCATCGCCCTGTATGAAGCGGCCCGCGCCCAGGGACGCGCAGCCTAGGAATCGGGCCCCCGCGTCAACTCGCCCTGCGGCGACTTGGCGCGGGTCCGGTCGGGCCTTATGAGTCCGGCATGGACTTCCTCTCCAATCCCGAACTGATCAGTCAGGCCTCCGCCCTCGGCAAGGTGCTGATGATCGACCTCGTCCTGGCGGGCGACAACGCCGTGGCCGTGGGCCTGGCCGCCGCCGCCCTGCCCCAGGAACAACGCCGCAAGGCCATCCTGGTCGGCCTGGCCGTCGCCGTCGTCCTGCGCATCGGCCTGGCGCTGATCACCGTTCAGCTTCTGGCCATCGTCGGCCTGCTTCTGGCGGGCGGCTTCCTGCTTCTGTGGGTGTGCTGGAAGATGTGGCGCGAACTGCGTGAGCAGGCCACGCACGACCAGGCCGAGGCCGAAGCCGAAATCGAGCGCGCCATGGCCATGGAGAATGGCGGCGGCCCCTCTCCCGAAGAGCTGGGCCTGAAGCGCAAGACCTTCGGCGCCGCCCTGATACAGATCATGATCGCCGACCTGACCATGAGCCTGGACAATGTCCTGGCCGTGGCGGGCGCCAGTCACGAACACCCATGGATCATGGTGTTTGGCCTGATCCTGTCCATCGCCCTGATGGGTCTGGCCGCCACCTTCATCGCCAAGCTGCTGAACCGCTACCGCTGGATCGCCTATGTGGGCCTCGCCATCGTCCTGTACGTCGCCCTGCACATGATCTGGGACGGCGGACGTTCGGTCATCGTGCGCACCGGCCATGCCGACGCCTTCAACGCCTCGGCCCCCGCCTTCCTCGCCATCAGCGCCGAAGAACAGGCCAAGCATATGAAGCATACCGGCAAGGGCGCTGATTCCCACACGCCCCACGCCTTGCCCGGCGGTCGCGAGCGACGCGATCCGCCGCCGCAAACGGTCGCGTCCCCGGAACCCGCCGCCTAGAAACACGAAAGGCCCGGATCACTCCGGGCCTTTCTCATATCTAGCCTCGCCTCAGCGGCCACGCAGCCAGCCGGTGATCGAAATTCGATCACCGGCCGCCGACAGCGCCACCTGAGTCACTGAATGCGGAGCCGGCACGCGCAGCAGGTTCAGCGTGTTGAAGCGCGGCGTAAAAGCCTCGGACACATTTCCGTCCTCGCCGTGGAAGGCCAGCAGTCCCCCCCAGTCGATCCGCCAGCCCGGCGTCAGGTTCAGCACATAGGCGAAGTAGCGATTCTTCCCCTCGGCGTGGTCGTCATGCTCGGTCAGGAAGTGCCCGACGCGATACCGCGTCACCTGCATGTCGGCCATGGCGATGCGCTCCTCCCCTGTCAGGTCGCGCATCAAGCCCAGGAAATCCTCCCCGTTCAGAAAGACCGCCAAGTCGCGCCAAGGCGCCTCCGCATGGCCGTCCTGCACCAGATCGAACACCGGATAGTTGTCGTAGAGATACTGGAATTCCTTGGCGGCCGATTTTTGGATCATCTCGCCAAGCCCGCGCTTCTGATCCGGCGCAAGCGACGCCAGCCATGCAGACGGCAGGTCCACATGGCCGCTTCCACGCCGTGTCACGACGTTGTAGTCCGCCCTGCACGCCAGATCATACAGCGCCGCGGCCGAAGAGTCGGTCAGCAAGCTCTCGACCTGAGCGCGTCCCGTCCGTTTCAACCGCTCGCGAATGACGGCACGTCGATCCGGCGACACCGTATTCAAAACCGGTGAAGCGAACCCCGCGCTCATCCCTCGGCGCCGCCGAAGCGCTCGGTCCATTCGGCGACCTGGGCGTCCTCGATCTTGGCGAACAGAACCTGGGCCGAAGCCACGGCCTGGCCGATCGGCAGCGTATTCAGCAGATCGCCTTCCACATCCGGCCAGGACAGGTCCGTCGCGCCGACCGTGGCCGCGATACGTCCGGCCGCTTCAGGCATGAAGGGCGCCGTGACGCGAGCGAACAGAGCCACCAGGCCGAGAGCCGTGCGCACCACGACGGCGGCGCGTTCCCGGTCCGTCTTCAGCGCCGTCCAGGGGGCGGCTTCCTGCAGATACTCATTGCCCAGCACCCACAGGGCGCGGGCCGCCTGGGCCGCCTTGCGGAACTCCATGGCCTCGAACTCATAGGTCAGGGTCGCCATCGCGGCCTTGACGTCGGCCGCCATTTTCTCTTCCAGCGCGCCCGGTTCGCCGCCCTCGGGCACGACGCCGTCGAACTTGGATTCCGTGAACTTGACGATACGGTTGACGAAGTTGCCCAGCACGTCGGCCAGATCCTTGTTCGTCGTCGACTGGAACTGCTCCCAGGTGAAGGCCGCGTCGGAATGTTCCGGACCATAGGCCGTCAGGTGCCAGCGCCAGTAGTCAGCGGGCAGCAACTCCAGCGCCTGGTCCATGAAGACGCCTCGGCCCATGCTGGTCGAGAATTTGCCGCCGTACCAGTTCAGCCAGTTGAAGGCTTTCAGCTGATCGACCGTCTTCCACGGCTCGCCCGAGCCCAGGAGGGTCGAGGGGAAGCTGACCGTGTGGAAGGCGACGTTGTCCTTGCCCATGAACTGGACGTAGCGAACATCGTCCGCCCCCTCGTCCAGACGCCACCAGGAGCGCCAGTTCCCGCCCGTCTTCTCGGCCCACTCCTCGGTCGCGCCGATGTATTCGATGGGGGCGTCGAACCAGACGTAGAAGACCTTGCCCTCCATGCCCGGACGCGGGCCGCCGTCGGGACCGACGACCGGCACGCCCCATTTCAGGTCGCGGGTGATGCCTCGATCGATCAGGCCCTCGGCAAGGTGCTTGTAGGCGATGGAGCGGGCCAGCGGCTGCCACTGGGGCGAGCGGGCGTCGACCCAGGCGCGCACCTGATCCGCCACCTTGGTCTGCAGCAGATAGAGGTGGCGCGTGTCGCGGACCTCCAGGTTGCGGCTGCCCGACACCGCCGAATAGGGATTGATCAGGTCGGTCGGGTCCAGCAGGCGGCCGCAATTGTCGCACTGATCGCCGCGCGCTTTCTCATAGCCGCAGTGCGGGCAGGTGCCCTCGACGTAGCGGTCGGGCAGGAAGCGGGCGTCGTCGATCGAATAGATCATCCGGTCAACGCGCTCCTCGATCAGGCCGCGCTCCTCCAGCACCTTGGCGAAGTGCTGGGTCAGGCGGGTGTTCGGGGCGTTGGAGCTGCGGCCGAAGATGTCGAACGACAGGCTGAAGGCGTCAGCGGCCTTCTTCTGAACCTCATGCTGTTCGTCGCAGTAGGTGCGGACGTCCTGACCGGCGGCGGCGGCGGCCAGTTCGGCCGGGGTGCCGTGCTCGTCGGTGGCGCAGACATAGAGGACGTCATGGCCCCTCGCCCGCATGAAGCGCGCCCACACATCGGCGGGCAGCATCGACCCGGCCAGATTCCCAAGGTGCTTGATGCCGTTGATATAGGGCAGCGCCGAGGTGATGAGGATGCGGGCCATGGTCTTCCAACGTCTGACAGGGAGGCGTCGGATATAGAGGGCGCAGACCCGAACGTCACCTTTTATGGGCCAAGTGTCTTATAAGACAGGCGTCGCCTTTGCCGGGGGCAATCGCCGCGCGATCCGCACGAACCGCCCGGTCAGAAGGGCGCCCGAGATCAGGCTGGCGACGATCACGGCCCAGACCAGGCCGTCCACGCCGATCCTGTGCGCCAGGAACCAGCCCAGCGGGATCATGATCAGGCCATAGGACAGCAGGTGCATCAGCGTCGGCCACACCACGTCTCCCGCCGCGCGATTGGCCTGGGCCGCGACCACCTGCTGGGCGTCCGCGACGAAGAACAGGGTCGCCAGCACCAGCGCCGGCGCCGCGATGGCCAGAATCGCCGGGTCGGTCGTATAGGCGCTGACCACCATCGGCGCGGTCAGCCACAGACCGATGGCGATGATGAAGGCCAGCACCGTCACCACGCCGACGCCCGCCAGCCCGCCTCTCATGACCCCCGCCTTGTCGCCGCCGCCGTAGCTGCGGCCGACCAGCACCGCCGTCGCGGACGACAGGCCCATGGGCACCATGAAGACGATGGCGGAAACGTTGATGACCACGGCCCAACTGGCGGTTTCCGCCGCGCCCAGCTGACCGGCGAACAGGGTCATGGCCGCGAAGGCGCCCACCTCGATGAAGTTGGACGCGCCCGCCCCCAGGCCGACGCGCATCTGCTGGCTCTCGACCGCCTTGTCGCGTTTGGGCTTCTTGAACACGCCCCAGGCCCGCGCCTCGGGCAGGCGCAGGATGAAGACGACCAGGAAGATCGCCAGCGCCGTGCGCGCGCCGAACGTCGCCCAGGCCGAGGCCACTGCGCCGTGCAGGCCGATGCCCAGCAGGTCCGGCACCAGCAGGAGGTTCAGCGCCAGATTGACCGCATTGGCCACCCACATGGCGACCATGCCCGCCTTGGGCCGGTGCAAGCCCTCAAGGAAAAACTGGGCGCACACCGAGATCAGATAGGCCGGCATCGACAGGGCGAAGACCATCAGGGCAGGCGTCGCGCCCTCGCCCAGGCCGTCCTCCAGTCCCATGTGCACCAGGCCGAAGGGCCCCAGCAACAACAGGCCGATCATGGCGATGAAGCCGATCTGCAGGGCGTAGGTCATGCCGCGTCGCAGCACCGCCCCCACCTCGTCGCCTCGTCCCTCGCCCAGCAGCCGGGCGGTCATGACCTGCACCCCCATCATCAGACCAACCGCAGTCGTCAGCATGACCGAAGACGGCGCCCAGGCCAGGGAGTGATAGGCCAGCTCGCGGCTGGCGTAGTGGCCGACGACGATGGCGTCGGTCAGCCCCATGGTCATGATGCCCAGACGCGCCAGCACGACCGGCCATGCCAGCTTCAGCAGCTCCGACAGGGTGGCGCGATTATGGAAGCTGAACAGGGACTGGACCATCGGAGGCCGCAACAGCCACGCGCGCGGGCGCGGGTCAAATGATTTTCCGGCCGTTTCAGGCGCCTACCAGGCGCCCAGCTCGCGCAGTTCGCGCGCCAGGTCCGGCGGCAGATCCGTCGGCTCGGCGATCGACAGGTCCGGCGGCACGTCCTTCTCGAAATAACGCCAGCCCTGGAAGGGGCGCCGGGCCAGAGGCGCCGTGCGGATGACCTGGCTGTCCAGCTTGATCTCGCAGCGACTGGCCTTGCCCTCGCCGATGGTGGTGATGTCGAGGATGCGCTGACGGCAAGTCACCACGCCCTTCATCACCCAATACAGCGAACCGCCGTCCTCGATCTCGGCCGCGCGCTTGGGCGTCATGCGGGTGTGGACGATGCGCCAGTCGGACCGGGCGGCGTTCGCCTCCAGCGTCTCGACTTCCGACACGCCGACGCAGAGCTTGATCATGTGCAGGGACATGAGGGGCCTCTAGCATCAGATTACCGGCGACGTCATGGCGGACATTCCGCTCGAACGGCGCCATGCTGCGCGTCATGAGCCTCGATCGCCGTCAAATCATCGCCGCAGGCCTGGGCCTCGCCGCCATGACGGCGGCCCAGCCAACATTTGGAGAGCCCCCAATGTACGGACTCATCGGCCAGATAAAGGCCCAGCCCGGCCAGCGCGACGCCCTGGCCGCCATTCTTCTGGAAGGGACCTCGGAAATGCCGGGCTGCTTAAACTATGTGGTGGCGCGCGATTCGACGGACGCCGACGCCCTGTGGATCACCGAAGTGTGGGACAGTCGAGACAGCCACAGCGCCTCGTTGCAACTGCCCGCCGTGCAGGCCGCCATCGCCAAGGGCCGCCCGCTGATCGCGGGTTTCGGCAGCCGGACCGAAACAGAGCCGCTGGGCGGAGCGGGCCTCCCTCGCTGACCCGCGCGGCCCGCTCAGTTCCACGGATGAGCGCGTTCAGGCAGCCTCCGCCGCCTGGACCACGGCGAGCACGGCGCCGTCGGTGACCTGATCGCCGACGGCGACGTTGAACTCAGACACCACGCCGTCGAAGGGCGCGGTCAGGGCGTGCTCCATCTTCATGGCCTCCAGCACGACGATGGGCTGCCCCTTGGCCACCTTGTCCCCGGCCTTGGCGGGCGCGGCGACGATCTTGCCGGGCATGGGCGCGCGCAAGGCTCCGTCCGAGGCGGAGCCGCCTGTTGATGGAGTTGCAAGACTAGCCCTAGTGACCGGCCATGCATATCCGCGCTCGAAGACCACGCCCTCGTCTCCATCTGCCGGAACGGCATAACCAATCGGCACACCGCCGTTTACGACAATCTTGTCCCCATGGGCGCGGCTAACAGCAATCCGATCATCCGCTTCAATCCTCCAAGTGAAGTCACCGGTACGGTTCGACAGAACAGAACCTTGCACCGTGTCGCCGTTGATCTGCGCTACGAACAGCGCACGCGCTTGCCCGTTCAGACGAAAACCAACAGCCGCGCTGTCGGCGTCCGGCGCCCAAGGCGACAGATAATCACCTAGCTGCGGCGCCAGATGATGATTGTTCGCGACCAGGTTCAGCGCTGCGATCCGAGCGTCTGGCGACGGCTGAGCCGCCAAAAGGCTAGCCTCCTCCGCCGCGATGAACCCCGTGTCCACATCGCCCTCGACAAAACGCGGGTGATCCAGACAGCGCGCCATGAAGCCCGCATTGGTCTTCACCGGCCAGACCTCCACCTCGCGGCAGGCGTCGGCCAGGCGGGCGGCGGCGAGTTCGCGGCTGTCCTCGTGGACGATCAGCTTGGCGATCATCGGGTCGTAGAACTGGCTGACTTCGCCGCCTTGCATCACGCCGGTGTCGACGCGGATGTCGTCAGGCATGACGAAATGATCCAGCCGCCCGATCGACGGTAGGAAGCCGTTGGCGGGGTCTTCGGCATAGAGGCGGGCCTCCATCGCCCAGCCGTTCATCGGGATGTCGGCCTGCACCAGCGGAATGGGCTGGCCCGCCGCGACGCGCAACTGCCATTCCACCAGATCGACGCCGGTGATGGCCTCGGTCACCGGGTGTTCAACCTGAAGCCGGGTGTTCATCTCCATGAACCAGATGCGGTCGGCCTTCAGCCCGTCGGAGGCGTCGGCGATGAACTCGATGGTGCCGGCGCCCTGATAGTTGACAGCTCTGGCGGCGCGCACGGCGGCGGCGGTCACGGCGTCGCGCGTGGCCTGATCCATGCCCGGCGCGGGGGCTTCCTCGATCACCTTTTGGTGGCGGCGCTGCAGCGAGCAGTCGCGCTCATGCAGGTGGACGACATTGCCGTGGCTGTCGCCGAAGACCTGCACCTCGATGTGGCGCGGGCGGGTGATGTAGCTCTCGATCAGCACGCGCGGGTCGCCGAAGGACGACTGCCCCTCGCGCTGAGCCGACGCCAGACCCTCGGCGAAGTCTTCGGCCCGGTCGACCTTGCGCATCCCCTTGCCGCCGCCGCCGGCGACCGCCTTGATCAGGACCGGGAAGCCGATGCGGTTCGCCTCGGCGCTCAGGGTCTCCAGGGACTGGTCCTCGCCCTGATAGCCGGGGGTGACGGGCACGCCCGCCTCGATCATCAGCTTTTTCGCCGCGTCCTTCAGGCCCATTGCGCGGATCGAGGACGGCTTGGGGCCGATCCAGACGATGCCCGCCGCCGCCACCGCCTCGGCGAAGTCGGCGTTCTCGGACAGGAAGCCGTAACCGGGGTGGATAGCCTCCGCCCCCGTCGCCTTGGCCGCCGCCAGCACCTTGGCCGCATCCAGATAGGATTCGCGCGCCGCCGCCGGACCGATCAGCACCGCCTCATCCGCCTCACGCACGTGCAGGGCGGCAGCGTCAGCCTCGGAATAGACGGCGATGGTGCGCAGGCCCATGCGGCGGGCGGTGCGGAAGACGCGGCAGGCGATCTCGCCGCGATTGGCGACCAGGACGGACTTGAACATCAGACTACCTTATTGCGCCCAGCTCGGCGCGCGCTTGTCGAGGAAGGCGCGGACGCCTTCCTGGCCCTCGGCCGAGACGCGAGCGCGGGCGATGCGCTTGGCGGTCTCTTCCAGCAGGCGGTTGTCGATCTCCTCGCCCGCCACATCATTCACCAGGCGCTTGGCGTCGCCCATGGCGCCCGGCGCATTGGCCGACAGGCTGTCGGTCAGCATGGAGATGAACTCGTCCACCGAACCTTCGGGCAGGACCATGTCGATCAGCCCCGCATGGGCGGCGTAGTCGGCGTCGAAGATGTTGGCCGTCAGGAATAGCTGGCGCGCGCGGCGCGCGCCGACCGCCTCGATGACATAGGGGGCGATGGTCGCGGGGATCAGGCCCAGCTTGACCTCGGAGAAGGCGAAGCGCGTCCCTTCGACCGCCACGGCCATGTCGCAGGCGGCGACGATGCCCGCACCGCCGCCCATCGCCGCGCCCTCGACCAGAGCCACCGTCAGCGCCGGCACGTCGTGCAGGGCCTTCAGCATCTTCGCCAGGCCCATGGCGTCGTCGCGGTTGTCGCTTTCGGACCAGTCGGCCGCGTCACGCATCCAGTTCAGGTCGGCGCCCGCGCTGAACGTCCCGCCCGCGCCGCGGATGAAGACCACGCGCACCCGGTCGGCGCCCTGCAACGTCTCGAACGCTTCATACAGGGCGGCGATGGTGGCGGCGTCGAAGGCGTTCTTCTTCTGCGGCCGGTTGATGGTGACGAAGACCACGCCGTCGGCCGTGGCGTCGATCTGCACCAGATCATCGTTCGCATCCGGCGCTGGGTCAGCGACGAAGGGATGGGCGATGGCGTTCATCTCCGCCGCCTCGGCGTCGGTGATATCCAGAGCGTTCAGCTCGTCTTCGGTCGGTTTCTGGTCGGTCATGGTCGGCTCCTTGCCGAAGTGAAACGCGGCAGTACGGCTTTGGTGCAGGCTTTCGCCAGTTACATCCGGAATACGCCGAAGGTCGTCTCGGGGATGGGTGCGTTCAGGCTGGCGCTGATGGCCAGACCCAGCACGTCGCGGGTCTGGGCCGGATCGATGACGCCGTCGTCCCACAGGCGAGCCGTGGCGTAGTAGGGGTTGCCCTCGTCTTCGTACTTCTGACGGATCGGCGCCTTGAAGGCCTCGGCCTCTTCCGGCGTCCACGTATCCGCGTCGTGGTGGACGGTAGCCAGGACGCTGGCCGCCTGCTCGCCGCCCATCACGCTGATGCGGCTGTTGGGCCAGGTGAAGAGGAAGCGCGGGCTGTAGGCGCGTCCGCACATGCCGTAGTTGCCGGCCCCGAAACTGCCGCCGATCAGGACGGTGAACTTGGGCGCCTCGGCCGAGGCGACGGCCGTCACCAGCTTGGCGCCGTGCTTGGCGATGCCCTCGGCTTCATACTTACCGCCGACCATGAAGCCCGAGATGTTCTGCAGGAACAGCAGCGGAATCTTGCGCTTGCAGGCCAGTTCGATGAAGTGGGCGCCCTTCTGGGCGCTCTCGGAGAACAGCACGCCGTTGTTAGCGAGGATGGCCACTGGCATCCCCCAGATGCGGGCGAAGCCGCAGACCAGCGACGTGCCGTACAGCGCCTTGAACTCATCCAGTTCCGAGCCGTCGACGATGCGGGCGATGACCTCGCGCACGTCATAGGGGGCGCGGACGTCCTCGGGGATGATGCCGTACAGCTCGGCCGGATCGTAGGCCGGGGCGCGCGGCTCGCGCACGTCCAGCGGCTGAGACTTTGTGGTGTTCAGATGGGCGACGATGGACCGAACGATCTCCAGCGCGTGCTCGTCGTTCTCGGCCACATGGTCGACCACGCCGGACTTGCGGCCGTGGGTCTCGGCCCCGCCCAGTTCTTCCGCCGAGATCACCTCGCCCGTTGCGGCCTTCACCAGCGGCGGCCCGGCCAGGAAGATGGTGCCCTGATTGCGCACGATCACCGTCTCGTCGGACATGGCCGGCACATAGGCGCCGCCCGCCGTGCAACTGCCCATGACGCAGGCGATCTGCGGGATGGCCTTGGCGCTCATCCGCGCCTGGTTGAAGAAGATGCGGCCGAAATGGTCGCGGTCCGGAAACACCTCGGCCTGGTGCGGCAGGTTGGCGCCGCCGGAATCGACAAGATAGACGCACGGCAGATTGTTCTGCTCGGCGATCTCCTGCGCCCGCAGGTGCTTCTTCACCGTCATGGGGAAGTAGGCGCCGCCCTTCACCGTCGGGTCGTTGGCGACGATCATGACCTCGCGGCCCGACACCCGGCCGACGCCGCAGATCATGCCCGCGCCCGGCGCCTCGTCCCGGTACATGCCGTCAGCGGCCAGTTGGCCGACCTCCAGGAAGGGCGAGCCGGGGTCCAGCAGGCGCTCGACCCGCTCGCGCGGCAACAGCTTTCCGCGCGCCACATGGCGCTCGCGGCTGGCGTCCGAGCCGCCCCGCGCCGCCTTGGCGACCTTTTCATAAAGCGCGTCCCGCAGGGCGCGATTGTGCGCGTCCAGCGTTTTGAAAGCAGGACTGTTGCGATCGACGGCGGAAATCAGCTTGGGCATGCCCAAGGTTTAGGAGGCTTCCGCGCCGGGGGGAAGCCGGTTCGGTTCCCCCGCGACGAAATCAGCTATATCTGCCTGTCATGGCCCCGCTTCGACCGGACACGCTCGCCGTCGCCCTGTCCCGCGCCTTCGAGGACGCGCGCGACAGCCGCGCCAGCTGGTTCGCCCTGACGCGGGGCGAACGGCTGTTCTCGGCCGGGGATCGGGCCGACACCCTGTATCTGCTGCGCGCCGGGCGACTGGGCGTCTTCCGTCGAGACGACGGCCGCGTTCCCCAGATGACCGCCGTCATCAAGCCGGGCGAGCCGGTCGGCGAACTGGCCATGCTGGCCGGCACTTCGCACATGTCGGACGTCGTCGCCCTGCGCGACAGCGACGTCCTGGCTCTGCCGCGCGACGCCTTCTTCGACGCCGCACGCAACGATCCCCTGCTGATGTCCGAACTGGGCCAGATCATGCTGACCCGCGCCCGCGAGCGCGGCGGCGGGACCGAGCCGAACGTCTTCGGCTTCGTTTCCGCGCGCGACAAGCCCATCCGCGCCTTCGTCGAGCGCGTCGCGCGCGCGGTCGAGGCCCAGGGCGCCACCTGCCACGTCATCGACAGCTCGGCTCTGGCGTCCGCCGCCGAATGGTTCTCGCGCGTCGAGGACGCCCACGACTACGTCCTCTATGTCGCCGAGGCGGATGAGCCGAACTGGGCCGCACTATGCGCGCGCCAGGTGGACCGGCTGTTCCTGGTCGGCGCCGCCGACCATTCGCCGCCCCCTGCCCCGCCCGTCGCCGACGACTGGGACGACGCCGGGCAACGCACCGACCTTATCCTGCTGCGCGATCCGCGGATGCCGCGACCCAGCAACACCCGCGCCTGGCTGGACGTGCTGAAGCCCGGTCGCTGGTTCCACGCGGTCGAGGGCCTATTCGACGATACGGCGCGGATCGCCCGCCTGATCACCGGCTCCTCCGTCGGGGTGGTGCTGTCGGGCGGCGGTGCGCGCGCCTACGCCCACATCGGCGCGCTGAAGGCCCTGCGCGAGGCGGGCACGCCCATAGACTTCATCGGCGGCGCCTCCATGGGGGCCGTCATCGGCGCGGGCCCGGCGCTGGGCTGGTCGGACGAGGAGCTTGAGCATCATATCCGCCAGGCCTTCGTCCTGTCCGACCCCTTGGCCGACATCGCTCCGCCCATCATCGCCATGACCCACGCCCGCAAGGTCAAGATGCTGATGAAGGAGGCCTTCGGCGACGTGCAGATGGAGGACATGCTGCTGCCCTTCTTCGCCGTCTCGACCAATCTGACCTCGGGCAAGCTGGAGGTGCATCGCGAGGGCACGCTGCGTCACGCCCTGCGCGCCTCCATCTCCATTCCCGGCGTCATGCCGCCCGTGGTGATGAACGGCCAGGTGCTGGTCGACGGCGCCGTGCTGCGCAACTTCCCCAGCGACGTCATGCGGCGGCTGAACAGTGGTCCGGTCGTCGGCGTCGACGTGTCCACGACGCGCGGGGTCGATCCCGAGACGCTGGAGAATCCCCCCTCCTGGTGGCGCTGGATCCTGTCGGGTGCCTGGAAGCACGGCCCGCCGATCGTCTCCATCCTGATGCGCTCGGCCACCCTGTCCAGCGAGGCCGAGCGGATGCAGGCTCGCGCCGAGACGGACCTGCTGATCCTGCCCACGCCCGACGGCGTCGATATCCGCGACTGGAAGGCCTATGCGCCCGCCGTCGCCGCCGGCTACGAGGCCGCCCAGGCGGCTCTGGACAGCCTCAACGGCCCGGTCGAGACCCTGCACCGGCGACGCCGCTCCGGCGCGCCAGGAGAAATAGTCGAGGAAATGGCAGAAGAGTCCTTCCCTCAGGACGTCGTGGAAACGCCTCTTCAAGACCCTGGCCCAGGCGCGCCAGGAAGGCGTCGCGGTTGGCTGGGTCTTCGGAAAGCGCGGTCAGATAAGGCCTGAGGGCTGTGCCCTTCATCCATTCCAGCACGGCGTTCTCGCCATCCAGAACATGCAGATAGGTCGTCGACCAGATGTCGACCTCCTCGCACCGATCCGCCACCGCGTCATAATAGGCTTCGGCCTTCAGCAGAGGCTGAATGGTGTCGACGCCCTTCAACCTCGCGCTCCACGGCCCATCCGCCGCCGTCTGGCGCATCAGCGTATGATGCCGCGTCTCCCAGGCCATGGGCATCTGCACCGCCAGCGCGCCGCCCGGCGCCAAGGCCCCAACCAGACGCCGGAACAGCTTCTCATGGTCGGGCGCCCACTGCAGGGAGGCGTTGGCCAGGATCAGATCGACGGGCGCGTCCGGCGCCCAGGTCTTGAGATCGCCCAGCACCCAATCCACGTCATCCGGCAGGCCGCGCGCCAGCTCCAGCATGGCCGCGCTGGAATCCAGCCCATGGACCCGCGCCTCAGGCCAGCGCCGCTTCAGCAGAGCCGCGTGTTGCCCCGCGCCGCAACCGATGTCCCAGACCTCTCGAGGCGTCAGGTCATCCGGCAGATGCGACAGCAGGTCGATGGCCGCGCGATCGCGCTGGCGCTCGAAACGATTGTATTGCTGGGGGTCCCACGCCGGCGACGTCATCGTCGATACTCTCCCTGTCTGACCGCCGAAGCGATTCGAAGGGAAATGGTACAGCCTCTCAGGATCGAACTGAGGACCTCCGGCTCCACAAACCGGCGCTCTAACCAGCTGAGCTAAGGCTGCACATCTCTGCGCGAGGGCGGTTCTCTAGCGGGCCTCGCCGCCGGGGGCAAGCGGCCTTTTCGCCCTCGCGCAGGATTTTGCGTTTTATCCCCGTCAGTTCCAGCCGCGGCTGGCGATGTACTGCTGCAACTGGGCGATCCGGGTCTGATCCGAGGGGTGGGTCGAGGCGAACTCCGGCGTTCCCGACTGTCGCCCCGCCGCCATGGCGCGCCACAGAGCCAGCGACTCGGACGGCTTGTAGCCGGCCGCCGCCATGTAATCGACGCCCAGCCGATCCGCCTCGAGCTCATGGCTGCGCGAGAAGGGCAGCAGCACGCCCAGTTGCGCGCCGAGGCCGCCGAACGCCTGCACGGCCTGGCCGTAGTCGCCCGCCTGGCTCTGCACCGCGCCCAGCACGAGGCCCGCCGTCTGCGTCGTCGATGCGCGCTCGGCCGCGTGTCTTGCGACGACGTGACCGACCTCATGGCCGATCACGGCGGCCAGTTGGTCATCGTTACTGGCCATGCCAAGCAGGCCCGTCGTCACCCCGATGTGGCCCGACGGCAGAACGAAGGCGTTGGGCGTCGAATCCTCGAACACCGCATAATCCCAGGGGCGATTGGTCAGATTGGCCGCCTGAACGATGCGGTCGCCGACGCGGCGCACTCGCGCGTTCTGCGTCGCATTGTTCGACACCTTCTGCGTCCGCAGCGTCTCGGCCCAGGCGGCCTGCGATTGCTGGATCAGCGCGCTGTCGTCGACGAAGACGAACTGGCTTCGGCCCAGGGCCTCATTATAGGCGCAGGCTCCGACGCCCGCGCCAAGAACGGTAGTGGTGATCGCGAGGGCGAGCAAGAGCGGTTTACGAGACATCGGACCTCCGGAAATGACTTCACCGCCATAATGCACGGCTGGCTCGACTGGCTCCATGCCTCAGTGAGCAAAGGGCTGCGCCTGGTCGCTGGTCGGATCCTGCACGAAGAGAACCCTCACCGTAAATCGTGCGCCCGGCTGCGCGGCCGAGACCGCGCACGCTTGAACCTATAGCCCATGAAAAAAGCGCCCCGAGGTGAAACCTCGAGGCGCTTCTTTTCGTTCAGTGCGATCGCTCGCTTAGTCCAGGTTGAACGGCACCCGGACCACGAACTTGGCGTTCGTTGCAGCGCCGTCGACCGTACGGGGCGAAAGCTGCCCACGCTGGACGATACGGATGGCTGCGGCGCCGAAGCCCATGCCGGACGGCTCTTCCGAGACGACGCGGCAACCTTCAGGACGACCGTTCGGGGTCACCGTGCACTCGATGGTGGCGGATCCGCCCACGCCGCGATCAAGAGCGCGTTGCGGGAAGTCCCGTTCGGTCGGGCGCGGCGGGCGAGCCCACTGCGGGTTGGTGATCACCGAAGGACGCGGCGGCGCGGGCGGCGCCGGCGGAGGCGGAGGACCTGGGACGATCACGGGCGGGCCCGTGTATTCGACGCGGTCTTCCTTCTTCGTCGGCTCGATCGGCAAGGTCACCGGAGGCGGAGGCGCCTGGGTGTTGACGACCGGCTCGCGCACCTGAAGCTTCGGCGGCGGAGGCGTGTCCGGCGGAGGCGGCGGAGGCGGCGGCGGAGGCGGAGGCGGAGGCGGAGCCATCAGCTCCACATCCACGGCCTCATCCACATAGTCGAACTCTTGGAGCTCAAACTTGCTCTTGTACAGGTAGACACCCGCCAGGACGTGGACGATCACCGAGATGGCGATCCCGACCATTGCACCCGTAGAAAGTTTCTTCTTCCTGGGCGCATCGAGCAGAGGGTCGCGGTGCTCGTGAGGTTCAGCAGTCATGCTTTTGAGTCACGCCCCCTTACGAATGATCTTCGCCAACCAGGGCGACACTGTAGAAACCATTATCCTGCAAGGCGTTCATGACCTGCATGAAGTCCCCGTAACGCGTTTGCTGGTCAGCACGGATGAAAATCCGCTCCTGCTCAGGGTCACGCGTTCCGATCTGGATCTTCAGATCATCGCCTAACGAGCCCACAGAGCTCCTGAAGTCGCCAATCCAAACTTCGCCGCCATTCTGGATGGAGATGAAGACAGGCTTGGGCGGATTAGGAGCCGGCGGAGCGACGGCGCGTGGAAGTGTCACCGGCACCGACACGGTGGCGAGCGGAGCCGCCACCATGAAGATGATGAGGAGAACAAGCATAATGTCCACGAAAGGCGTGACATTGATGTCGCTGTTCGCCTCGACGGTGTACTTGCCGCCGCCGGAACCGGAAAGTTTGGCGGCCATCCGTCTTACGCTCCCTTGTCGAGTTGACGCGAGATCGAGTTCATCAGCTCGGCGTTGAAGCCGTCAGCGCGAGCGCCGTACGAAGCGATGCGGGTGTTGAAGTAGTTATAGAAGATAACCGCCGGGATAGCCGCGAACAGACCGATGCCGGTAGCCAGCAGGGCTTCAGCGATACCCGGAGCCACGACGGCCAGGTTGGTGGTGTTCGACTCGGCGATGCCGATGAACGAGTTCATGATGCCGTACACGGTGCCGAACAGACCGATGAACGGACCCGACGAACCGACCGAAGCCAGGAACTGCTGACCGCCCGAGAGGCGGATGCCCAGGCCGCCTTGGACGGCGCCGATGGCGTTGCCCGCGCGGGCGACGGTGGAGTCGCGGTGAACGCCGGTGACGTCCAGGCCGGCTTGACGCGACAGTTCGATTTCGCCGGTCGCCGCAGCAGCCATGTCGGCCAGCGGGTTGCCGTCGAACTCTTCTGAGGTGGCCAGGCGACGGATGTCAGCCAGGTTGCGAGCGCCGCGGTACTCTTCCAGGAAGCGGTTGGTCTTCTTGTTCAGCGAGCTGAACTCAACCAGTTTGATGAGCAGCAGCGTCCAGGAGAAGATCGAGGCGAGGACCAGACCGGCCATCACGACCTTAACCACCGGGTGCGCCATCATGAACATGGCGATCGGGGTGAGGCCCGCGCCGCCGTGGCCGGCAGCGGCCTCTTCAGCCGGAGCGGCTTCTTCAGCAGCGGCGTCAGCCGCCGGTGCAGCAGCGTCGGCGGCCGGAGCGGCGGCGTCAGCAGCGGGG
>DGIZ01000088.1 GCA_002386585.1 Brevundimonas sp. UBA4609 | reverse complement strand
CGAGGATCGGCGCGGCATGGGCGGAGGCGCGGCCGCGGGCGGCGGCATCGGCGTCCTGGTGCTGGCGGCCATCGGCTATTTCGTCTTCGGCATAGACCCCAACACCACCCAGCAGCTGGCCAGCCAGTTCGGCGGCGCCGGCCAGGCGGAACAGCAGGGCCAAATGGGCTCGCCCGAGGATCAGGCCGGCCAGTTCGTCGAAGTCGTCGGCTCCAACATCAACGACGTCTGGCGCACCAAGCTGAAAGGCTACACCGCGCCGACCACCGTCCTGTACGAACAGGGCACCCAGACCGGCTGCGGCTACGGTCAGGCGGCCATGGGGCCGTTCTACTGTCCGGCGGATCAGAAGGTCTATCTGGACCTCAGCTTCTGGCGCGAGATGGAGAGCAAGCTGGGCGCGTCCGGCGCCGACTTCGCCAAGGCCTATGTCATCGCCCATGAGTTCGGCCACCACGTCCAGACCCTGACGGGGGCCAGCCAGCAGGTGCAGCAGGCCCAGCGGTCGGCGCGCAGCCAGGCGGAGGGCAACCGTTATTCCGTCGCCCTGGAGCTTCAGGCCGATTGTTACGCCGGGGTCTGGGCCCGCAACGCCGCCGCCGTCTCGAATGGAGAGGTGGCGCTGGAGCCAGGCGATCTGGAGGAGGGCATGAAGACCGCCCAGGCCATCGGCGACGATGCGCTGCAACGCCGCGGCGGCGGGCGCGTCTCGCCGGAAAGCTTCACCCACGGCTCCTCGGCCCAGCGGGTCGAATGGCTGCAGCGCGGTTATCAGACCGGCGATCCGGCCGCCTGCGACACCTTCTCCCAGCTCTAGGCCCGGCCCCAGACCTGAGTAGTCAGGCGGCCTTGGTGCGTCTGAGAGGCGAGGGTCGCCCATAGGCGAACCAGCGCAGCGCCCATTCCAGCGGCCCCATGTTGAAGGCTCGCAGCCAGAGCGCGCTGAAGATCATCTGGACGACCCAGATCGACGCCGCCACGCCCCACAGGCCCCACCAGTCCAGTCTGCCCCACAGGCCCAGACCATAGAACAGCAGGCCCGCGATCGCCGACTGGCCCAGATAGTTGGTCAGGGCCATCCGGCCCAGGCTCCGCAAGGCCCGCCCCACGAAGCCGAGCATGTTCATCTTCCAAAGCGACAGCAGCAGGCCGACATGGCCCAGCGTCATGGCGCAACGCCCCAGTTCATAGCTGGTCTGCGCCGCCCAGGATTCGGACGAGAACTGGCTGTTCCACAGCATGACGGCCTGTCCCCCGTTGACCGCCAGCCCGAGGGCGTAACCGCCGCCGGCCAGGGCCAGGTAGAAGCCCAGCGACCGCGCCCCGCCCAGAACGCCCAGCTTGAACAACGCCATGCCCAGCAGCATGAAGGCGACCGATTCAATCACCAGGGTGATGGTGTAGCTGGAGGCGGCGTAGTCCAGCCAGGTCCGCACGCTCCACTTCAGCAGGCCCAGGGCGCTCCCCGTGCGTACGGCGGTTTCCTCGACGGCGGTCTCCGGCGACAGACTCTGCGCCTCCTGAGCGCGGACGTAGGCTTTCAAGGCTTCGGCGTCGGCGGGCGAAAGGGCCGCGCCCGTCTCCGCCTGGCTGGCCAGATCCGCCCCTTGTCGCGCCTCCATCGCCTGATAGGCCCCGACCACCGTCGACTCGACCGTCAGCAGCAGAAGCAGGGCCGCCGACAGGGCGATCAGCGTGCGCGGCCGCGCGGTGCGGAACACGAACAGCAGGAATCCCGACAGGCCGTAGACATAGAGGATGTCCCCCGGAAACAGCAGGATGGTGGCGTTGAACACGCCTAAGGCCAGAAGCGCCATGCAGCGTCGGAAATAGACGTCCGCCGCCTGGATCGTGCCGCGTCCGTCTTCTCCGCGCAGGGTGATCAGCAGCATTCCCGCGCCGAACAGCAGGGTGAACAAGCCCCGCATCGACCCCTGCACGAACAGATGCTGTATGATCCACGCCGACCAGTCGGGGTTGGCCAGGGTCGGCGGCAGATCCGGATGATACTGGCCCCATAAGCCGCCCATCATCATGATGTTGACCAGCAGAATGCCGCACAGGGCGAACCCGCGCAGGAGATCCAGACTCTCCAGCCTCTGGCTAGGCGACACCGATGTCATGGACGGCAAGGCGGTCATGTCGGCCGCTTATCCCCCTTCAAGCCGCGAACGAAACGGATTCTCCCACCGGGGAGAGGACAAAACTAAACAATGGTCACATCCATCAACGGCGCGAGGTGAAGCTGTCCGTCGCTGAGATCCAGAATAACGTCCCGCCCCGCGAAAGCCTCCATGCCCAACAGGGCGTCCGGATAGTTGGGCAAGGCCTGATCGGCGTAGACGGCGGTCGTCACATCGCGCCACGTCTCGTCACCCAGGGCCACGGTCCGGGCCTGGATCATCCGCGCCCTGGCCACCCCGCCCAGGACGATGCTCGACCCGGCCCGCTCGGGCCGACCGTCCAGCAGGCCCGCCGATTGCGCGACGCCTTCGCTCAGGGCCAGCAGGGCGGACGACCCAGTGTCCACCACCGCCTTGACCGGCGCGCCCTCGACCACGGCCTGCGCGACCAGGGCGGTGCCCGAACGCCGCACCGGCAAGGGGCGATAGGCGGGCGGCAGCACGTTTTGGGCCGCATCAACCAGCCTTAGGCGCCGCTGGCGCAGGTCCATCTCCAGCGCCGCCTCCATCAGCAGGTCCTGCCCCAGGATCAGGGGCGCCCCCAGCCCCTCCTCCTCCGACAGGGGGCCCAGATCCAGAATCCCGGCGCGCAGGCGACCGACGCGCGCCGCCCCCACGGCCAGATCCAGGGTCACGCCCCGCCCCATCTGGGCGCGCCCGTCCACGCCATAGGCGATCAGGGGCATGTCGAAGAGGTTGTCCAACCCCAGCTCCGCCACCAGTCGGCGGTCGATCACCGAATACTGGGCCCCGCTGTCGACCAGGGCGGTCAGATCTCGCCCCGCAAGGCGCACGCGCACCGTCGGCAACAGGGTCCGGGGAACGACGAAGCCCAGCCAGCCGCTGGTCCCATCGGCGCCGAAGGTCACCCTGGGTCGCCGCCACAGCACATGATCCTTCAGCCACAGCCCGCCGCCGACGGCGGCGGCGACGGCCCCGGCGCGAATAAGGAGGGAACGGCGGTTCATCCGTCTGACATGAACCGGGCCGCCGCGCGACGCCAGCCCCTTTTCCCGCCCCGCGCGGTCAAGGCGTGCGCCCGCCGCCCGCTGAGCCGGGTTGTTGCGTCATCTCGCGAAAATTCCTTTCGCATGCGCAAAATAATCATGACGAAGCGCCGGATCGCGGCTAGAAACGACCCCGATATGACGACCTCCCCTGATCGCTACATCTCGACGCGCGGCGACGCCGCCCCGACCCGCTTCAGCGACGCCCTGCTGCGCGGCATCGCGCCGGACGGCGGCCTCTACATGCCGCAGGCCTGGCCCGCCCTGCCCGCCGACGCCACGCGTCCCGGCCGCAGCTACGCCGAGATCGCCAAGGCGGCGATGGCGCCCTTCATCGGCGACGCCCTGCCTGCGGGCGCGCTGGACCGCGCCCTGGACCGCCTGACCAAGGGCTTCGACCATCCGCTGGTGACGCCGCTGGTCGAGCTGGAACCCGGCCTGTTCGTGCTCGAACTGTTCCACGGCCCGACGGCGGCGTTCAAGGACCTGGCCATGCAGTTGGTGGCCGCCCTGTCGGACGAGGCCCTGGCCGCGACGGGCGAGACCCTGACCCTGCTGACCGCCACCAGCGGCGACACAGGCGCCGCCGCCGTGCGCGCCTTTGCGGGCGCCGAACGCATCAAGCTGATCGTCCTGCACCCGCTGGACCGCGTCTCTCCGGTGCAGCGCAAGCAGATGACGACGGTCGAGGCCGACAACGTCCTGAACCTGGCCGTGCGCGGCGATTTCGACGACTGTCAGCGTCTGGTGAAGGGGCTTCTGGCCGAGGAAGGCTTGCGCGCACAGGGACGCCTGTCCTCAGTCAACTCGATCAACTGGGGCCGTCTGGCGGGACAGATTCCCTATTACGTCTCGGCCACGGCGCAACTGGGCCAGGCGGCGACATTCGTGGTGCCGACCGGCAATTTCGGCGACGCCTTCGCCGGGATCGCCGCCCGCAAGATGGGCCTGCCCGCCGCCGGCTTCGTCGCCGCCGTCAACCAGAACGACGCCCTGGCCCGCGCCATCAACGACGGCGTCTACGCTCGCCGCCCGGCGGTCGAGAGCGGCAGCGTGTCGATGGACGTGCAGGCGCCGTCCAACTTCGAACGTCTGGTCTATGAAGCCTCCGGCCGCGACGCCGAGACGACCCGCGCCGTGTTCGAGACTTTCGCGCGCGACGGGTCCGTCACCCTGCCCGCCGACCTGCTGGCCGCCCTGCGCGCCGAGGTTTCGGCCGTCTCGGTCGACGAGGCCACGACCAAGGCCGAGATCGCCCACGCCCACGCCGCCTGGGGCC
>DGIZ01000085.1 GCA_002386585.1 Brevundimonas sp. UBA4609 | reverse complement strand
CCAGTACATCAGCTCGCGCACGCGCGCCAGTTCCGGCCCCTGCACCGTCGCGCTGTCGGGCTTCGGTGCCTCGTCGATCTGCAGCGGATATTTCACGCCCAGCCGCTGCGCCGCCGTGGCTAGCGACCCCGCGCGGGCGGCCGCCAGAAACACCCTCAGATCATCCCAGTCGAACATATGCAGATATGCACATCATCACATGCAAGATTGCAATGGGCCTGACCGGCCCGCTCTGCTAGGGCAGGCTCACGAAGAACCATAATCATCGGGAGAGACGTTCAATGCGCGATATTCGCCACTTCATCGACGGTGCGGCTTTCGAGGGGGCGTCGGGTCGCTTCGGCGACGTCTTCAACCCCAATACCGGCGAGGTTCAGGCCCGCGTCCAGCTGGCGACGCCGTCGGAACTGGATCGCGCGGTCCAGTCGGCGCAGGCCGCCTTCGAAGGCTGGTCCTCGACCAACCCGCAGCGCCGCGCCCGCGTCATGTTCGAGTTCAAGCGCCTGGTCGAGGCGAACATGAACGAACTGGCTGAAATGCTGTCCAGCGAGCACGGCAAGGTCATCGCCGACTCCAAGGGCGACATCCAGCGTGGTCTGGAAGTGATCGAGTTCGCCTGCGGCATCCCGCACGCGCTGAAGGGCGAATACACCCTGGGCGCCGGTCCGGGCATCGACGTCTACTCCTCGCGTCAGGCCCTGGGCGTGGTGGCGGGCATCACCCCGTTCAACTTCCCGGCTATGATCCCGATGTGGATGTTCGGCGTCGCCATCGCCGTCGGCAACACCTTCATCCTGAAGCCGTCCGAGCGCGACCCGTCCGTGCCGGTGCGTCTGGGCGAACTGATGATGGAGGCGGGCGCGCCCAAGGGCGTGCTGAACGTCGTCCACGGCGACAAGACGGCGGTCGACGCCATCCTGGCCCACCCCGACATCCACGCCGTCAGCTTCGTCGGCTCGTCGGACATCGCCCACTACGTCTATCAGACGGGCGCCCAGCACGGGAAACGCGTCCAGGCCATGGGCGGCGCCAAGAACCACGGCATCGTCATGCCCGACGCCGACCTAGATCAGGTGATCAAGGACCTGTCGGGCGCGGCCTACGGTTCGGCCGGCGAACGCTGCATGGCCCTGCCGGTCGTCGTTCCGGTCGGCAAGAAGACCGCCGATGAACTGCGCGAGCGTCTGGTCGCTGAGATTCCGACCCTGCGCGTCGGCGTCTCGACCGATGATCAGGCCCACTACGGCCCGGTGATCTCGGCCCAGCACCGCGACCGCGTCGCCGGCTGGATCAGCAAGGGCGTCGAGGAAGGCGCCGAACTGGTCGTCGACGGGCGCGACTTCAGCCTGCAGGGGCACGAAAAGGGCTACTTCATCGGCCCGTCGCTGTTCGACCATGTGACGACCGACATGTCGTCCTATCAGGAAGAGATCTTCGGCCCGGTGCTGCAGATCGTCCGCGCCGCCAGCTTCGAGGAAGCGCTGAGCCTGCCGTCCAAGCATCAGTACGGCAACGGCGTCGCCATCTTCACCCAGAACGGCCGCGCGGCCCGCGACTTCGCCGCCCGCGTCAACGTCGGCATGGTCGGCATCAACGTGCCGATCCCGGTGCCGGTGGCCTACCACTCCTTCGGCGGCTGGAAGCGCTCGGGCTTCGGCGACACCAACCAGTACGGCATGGAGGGCGTGAAGTTCTGGACCAAGACCAAGACCGTCACCGCCCGCTGGCCCGACAGCGCGCTGGAGCATGAAGACTCCAGCTTCATCATCCCGACGATGAGCTGATGATGATGCGCCCTCTCCCCGCCGCGCGGGGAGAGGGTCAGCTCAGCGTATAGGGGATAACCCCGCGTTCATTCTCCGGCACGGCCAGCGTCCGGTCGATCGGCGGAAACGCCCGCTGGGTGCAGTCCGTCCGTTCGCAGATGCGGCAGTTCACCCCCATGCGCGTCGGCGGGCCGTTCAGGTCCAGCCCGTCCGCATAGACCAGCTGCCCCGCGTGCTCGATCTCGCACCCCAGACCCAGCGCATAGCGCCGGTCCGGCTCCAGAAACGACCCGCCCGGCTTGGACACGCTCTTGGCGAGGCAGACGTAGCGGGCGCCGTCCGGCATTTCCGACAGATTGACCAGAATGCGGTCGGGGGCGCTGAACGCCTCATGCACGTTCCACAGCGGGCAGGCGCCGCCGAAGCGGGCGAACTGGAAGCGCGTCGCGCTGTGCCGCTTGGTGATGTTGCCCGCCATGTCCACCCGCGCGAAATAGAAGGGCACGCCGCGCCAGCCCGGCCGTTGCAGCGTCGACAGCCGGTGGCAGGCCTGCTCGAAGCTGACGTGGAAGCGGTTGCGCAACCGGTCCACGTCGTGCCGCAGTTCACGCGCCGTCTCCAGAAACGCACGATAGGGCAGCAGCAACGCCCCTGCCGCATAGTTGGCGAGGCCGACCCGGCACACGTCGCGCGCGGCGGGAATGTCGAAGGCGGCGCGGTCCAGTTCGTGCTCGATCAGGTCTTCGAACCGCAAGCGAACCAGCTGATGCGCCATCTGGAAGGCGCGGGTGGCGCCCGGCAGGCTGGCGTCGACATAGAGGATGCGCGCGCCCGGATCGAAACGCCGCATGGCGCCGCGCCCCTGACCCGTGGCGACGCGCACGCCGCACAGGTCGTTGAGGGCGGCCTCCAGCTCGCGTTCCGGATGGACGCCGTCGCCGAGGTTCAGCCGCGCGGCCAGATCCTCCGCCGCCCGATCCAGGGCGTCGATGTAGTTGTCGCGATAGTGGAAGAAGTCGCGCACCGCCTCATAGGGCAGGGCGGGGGCGGCGTCGGCGGCGTGTTCGTCGCGGCCCAGCGTCTCGTTCAGCGTCTTCAGCCGCTCGTCCAGACGGCGATAGTCCTGATGCAGGGCCAGGAACTGCCGCGCCAGCCGGGGCGCGTTCATGGCCGCCTGCTTCAGCTCGCCCGCCGTGGGCGCCTCGGCGTGGCCCGCGACGTCGGTGGTCGCCTCGCGCAGGTCGGCGATCAGGCGTGCGTCGCCGTCCAGATCGAACAGGCTGGCGTCCACGTCGAAGGCGCGGGTCAGGGCGATCAGCACCCGCGCCGTGGCCGGGCGCTGGTTGGTCTCGATCTGCGACAGATAGGACGGCGACAGCGCCAGCCGCCCGGCGCACTGCTCCAGCGTCCAGCCGCGCGCCTCGCGCAGCTTGCGCACCTTGGTCCCGAGGTACAGTTTTTCAGCCATCGCCCTGCATCGGTCATCGGCGTTGCAACTTTGCAAAAACGCCTGTGCGCCTTGGCAGGCTTACGCACTTACGCACCTTTTGCAAAGTTGCGATTGCCTTTTTGCAACGAAGCGGCTTGTTGGGCCTGAACGAAGTCAGGGAGTCGCTCCAATCATGAGCCAGGCCATCCTCGAGGAACTCGAGCGCCGTCGCGCCGCCGCCCGTCTGGGTGGAGGCGAGAAGCGCATCGCCAGCCAGCACGCCAAGGGCAAGCTGACCGCCCGCGAACGCATCGGCGTCCTGCTGGACGAAGGCTCCTTTGAAGAGACCGACATGTTCGTGGAGCACCGCAGCCACGACTTCGGCATGGCCGAGCAGCGCATCCCCGGCGACGGCGTCGTCACCGGGCGCGGCACGATCAACGGCCGTCTGGTCTATGTCTTCTCGAAGGACTTCACGGTGTTCGGCGGCTCGCTGTCGGGCGCCCACGCGGCCAAGATCGTCAAGATCCAGAAGATGGCCCTGACCGCCGGCGCGCCGATCATCGGCCTGTTCGACGCAGGCGGCGCCCGCATTCAGGAAGGGGTGGAGAGCCTGGCCGGCTACGCCGACATCTTCCTGCAGAATACGCTGGCCTCGGGCGTCATCCCGCAGATCAGCGTCATCATGGGGCCGTGCGCGGGCGGCGATGTCTATTCGCCCGCCATCACCGACTTCATCTTCATGGTGAAGGACACCTCCTACATGTATGTGACCGGTCCCGACGTGGTGAAGACGGTCACCAACGAGGTGGTCAGCCACGAGGACCTGGGCGGCGCCCGCGTCCATGCGGGCAAGTCGGGCGTCGCCGACGGCGCCTTCGAGAACGATCTGGAGGCCCTGTCGGAGGTCCGCCGCCTGATCGGCTTCCTGCCGCTGTCGAACCGCGAGACGCCGCCGGTCCGCGACACCTATGACGAGCCGGAACGCGACGAGGCGTCGCTGGACACCCTGGTCCCGGCCAATCCGAACCAGCCCTATGACATGAAGGAGCTGATCCTGAAGACGGTCGACGAGGCCGACTTCTTCGAGATCGGCGCCGACTTCGCCAAGAACATCATCTGCGGCTTCGGCCGTCTGGACGGCCAACCGGTCGGCATCGTCGGCAACCAGCCCCAGACCCTGGCGGGGGTGCTGGACATCGACAGCAGCCGCAAGGCCGCGCGCTTCGTGCGCTTCTGCGACGCCTTCCACATCCCGCTCGTCACCTTCGTCGACGTGCCGGGCTTCATGCCGGGCACCAAGCAGGAGTACGGCGCCCTGATCAAGCACGGCGCCAAGCTGCTGTTCGCCTATGCCGAGGCCACGGTGCCCAAGCTGACGGTCATCACGCGCAAGGCCTATGGCGGCGCCTATGACGTCATGAGCTCCAAGCACCTGCGCGGCGACGTCAACTACGCCTGGCCCACTGCCGAGATCGCGGTCATGGGCGCCAAGGGCGCGGTCGAAATCATCTTCCGCAAGGAGGCCGGCGACCCCGAGGCCCTGGCGGCGCGCGAGGCCGAATACAAGGAACGCTTCGCCAACCCCTTCGTGGCGGCGGGCCTAGGCTACATCGACGACGTCATCATGCCCCACGGCACCCGCCGTCGCCTGATCAAGGCGCTGAAGACGCTGAAGAACAAGACCCAGGAAAATCCCTGGAAGAAGCACGACAACATTCCGCTGTAAGGAGGAGGGCGCTGTGTGGGGTAAAATTCAAAACGCTGTACAGTTCGGGTATCACGTATCGGGTATTCTAATTTTTATCAGTATTTTGATAGCGTATTTTCAACTAAAATCCTCCACGCAGGCATCGAGGAGTGAGAGGGAGTACAATAAAAAGAAAATTTCTATTGAAATGTGTGATCGTTACTTAACTTCTGGAGTAAGTAAAAGTAATGAACTTTACAATCTTTGTAAAGAAAAGAATATTTCTATAAGGCTTGAAAAGAACGTTACTGATTTTGTTTATGACGATAATAGATCATCATGGCTACAAGATCCGAATAATTGGTCTATAGTTGTTCAGTCAATGTTGTTGTGTAACGAGTTGGAACTTATTGCTTCAAGTTTTCTAAATGATGTCGCGAATATAGACATTGGTTTTGACGTTATAGGAAAATCTTATTGCGCAACAGTAGAGAATAATTTCGATTTAATTTCTTTGGTTCGAAGAAATAAGGTTCACCCTGGCTACGAAAATACGGTTCGTTTGTATGGTAAGTGGAACCCAAAGCTCCAAATGCGCGAAATTGATGCGGTAATCGATACAGCGGTTGAAAAGAAGCTGTCGATGCTTGGACCATCCCGGTTAAATGTAGGTCGTAATGTTTGACAAAATCCTGATCGCCAACCGCGGCGAGATCGCTGTTCGTGTAATCAAGACCTGCCGTCGCATGGGCATCAAGACGGTGGTCGTCTACTCCGACGCCGACGCCGGGTCGCTGGCGTGCGAGATGGCGGATGAGACGGTTCACATCGGCCCGTCGCCCGCCGCCCAGTCCTATCTGATCCAGGACAAGATCGTGGACGTCGTGAAGCAGACGGGGGCGCAGGCCGTGCACCCCGGCTTCGGCTTCCTGTCGGAAAACGCTGGGTTCGCGCGACGGCTGAAGGCCGAGGGCATCGCCTTCATCGGGCCGAACCCCGAGGCGATCGACGCCATGGGCGACAAGATCACCTCGAAGAAGTTCGCCGCCGAGGCGGGCGTCTCGACCGTGCCGGGCCATATGGGCCTGATCGAAACGCCGGACGAGGCGGTGAAGATCGCGCGCGAGATCGGCTATCCGGTCATGATCAAGGCCTC
Organism: Brevundimonas sp. UBA4609; assembly: GCA_002386585.1. Taxonomy (GTDB): domain Bacteria; phylum Pseudomonadota; class Alphaproteobacteria; order Caulobacterales; family Caulobacteraceae; genus Brevundimonas; species Brevundimonas olei. The sequence continues at coordinate 5,602 of DGIZ01000085.1, read as the reverse complement.
GGCCGGGGGCGGGGGCAAGGGCATCCGCGTCGCCCATTCGGACGACGACATGGCCGAAGGCTTCGCCGCCGTGAAGGCCGAGGCGCTGAACGCCTTCGGCGACGACCGCGTCTTCCTTGAGAAGTTCATCGTTGACCCGCGCCACATCGAGATTCAGGTGCTGGGCGACAAGCACGGCAACGTCATCCACCTGTTCGAGCGCGAATGCTCGATCCAGCGCCGCAACCAGAAGGTCATCGAGGAGGCGCCGTCGCCCCTGCTGGACGAGGCCACCCGCGCCGCCATGGGGGCGCAGGCCGTCGCGCTTGCCAAGGCAGTCAACTATGACTCGGCGGGGACGGTCGAGTTCGTCGCCGGTCAGGACAAGAGCTTCTTCTTCCTGGAGATGAACACCCGTCTGCAGGTCGAGCATCCGGTGACGGAGCTGATCACCGGCGTCGATCTGGTCGAACAGATGATCCGCTCGGCCTGGGGCGAGCAACTGGCGATCAAGCAGGACGACCTGTCGATCAACGGCTGGGCCATCGAGAGCCGCATTTACGCCGAAGACCCCTATCGCGGCTTCCTGCCGTCGATCGGCCGTCTCGTGCGCTATGAGCAGCCGGAAGAGGGTGATCAGGGCGACTATACGGTCCGCAATGACTCGGGCGTCCGCGAGGGCGACGAGATCAGCATGTTCTACGACCCCATGATCGCCAAGCTGTGCGCCTGGGGCGAGACGCGCGAGGACGCGGTGCGCGGCATGGCCCGCGCGCTGGAAGACACCCATCTGGCGGGGCTGGGCCACAATGTGCCCTTCCTGGCGGCGGTGATGGATCAGGAACGCTTCCAGTCCGGCCAGCTGTCGACCAGCTACATCAAGGACGAGTTCCCCGATGGCTTCCACGGCCTGGCGCCGACGCCGGAGCAGGTGAAGATCCTGATCGCCTCGGCCGTAGCCATGAACGAGGTCATCGCCGAACAGGACGGCGACCCCAGCGAGCGCACCGACTGGACCGTCCTGATCGACAAGGCGGCCTATGAGGTCGAGGTCGGCTATGACGAGGCCGAAGACCTGATCGTCGCCATCGACGGCGAGGAAGTCTCCCTGTCCGAGATCGACTGGCGTCCGGGCCTGTCGCTGTTCAAGGCGGTGCTGGACGACGACGCCTTCACCGCCGAGGTGAAGCGCGCCGCCGACGGCTTCGACATCCGCCACCGCGCGGCGCGGGCGCGGGTGCGGGTGCTGCGCCCCGACGTGGCGCATCTCTACGCCCTGCTGCCCGAGAAGCAGGCGGCGGACACCTCCAAGCTGGTGCTGTCGCCGATGCCGGGTCTGGTGGTCGACATCCCCGTGGTCGAGGGCCAGGAGGTCAAGTCCGGCGAGACCGTCGCCATCATCGAGGCCATGAAGATGCAGAACATCCTCAAGGCCGAGCGCGACGGCAAGGTGAAGGCGGTCAAGGCCAAGGCCGGTGATCCGGTCGCCGCCGACGACGTGCTGGTGGAGTTCGAGTAAATGACCGAGTTCGCCGTCCCGACCCCGCTCGAATGGCGCGAGGCCGCCGTGAAGGCGCTGAAGGAGCGTCCGCTGGAGAGCCTCATACATCTGGATGCGGACCATCTGGCGACGAAGCCCCTGTATGGGGCGGCGAACGGGGGCGAGCCGGTGTTCGCGCCCCGGCCCTCGGATTCCGAAGGCCGGGCCTGGGACGTGCGGGCGCTGAACGAGGGCGAGGACGCCGACGCCCTGAACCGCGCCGTCCTGACCGATCTGGAGAACGGGGCGGCCTCGGTCCTGATCGCTGGGCCTGTGGCGGCGGACGCGGGCCGACTGGCGCGCGCGCTGGACGGCGTGGCGCTGGAACTGGCGCCGGTGGCGCTGGACGCCGGGTTCGACGGCGTGAAGGCGGCCGAGGCCCTGTCGGCGGTTGCCAAGGGTTCGCCCCGCGCCAAGCTGGCCTTCCACCTCGATCCGATCTCGGCCTATGCCGAGGCGGGCGGGGCGCCGTCGGACTTCGCGGCCGTCATGGCCGAGACGGCCAGGGCGGCGGCGACCCACGCCGCGACCTATCCCGAGGCGACGCTGTTCATGGCCTCGGGCCGTGCAGCGCATGAGGCGGGCGGCTCGATCGCGCAGGAACTGGCCTTCGCCGCGTCGTCGGCCGTGGCCTATGTGAAGGCGGTCGTTGAAGCAGGTCTGTCGGCTGAGGCGGCATTGAAGGGCGTGGTTCTGGGCGTCGCCGTGGATCAGGCTTATTTCGACTCTCTGGCGAAAATCCGCGCGCTGCGTCTGGTCTGGGCCAGCGTCTCCAAGGCGTTCGGAGCCGAGGTTCCGGCGATCATCGAGGCGCGCTCGTCGCGGCGGATGCTGTCGGCGCGCGATCCGTGGCCGAACATGCTGCGCCTGACCGCCGCCGGGTTCGCCGGGGCCGTGGGCGGGGCCGATGCTGTGGTGCTGGACGGTTTCACCCGCGCGGCGGGCCTGCCCGACGACTTCGCCAAGCGTCAGGCGCGCAACACCCAGCTGATCCTGATGGAGGAATCCAATCTGGGCCGCGTTGATGATCCGGCCAGCGGCTCCTGGTATCTGGACGCCCGCACCCGCGAACTGGCCGAGGCCGCCTGGGCCGAGTTCCAGGTCTATGAAGCTGAAGGCGGCGTGATCGCCTGTCTGGAAGGCGGGGTGATCCAGCCCCGCATCGCCCGCGCCCGCGATATGGCTGAGAAAGCCTTCCAGGACGGCGCCGCCCAGATCGTCGGTGTCACCAAATTCGTCGATCCGGATGTGCGTCCCGCGCCCGTGACGCCCGCGCCTGCTGCACCTGCCGTCGCCGGGACTTTCGAGGCGCTGGCGCCTGTCCGCTTCGCCGCCGCCTTCGAGGAGGCCGCCCAATGAGTTTCCCTGACTTCTCCAAGGTCGCCCTTGATTTGGGCGCGACCGGCGCCGGGCCGGACCGCGCGCCGTGGACCACGCCCGAGGCGCTGACGGTTGAAACCGCCTATGGGCCGGATGCGCTGGAGGGGCTGGATTTCATCCACGGCCTGCCGGGCTTCGCCCCCTTCGTGCGCGGGCCCTATCCGACCATGTATGCGGGCGCGCCCTGGACCATCCGCCAGTATGCGGGCTTCTCGACCGCCGAGGAGTCCAACGCCTTCTATCGCCGCAACCTGGCCGCCGGTCAGAAGGGCCTGTCGGTCGCCTTCGACCTGGCGACACACCGGGGCTATGACTCGGACCACCCGCGGGTGAAGGGCGACGTCGGCATGGCGGGCGTGGCCATCGACAGCATTCTGGACATGCGGACCCTGTTCGACGGCATTCCGCTGGACCAGATGTCGGTGTCCATGACCATGAACGGGGCGGTGCTGCCGATCCTGGCCCTCTATGTCGTGGCGGGCGAGGAGCAGGGCGTCGACCACGCCAAGCTGACCGGGACCATTCAGAACGACATTCTGAAGGAGTTCATGGTCCGCAACACCTACATCTATCCGCCCGCGCCCTCGATGCGGATCATCGCCGACATCTTCGAGTGGACGGCGAAGGAAACGCCCAAGTTCAACTCCATCTCCATCTCCGGCTATCACATGCAGGAGGCGGGGGCGTCGGCGGATATCGAACTGGCCTACACCCTGTCGGATGGGATCGAATACCTGCGCGCGGGCAAGGCGGCGGGCATGGAGATCGACCGCTTCGCGCCGCGCCTGAGCTTCTTCTGGGCCATCGGCATGAACTACTTCATGGAGGTGGCCAAGATGCGCGCCGGCCGCCTGCTGTGGGCCGAGGCGGTCAAGCGGGAAGGCGGCGTCAATCCGAAGTCCCTGTCGCTGCGGACGCACTGCCAGACCTCGGGCTGGTCGCTGGCGGCGCAGGACGTGTTCAACAATGTACCGCGCACCATGGTCGAGTGCATGGCGGCGGCGGGCGGCCAGACGCAGAGCCTGCACACCAATGCGCTGGACGAGGCGCTGGCCCTGCCGACCGACTTCTCGGCCCGGATCGCGCGCAACACCCAGATTCTGGCGCAGGCCGAGACGGGCCTGACCCGCGTCATCGACCCGTGGGGCGGCAGCTTCTACGTCGAGCGCCTGACGCAGGAGCTGGCGACCAAGGCACGCGCCCTGATGGAGGAGGTCGAGGCCTACGGCGGCATGGCCAAGGCCATTGAGGCGGGCATTCCCAAGCTGCGGATCGAGGAATCCGCCGCCAAGACGCAGGCCCGCATCGACACGGGCCAGCAGACGGTCGTGGGGGTGAACAAATACCTGAACCCGGTCGTCGACGACATTCCGATGCTGAAGGTCGACAACGCCGAGGTGCGCGCCCGGCAGATCGAGAAGCTGCAACGCCTGAAGGCCGAGCGGGACGAGGCGGCGACGCAAGCCGCGCTGAACGCCCTGACTGAGGGCGCGCGCGGCAATGAGAACCTGATGGAGCTGGCCGTGCGGGCAGCCCGCGCCAAGGCCACCGTCGGCGAAATCTCCGACGCGCTGGAGGCCGCCTTCGGCCGCCACATCGCCACGGTGAAGACGGTCTCGGGCGTCTATGCCAAGGAGGCCGGGAACGATCCCAAGGTCGCCCGCGCTCGCGAGATGGTAGCGACCTTCATCGACAATGACGGCGGCCCGCCGCGCATCCTGATCGCCAAGCTGGGGCAGGACGGGCATGACCGGGGCCAGAAGGTCGTCGCCACCGGATACGGCGATATCGGCTTCGACGTGACGGCGGGGGCTCTGTTCCAGACGCCCGCCGAGGCCGCGCGCGATGCAGTCGAGAAGAACGTCCACGCGGTCGGAGCCTCGTCGCTGGCGGCGGGGCATCTGACGCTGGTTCCCGAGCTGAAGGCTGAACTGGCCAAGCTGGGGCGCGAGGACATCATGATCGTGGTCGGCGGCGTCATTCCGCCGTCGGACGTGCAGCCCTTGCTCGATATGGGCGCGGCGGCCGTCTATCCGCCGGGCTCCGTGATCGCCGAGACGGCGGCGGACCTGATCGAAAAGCTGAACCAGCGCCTGGGCTACGCTCAGCCTGCGCCTGTGGAGACGAAGAAGTGATCGGCAATCTGAACCACGTCGGCGTCGCCACGCCCTCCATCGCCGAGTCGATCAAGCTGTATCGCGACGTGCTGGGCGCGACGAAGATCGGCGCGCCGTTCGACCTGCCCGCGCAGGGAGTGAAGGTCTGCTTCATCGACACGCCGACGGCCCAGATCGAACTGATCGAGCCCTATGACGAGACCAGCCCGATCACCGGATTCCTGGCCAAGAACCCCAAGGGCGGACAGCACCATGTCTGCTTCGAGGTGGCTGATATCCACGCCGCCATTGCCGACATGCGCGCCAAGGGCGTGACCATCCTGGGCACGGGCGAGCCCCGCATCGGCGCGCACGGTACGCCCGTGGTGTTCCTGCATCCCAAGGAGATGGGCGGGGTGCTGATCGAACTGATGGAGACGCCGAAAGAGGCGCACTGACAGCAAAAGGCCCGGTCCCACGACCGGGCCTTTTTCATGATCATGGCTCTTCGTCATCCTCGGACTTGATCCGAGGATCGGGCCATCCGTCTGCGGGACGGCGGACAGGAAAAGCGCGCCGGTTCCCTCGATCCTCGGATCAAGTCCGA
>DGIZ01000119.1 GCA_002386585.1 Brevundimonas sp. UBA4609 | reverse complement strand
AGGCCGCAGCCGCCCAGCCGATCCACTGGGCGCCGGCCGGCGCCTTGTCCGTCGTCACGTCGAAGTCCGGCGTGTCGAACCACATCACCTTGATGATGCGCAGGTAGTAGAAGCCCGCCACGACCGAGGCTACCAGCCCCGCCGCGCCCGCCATCCAGTATCCGGCGTCGGCGGCCGCGCCGAAGACGTAGACCTTGCCCCAGAAGCCCGACATCGGCGGAATGCCGATGGCCGACAGCGACAGGATCGTCAGGGCGACGGCGGTCAGCGGGCGGTCCTTCTTCAGACCGGCCAGATCGGCGATCTTGCGGATCGGACGACCATTGCGGCTCAGCGACAGCAGGATGGCGAAGAAGCCGATCTGGTCCACGACATACAGGGTCATGAACATCAGGGTCGCCTGAACGCCGACCTGCGTGCCCGCCGCCACGCCGAGCAGGGCGTAGCCGATGTTGATGATGGACGAATAGGCCAGCAGCCGCTGGATGTCCTTCTGCATCAGGCCGCCGAAGGCGCCGACGGCGAAGCTGATCAGCGAGATCAGGATCACCACCTGGGCCCACTGGGCATGGGCCAGGCCGAAGCCTTCGACCAGCACGCGGATGATCAGCACCATGGCCGCCACCTTGGGCGCGGTCGAGAACAGGGCCACGACCGGCGTCGGGGCGCCTTCATAGACGTCCGGCGTCCACATGTGGAACGGCGCGGCCGAAACCTTGAACGCCAGACCGCAGATCAGGAACACCAGGCCGAAGATCAGGCCCGGACCGGGGTTGGCGGTGGCGAAGGCGGCGATGTCCTCGAACCGCATCGAACCGGCGAAACCATAGATCAGGCTGGCGCCGTACAGCAGCAGACCCGACGACAGGGCCCCCAGAACGAAATACTTCAGACCGGCTTCCGAGGCCTTCAGGTCGTCGCGGCGATAGGCGGCCAGGACGTAGAGGGCCAGGGAGTGCATCTCGATGCCGATGTAGAGCGAGATCAGGTCGCCCGACGACGCCATCATGCCCATACCGACCGAGGCCAGCACGATCAGGATCGGATACTCGAACTTGGCGATGTTGTTGCGATGCATCCAGCCGTCGCCCAGCACCACGGCCACGGCGGCGGACAGGAAGATCACCGCCTTGCCGTAAACGGCCAGCGGATCGGCCACATAGGCCCCGTTGAAGGCGGAGCCCAGCGGGCCGACGACAGCCAGAGCCGTCGCCGCCAGCAGCAGTAGCACCGACAGGCCCGAGACCAGGCGCGTCGACTTCTCGCCGGTAAAGGCGCCGAGCATGAGCAGCACCAGCCCGCCGACCGCAAGGGTCAGTTCCGGAGCCGAGAGATGAAGGGCGGAAGACAGATCAGTCATTATGCTCTCACCCGCCGATGGCTGCGCGATAGGCGGTCGTCAGGGCCTCAACGCTTGGCCCGGTGTAATCCAGAACGGCGTTGGGATAGAGGCCCAGCCAGATGGTGCCGACGATCAGGGGCACGAAGATCAGCAGCTCGCGCTTGTCGATGTCGGTGATGCTTTCCAGCGCCGGATTGGTGATCGGGCCATACATGACGTTGCGGAACAGCGTCAGCGCGTAGACCGCCGAGAAGATCACGCCCGAGGCGGCGATCAGGGCCGTCCAGGTCGAGACCTGATAGGCGCCCGTCATCGTCAGCACTTCGCCGATGAAGCCCGAGGTGCCCGGCAGGCCGACGTTCGCCATGGTGAACATCAGGAAGATGGCCGCATACCAGGGCATCCGCGCCGTCAGGCCGCCGTAGAGGGCGATCTCACGGGTGTGCATCCGGTCGTAGACCACGCCAACGCACAGGAAGAGCGCGCCCGAGATCAGGCCGTGGCTCAGCATCTGGAAGACGGCGCCCTGAACCCCGGTGTCGTTGCCGGCGAAGATGCCCATGGTCACGAAGCCCATGTGGGCGACCGACGAATAGGCGATCAGCTTCTTCATGTCCGTCTGACGGAAGGCGACCAGCGAGGTGTAGACCACGGCGATCACCGACAGGGCGAACACCAGCGGCGTGAACATCTGCGACGCCAGCGGGAACATCGGAATGTTGAACAGGATGAAGCCGTAGCCGCCGAGCTTCAGCAGGATGCCGGCCAGAATGACCGAACCCGCCGTCGGCGCCTGAACGTGGGCGTCGGGCAACCAGGTGTGCACCGGCCACATCGGCATCTTCACCGCGAAGGAGGCGAAGAAGGCCAGCCATAGGATCGGCTGCACCGAGGCGTCGAAGGCGTACTGCTTCAACTCCGGAATGCTGGTGGTGCCCGTCGTGTGCGCCATCCACAGCATGGCCAGCAGCATCAGGACGGAGCCCAGCAGGGTGTAGAGGAAGAACTTGTAGGCCGCGTAGATGCGGTTGGCGCCGCCCCAGATGCCGATGATCAGATACATCGGCACCAGGGTGCCTTCGAAGAAGATGTAGAAGAGGAACAGGTCCAGCGAGGTGAACACCCCGATGACCAGCGTCTCCAGGATCAGGAAGGCGATCATGTATTCGACGACACGCGTCTCGATCGCCTTCCAGCTGGCCACCACGCAGATCGGCAGCAGGAAGGCCGTCAGCAGGACGAACAGGATGGAGATCCCGTCCACGCCCAGGTGATAGCCGGCGCCCGCAAACCAGGCGTAGTTCTCGACGAACTGATAGGCCGGGTTCGACGGATCGAACTGCGCGACCAGCAGGACGGACACCGCCAGCACCACCAGGGTGGTGACCAGGGCGATCCAGCGAGCGGCCGGGGCCGCGGCGTCCTGACCGCCCTTGTTCAGCAGGCGCGCGACCAGGATCGCGGCCGCGCCGAGAAGCGGCAGGAAGGTGACGATGCTCAGAATGTGAGGCACGAGGCTCAGGCTCCCCACGTGAAGATGGCGAAGGCAAGGAACGCAGCCACGCCGATCAGCATCACGAATGCATAGAAGTAGACGAAACCGGACTGGAACCGGGACAGCCAGCCGCCCGACTTCAGCGAAGCCCAGGCCGCGCCGTTCGGGCCAAGGCCGTCGATGATCTTCACGTCGCCGATCTTCCAGAAGAAGTCGCCGATCGCCTTGGCACCCTTCACGAAGACGGCGTCATACAGCTCATCGAAGAACCACTTGTTGTAGAGGAAGGTCCACAGCGGGCCCTTGCGGTCGGCCATCTGCTTGGCTGCGCCTTCCTTCACGACATACAGCCAATAGGCGATGGCCGTGCCCAGCAGCGTCACGATCAGCGGCGCCCACTTCACCCAGGTCGGGACGTTGTGGCTTTCGTGCAGGACGTGGTTCTCAGCCCCGACGAAGATGGCGCCGCGCCAGAACTCGGCCTCATGATGGCCGATGAAGTGCGGGGCGAAGATCATGCCCGCAAACACCGCGCCGACCGACAGCGCCAGCAGCGGCAGCACCATGACCCACGGGCTTTCATGCGGCTTCAGCGGACCATGGTGATGGTCGTCATGCGCGTGATCGTCGCCGTCCAGAGGTTCGGAATGGGTTTCGATCTGCGCGTGCGAGGCGTGATCGTCCGCGTGATGGGCGTGCGCGCCCTCCTCTTCCTTCCAAACCGGCTTGTTGTGGAAGGTCATGAACACCAGACGCCAGGAATAATAGGCCGTCAGCAGAGCTGCAGAGATGCCGATGAAGAAGGCGAACATGCCTGCAGCCGAATGGCCGGTCTTCGCCGCCGCATAGGCGCTCTCGAGGATGGAGTCCTTGGAGTAGAAGCCGGCGAAGCCGCCGACGCCAGGCATCCCCAGGCCGGTGATGGCGATGGTGCCGATCATCATGGTCGCATAGGTGACGGGCAGCAGCTTCCACAGACCGCCCATCTTCCGCATGTCCTGCTCGTGGTGCATGCCGTGGATCACCGAACCGGCGCCCAGGAACAGCAGGGCCTTAAAGAAGGCGTGCGTGAACAGGTGGAACATAGCGGGCTGATAGGCGCCGACGCCCGCCGCGAAGAACATGTAGCCCAGCTGCGAACAAGTCGAATAGGCGATCACCCGCTTGATGTCGTTCTGCATCATGCCGACGGTCGCGGCGAAGATGGCCGTGATCCCGCCGATGATGGCGATGAACTGGGACGCGACGGGCGCGTGCTCATACAGCGGCGACAGCAGGCAGACCATGAAGACGCCGGCCGTAACCATGGTGGCCGCGTGGATCAGGGCCGACACCGGGGTCGGGCCTTCCATCGCGTCCGGCAGCCAGGTGTGCAGGAAGAACTGCGCCGACTTGCCCATGGCGCCGACGAACAGCAGCAGACCGGCCAGGTCCAGCGCCGACCAGGTGTAGCCCAGGAATTCCCAGCCCGCCCCGACCTTGCCGGCGATCATCGGGAACAGCTTGGCGAACTCGATCGTGCCGAACATCCAGAAGACGGTCATCATGCCGAGCAGGAAGCCGAAGTCGCCGACGCGGTTGACCACAAAGGCCTTGATCGCCGCCGAAGAGGCCGAGGCCTTCTTGTACCAGAAGCCGATCAGCAGATAGGACGCCAGGCCCACGCCTTCCCAGCCGAAGAACATCTGCACGAAGTCGGCCGCCGTCACCAGCGCCAGCATCATGAAGGTGAACAGCGACAGATAGGCGAAGAAGCGAGGACGGCTGTCGTCCTCCTTCATGTAGCCCCAGGAATAGAGGTGGACCAGCGACGACACGCTGGTCACGACGATCAGCATGACCGCCGACATGGCGTCGACGCGGATGGACCAGTTCGACTGGAAGTCGCCGACATGGATGAACGGCGCGATGTGGACGGTGAAGGCTTCCAGCCCGCCCCAGGTCCACTGGCTGAACACGATCCACGAGACCGCGCACGAGAAGAACAGCAGGCCGGTTGTGACGGCCTGGGACGGAATGTCCCCGATCCGGCGACCGAAGAAGCCGGCGATCATGGCCCCCAGCAGGGGGGCGAAGACGCCGAGAGTGACGAGAGTCTGGATAGTCACGGTTCCGATCAGCCCTTCATCACGGAGGCGTCGTCGACCGCGATGTCGCCGCGGTTACGGAAGAAGGTCACGAGAATGGCCAGGCCGACGGCGGCCTCGGCCGCGGCGACCGTCAGGACGAACATGGCCATCAGCTGACCCGACACGTCGTTCAGGTGCGTGGAGAAGGCCACGAAGTTGATGTTCACCGCGAGCAGGATCATCTCGACCGACATCAGGATGATGATGACGTTCTTGCGGTTCACGAAGATGCCGAAGACGCCGATGGTGAACAGCATGGCGGCGACCGCCAGATAGTGGTGGAGCGAGATATCCATCACAGAAGCTCCTCGGGGGTGACGCCCTGGCCCGTGGTCACGGACTTGATCTCGACAGCCTTGGCGCGTTCGCGGTTGGCTTGCGCCGCCAGATCCTGACGATGCACGCCCGGACGATGACGAAGGGTCAGGACGATAGCGCCGATCATGGCGATCAGCAGAACCACGCCCGCCGCCTGGAAGAAGTAGACGTAGTCCGTGTAGAGCACGCGGCCGATCGTCTCGATGTTGGTGACGTCCGGTCCGGCCGGCACCGGCGAGGCGGCGTCGCGGGCCGCTCCGCCCTGCACCACGCTGATCGACACCATGATCATCTCGGCGAGCAGCACGCCCGCCACGACGCCCGCCAGCGGCAGGTAGCGCGCGTAACCCTCGCGCAGCTTCACGAAGTCGACGTCCAGCATCATGACGACGAACAGGAACAGCACCGCCACGGCGCCGACGTAGACGACGACCAGAAGCATCGCCAGGAACTCGGCGCTCAGCAGCACGAACAGTCCGGCCGCCGAGAAGAAGGTCAGGATCAGCCAGAGAACGGAGTGCACGGGATTGCGCGCGGTCACGACCAGAAGGGCGGAAACCACGGCGACCGTCGCCAGAAGATAGAAGGCCAGGCCTTGCAACATGTGCGGGACGACGCCCCTCTTCAAAACCAATGGCCCGGACGGAAATCCCGGACCCTTCCAGAAATCAGCCCCGGCCCGAAGGTCAGGGTCAGCGTGGCGGAATCGCCGCTCCGTTTAGCGATACGGAGCGTCGAGTTCCAGATTCTTCGCGATCAGACGCTCCCAGCGGTCGCCGTTGTCCAGCAGGCGCGCCTTGTCATAGAGCAGTTCTTCGCGGGTCTCGGTGGCGAACTCGCTGTTCGGTCCCTCGACGATGGCGTCCACCGGGCAGGCCTCCTGGCACAGGCCGCAGTAGATGCATTTGACCATGTCGATGTCGTAGCGCGTCGTGCGGCGGCTGCCGTCGGCGCGCGGTTCGGCCTCGATGGTGATGGCCTGGGCGGGGCAGATGGCCTCGCACAGCTTGCAGGCGATGCAGCGTTCTTCACCGTTCGGATAGCGGCGCAGCGCGTGTTCGCCACGGAAGCGCGGCGACTGCGGGTTGCGCTCGAACGGATAGTTCACCGTCGCCTTCGGCTTCATCATGTACTTCATCGACAGGCCGACGGCGCCGAACACGTCGGTCAGCATCGCGCCCTTGGCCGCCTGAACGATACGGGTCAGCATTACGATTTCACTCCGGCGCACTCGCGTTCGTAGCGGGCGCTTTCCTTGTCGAGGGTCTGGCAAAGGCGCTGGCGTTCCGCCTCGCGCCGTTCAACTTCCTGCACCTTGCGCTCCCACTGATAGACCGAGACGGGTTCGGCCTCATAGGGCGCGCAGGCCGACGCCAGCATGGGCGCGGTCAGGGCGATCATCAGGGCTGCGGCCTTCATCTTCATCCGCCGATCCGGCGTTCGCAGCCGTCCCTGTCGAAACGCGGGTCGTCCCGCGACAGACGTTGGCAATAGGCGCGCTTGTCCGCCTCCTCTCCCCGCTCCCGGTCCAGGCGTTCGAGACGCGCGGACGCGGTCTCGGGCGCAGCCGGATCCATCGGCTTGAAGGTGCAGGCCGACAGGCCGGCGGCGAGCGCCAGCGCGATCAGGACTGTGGCGCGGACGCCCATCACGCCCCCACCGCGAACACGCGCCACGCCGACACGAAGACCACAGCGATCAGCGAAGCCGGCAGGAAGATCTTCCAGCCCAGGCGCATCAGCTGGTCATAGCGGTAGCGAGGCACGAAGGCCTTCACCAAGGCGATCATGAAGAACCAGAAGACCACCTTCACGGCGAAGACCGCCAGGTAGAACAGGTTGGCCACGAAGACCGGGACGCTGTTCAGGAAGTCGGTCGGGAAGCCCGGATTCCACCCGCCGCAGAACAGCAGGGTGATCATGGCGCACATGAAGACGATGTTGGCGTATTCGCCGATCATGAACAGCAGGTAGGGGGTCGAGGAATATTCGACCTGATAACCGGCCACCAGCTCCGACTCCGCTTCGGGCAGGTCGAACGGCGGGCGGTTCGTCTCGGCCAGGGCCGAGATGAAGAAGACGATGGTCATGGGCAGCATGACGATGATGGTCGGCCAGGTACCTGCCCCGCCGCCGAAGGCGTTCCACTCCCAGATCCAGCCCGCCTGCTGGGTTACGATCTGGGTCAGGTTCATCGTCCCGGCCAGCAGGATGACGTTGATGATGATGAGGCCCATCGAGACCTCATAGGACACCATCTGCGCCGCCGAACGCAGCGAGCCGAGGAACGGATACTTCGAGTTCGAAGCCCAGCCGCCCATGATGATGCCGTAAACGCCCAGCGAGCTGATCGCGAGGATGTACAGGATGCCGACGTTCAGGTCCGACACCACCCAGCCCGGCGCGAAGGGGATCACCGCCCAGGCGATGAAGGCCAGCACGAAGCTGATCAGCGGGGCCAGGATGAAGACCACCTTGTCCGACCCGGCCGGGATGACGATCTCTTTCAGCACGAATTTGAAGAAGTCGGCGAAGGACTGCAGCAGGCCGAAGGGGCCGACCACGTTCGGCCCCTTGCGCAGCTGAACGCCCGCCCAGATCTTGCGGTCGGCCAGCAGCAGGAAGGCCAGGGAGATCAGGATGCCGACCACGACCAGCAGGATCCCGCCCAGAGTGGCGAGGGTCCAGCCGACGGGAGTGGCCCAGAAGGAAGTCGCAGCGTCCATGTCTTACTCCGCCGCCAGGGCGACCGGCGCCGTCCGCTCAGCGGACAGTTGGGCCATGGTTTCACTGGCGCGCGCGATCGGGTTGGTCAGGTAGGGATCGGCGATGACGGAGACGAAGGCGACGTCGCCCAGGTCTCCCTTGGCGCCAAGCTTGGCGACGTCGAACGTCGCGGCCGGAGCCAGATAGTCGATGCGGCCGAAGGTCGGATGGTCGCCCATCAGCTTCGTACGCAGTTGGTCGAGGGTGTCGAACGGCAGCTTGCAGCCGACGCGTTCCGACAGGGCGCGGATGATGGCCCAGTCCTCCTTGGCCTCGCCCTTCGGGAAGACCACGCGTTCGGCCAGTTGCACCCGGCCTTCGGTGTTGACGTACAGGCCCGACTTCTCGGTGTAGGCCGCGCCCGGCAGGATCACGTCCGCGCCGTGCGCCCCGCGATCGCCGTGCGAGCCCAGATAGACGCGGAAGGCGCCCGATGCGTCTGCGTTCACCTCATCGGCGCCCAGCAGGAACAGAACGTCCAGCGCGCCCGGCTTCAGCATGGCCGCCACATCCAGACCGCCCTCGCCCGGCAGGAAGCCCATATCCAGACCGCCGACGCGCGCGGCGGCGGTGTGCAGGACGTTGAAGCCGTTCCAGCCGTCCTTGACCACGCCGACCTTCTTGGCCAGCGCGCCCAGGGCGTTCAGCACGGCCGGGCCGGTCTCGCCGGTCAGGGCGCCCGCGCCGACGATGATGGCCGGACGTTGGGCCTTGGTTAGGAAGTCGACAGCAGCCTTTGGCAGCTTGCCGACGGTCTTCGAACCGGCGCCGAGATAGTTGTAGTCATAGGTCAGATCGGCTTGCTGGCCGATGACGCCGACTTCGACGCCGCCCTTCAGCCAGGTCTTGCGGATGCGCGCGTTCAGCAGCGGCGCTTCCGTGCGCGGATTGGCGCCGACGATCAGAATGGCGTCAGCGTTTTCAATGCCTTGCAGGCCGGAGTTGAACAACCAGCCCTCGCGAGCCTCGCCGCCCAGCGCAGCGCCGTCCTGGCGGCAGTCCGTATTGGCCGAACCCAGCGCGCGGAACAGGTCCAGCGTCGCCTTCATCGACTCGGCGTCCTGAAGATCGCCGGCGATGGCGCCGATGCGGTCAGCCGGCGCGGCCTTGATCTTGTCAGCGACGACCGACAGAGCCTCGTCCCACGAAGCCGGACGCAGCTTGCCGTTCTCACGCACCCAAGGACGGTCCAGACGACGCGCCTGCAGGCCGTCGACAGCGTAGCGGCTCTTGTCCGACAGCCACTCCTCGTTGATGCCCTCATTCACGCGCGGCAGAACGCGCATGACCTCGGCGCCGCGCGAGTCGGCGCGGATGTTCGAACCGAGCGCATCCATCACGTCGATGGTCTCGGTCTTCTTCAGCTCCCACGGGCGGTAGTGATACTGCCACGGGCGGTGCGTCAGCGCGCCCACCGGGCACAGGTCGTTGACGTTGCCCGACAGTTCGCTGTCGATGTTCTTTTCCAAATAGGTCGTGATCTCGGCGCTTTCGCCACGCGAGATCATGCCGATGTCCGGCACGCCCGCCACTTCGGTGATGAAGCGAACGCAACGCGTGCACTGGATGCAGCGCGTCATGAACGTCTTGACCGTCGGGCCCATGTTCTTTTCTTCGACCGCGCGCTTGTTCTCGCCGTACCGAGAGCCGTCGCGGCCGTAGCCCACGGCCTGATCCTGAAGGTCGCATTCGCCGCCCTGGTCGCAGATCGGGCAATCCAGCGGGTGGTTGATGAGCAGGAACTCCATCACCCCTTCGCGGGCCTTCTTGACCATCGGCGTGTCAGTAAAGATTTCCTGACCGTCGGCGGCCGGAAGCGCGCACGAAGCCTGGGGCTTCGGCGGTCCGGGCTTCACCTCGACCAGGCACATGCGGCAGTTGCCGGCGATGGAAAGGCGCTCGTGGTAGCAGAACCGCGGGATTTCCTGCCCGGCGCGCTCGGCGACCTGCAGCACGGTCATGCCCGGTTCGAACTCGACTTCAACGCCGTTGACCTTGGCGATAGGCATTACGATTACTCCGCCGCGATCGCGTGGCCGGCGAAGTTCGCGCGGCGGCTGCGGTAGGTGTGGATGCGCTCTTCGATCTCGTGACGGAAGTGCCGGATCAGGCCCTGAACGGGCCAGGCGGCGGCGTCGCCGAGAGCGCAGATGGTGTGGCCTTCGACCTGGCTGGCCACGTCGAGCAGCAGGTCGATCTCGGACGGATCGGCGTCGCCGATCGCCATGCGTTCCAGCACGCGCCACATCCAGCCGGTGCCTTCGCGGCACGGCGTGCACTGGCCGCAGCTCTCGTGCTTGAAGAAGTAGCTGATGCGGGCGATCGCCTTCACGATGTCGGTCGACTGGTCCATGACCGTCACGCCGGCGGTGCCCAGCGACGAGCGATGCTCGCGCATGGAGTCGAAGTCCATCAGGGCGACTTCGGCCTGTTCGCGCGTGATCACCGGGCAGGACGCGCCGCCCGGAATGATGGCCTTCAGGTTTTCCCAGCCGCCGCGCACGCCGCCGCCGTGATCCTCGATCAACTGACGCAGCGGGATCGACATGGCCTCTTCGACCACGCAGGGCGTGTTCACGTGGCCCGACAGGGACATCAGCTTGGTGCCGGTGTTGTTCGGACGACCGAAGCTGGCGAACCAGTCCGCGCCGCGACGCAGGATGGTGCCGACGACGGCGATCGATTCCACGTTGTTCACGGTCGTGGGGCAGCCATAGAGGCCGGCGCCTGCCGGGAACGGCGGCTTCAGGCGCGGCTGGCCCTTCTTGCCTTCCAGCGACTCCAGCAGGGCCGTCTCTTCGCCGCAGATGTAGGCCCCGGCACCGTGGTGGATATAGACGTGGAAGTCCCAGCCGTGGACGTTGTCATCACCGATCAGCCTGGCCTCATAGGCCTGCTTGACGGCGGCTTCCATGCGCTCGCGCTCGAGGATGTATTCGCCGCGCAGGTAGATGTAGCAGGCGTGGGCCTTCATCGCGAAGGAAGCGATCAGCGCGCCTTCGATCAGCAGGTGCGGATCATGACGCATGATCTCGCGGTCCTTGCAGGTGGCGGGCTCGGACTCATCGGCGTTGATGACCAGGTAGTGAGGGCGATCCTTCACTTCCTTGGGCATGAAGGACCACTTCAGGCCGGTCGAGAAACCGGCGCCCCCGCGTCCGCGCAGGCCCGAGTTCTTGACGTTGTTGATGATCCATTCGCCGCCAAGGTCCAGCATGTCCTTGGTGGCGTTCCACGCGCCGCGCTTCTTCGCCCCCTCAAGGCCCCAGTCATGGAAGCCGTAGAGGTTGGTGAAGATCCGATCCTTGTCTTGGAGGATGCCGACCATGATCCCTTAAAGTCCTTCCGCCATGCGGCGCTTGTGGTGGCGGGTGCGCTGGAAGACGGCGTAGATCACCAGCACCCATCCGATGGCCAACAGGCCATAGGCCGCCACCGCGGCGTTTTCAGTCAGGCCGAAACGGCCCTCGCGCGCGAACAAAACCAGAGCGGCCGCGACCACGATACAGGCCAGGCCCGCCCAACGCGGGCGCCAGCCGACGCGACGCAGCTCGGCCCGATAGGCCGCCCTGCCCGCTTCCGTTTCGAGGTCCGGCCGCGCCATCAGGCCGGCGCCTTTTCAGCGACGGGCTCCGAGTTCGGCAACTTCTTGATCTTCTTGGCGGCCGAGCCGTCATACAGCGCCGGGTCCGTCAGAACGCGCGCGCCGCCCACGGGCTCAGACGTGTGACGGCCAACATAGCTGCCCGCCTTCGGCGTCTTGCCCGCGGCGAAGTCGTCGATGATCTGGGCCATGTTTTCCGGCGTCAGGTCTTCGTAATAGAGGTCGTTGATCTGAGCCACCGGTGCGTTCGAACAGGCGCCGATGCATTCGACTTCCTGCCAGGTGAAGCGGCCGTCAGCCGACAGCTCGTCCTTGGGCCCGATCTTCTCGCGGCACACGCGCATCAGCTCGTTGGAGCCGCGCAGCATGCACTGCGTGGTGCCGCAGACCTGGATCAACGCAGCCGTACCGACCGGCGTCAGCTGGAACATGGTGTAGAAGGTCGCGACCTCCAGCACCCGGATATAGGCCATGCCCAGCAGGTCGCCGATGGCGCGCAGCGACGGCTCGGACACCCAGCCCTCCTGCTTCTGGACCAGCCACAGGACCGGGATCACCGCCGACTGGCGACGCGATTCCGGGTACTTCTTGATCCACCACTGAGCCTTTTCCATCGTCTCCTTCGAAAACTCGAAAGAGGCCGGTTGCTCCTTGGCCAGACGACGAACGCTCATCGGTCCACTTCTCCGAACACCATGTCGAGCGAGCCGAGGATGGCGGACACGTCCGCCAGCATGTGGCCGCGGTTCATCCAGTCCATCGCCTGCAGGTGACGGAAGCCAGGCGCCGACAGCTTGACGCGGTAGGGTTTGTTGGTGCCGTCCGACACCAGGTAGACGCCGAACTCGCCCTTCGGCGCCTCGACGGCCGCATAGACCTCGCCTTCCGGGGTGCGGAAGCCTTCGGTGTAGAGCTTGAAGTGGTGGATCAGCGCCTCCATCGAGCGCTTCATCTCACCGCGACGCGGCGGGGCGATCTTGTTGTCTTCGGTCAGGACCGGCTCGCCGGGGCAGTTGCGCAGCTTGTGGATGCACTGCTCCATGATGCGGATCGACTGGCGCATCTCCTCGACGCGGCACAGATAGCGATCCCAGCAGTCGCCGTTTTTGCCGACGGCGATGTCGAACTCGAGGTCCGCGTAGCAGTCGTACGGCTGGGCCTTGCGCAGGTCCCAGGCGATGTCCGAGCCGCGCAGCATGACGCCCGAGAAGCCCCACGCGAGCGCGTTCTCCTTGGACACCACGCCGATGTCGACGTTGCGCTGCTTGAAGATGCGGTTCTCGGTGACCAGGCTTTCGATGTCGTCCAGCTTGGCCGGGAACTCGGCGCACCAGCGGCCGATGTCGTCGATCAGCTCGGGCGTCAGGTCCTGGTGGACGCCGCCCGGACGGAAGTAGTTGGCGTGCAGACGCGCGCCGCAGGCCCGCTCGTAGAAGACCATCAGCTTCTCGCGCTCTTCATGGCCCCACAGCGGCGGGGTCAGGGCGCCCACGTCCATGGCCTGCATGGTCGTGTTCAGAAGGTGGTTCAGGATGCGGCCGATTTCCGAATAGAGCACCCGGATCAGCTGGCCGCGATACGGCACGTCGATCTCCAGCAGGCGCTCGATGGCTAGGCAGAAGGCGTGCTCCTGGTTCATCGGTGAGACGTAGTCCAGCCGGTCCAGGTAGGGGATGTTCTGAAGGTAGGTGCGCGCCTCCATCAGCTTCTCGGTGCCGCGGTGCAGCAGGCCGATATGCGGATCGACGCGGGTCACCAGCTCGCCGTCCAGCTCCAGCACCAGGCGCAGCACGCCGTGCGCGGCCGGGTGTTGCGGGCCGAAGTTGATGGTGAACTTGCGGTCGTCCATCGCCCGCGCGTGCGGGGTCAGGCCGTCTTCATAGTCCTCGAACGGGTCGATCGCCGAACCGGTCGGAGCCGGAGTTTTGTTACCGTCGGCCATTACTGCGCTCCCGCCTTCTCGTCGCCCGGCAGGACGGTCGGATAATCGGCGCCTTCCCACGGAGACAGGAAGTCGAAGTTGCGGAATTCCTGAGTCAGCTTCACCGGCTCATAGACCACGCGCTTCTGCTCTTCGTCGTAGCGGACCTCGACGTAGCCCGTCATCGGGAAGTCCTTGCGCAGCGGATGCCCCTGGAAGCCGTAGTCGGTCAGGATGCGGCGCATGTCCGGGTGATCCGAGAAGATCATGCCGTACATGTCGAAGGCTTCACGCTCGAACCAGCCGGCCGACGGATAGACCGACGACACGCTGGGGACCGGCTTCACTTCGTCGGTCGAGACCTTGACGCGAACGCGCGCGGCGCGGGTCAGCGACAGCAGGTGATAGACGACCTCGAACCGCTCGGCGCGGTCGGGATAGTCGGCGCCGCAGACGTCCATGCACTGCTGGAAGCCGAACTGATCGCGCAGGGCCGTCATGACCTCGACGATCTTCTCGCGCGGGGCGATCAGGGTCAGCTCGCCATAGGCCACCACCGCCTCGACGCCGAGCGCCGCGACCATTTCCGTGCCCAAAGGCGTCAGGGCGGATTCGCGCTCCGCAACGCGCACCAGTTCGCTCATCGCTCGATGGTCCCCGTGCGGCGGATCTTCTTCTGCAGCTGCAGGATGCCGTACAGCAGGGCCTCGGCGGTCGGCGGGCAGCCCGGAACATAGACATCCACCGGCACCACGCGATCACAGCCGCGCACGACGCTGTAGCTGTAGTGGTAATAGCCGCCGCCGTTGGCGCACGAACCCATCGAGATGACGTAGCGCGGGTCCGGCATCTGGTCGTAGACCTTGCGCAGGGCCGGAGCCATCTTGTTGGTCAGGGTGCCGGCGACGATCATCAGATCCGACTGGCGCGGCGAACCGCGCGGGGCGGTGCCGAAGCGCTCCAGGTCGAAGCGCGGCATCGACAGGTGGATCATCTCGACGGCGCAGCAGGCCAGGCCGAACGACATCCACATCAGCGAACCGGTGCGGGCCCAGGTGATGACGTCGTCCAGCGAGGTCGTCAGGAAGCCGCGCTCGCCCAGCTCCGTATTGACGGACTCGAAGAACTTGTCGTGGATCTTGGGATCATAACCCTCGACGGTCGAGCGCGCGGCGGAACCGGCGGGGACCAGGGGGCTAGAGGGGGCGATCACTGCCATTCCAGGGCTCCCTTCTTCCATTCGTAGATGAAGCCGACCGTCAGGACGCCCAGGAAGACCATCATCGACCAGAAGGCGAACACCATGCCGCCGTGCGACAGGTCGAACATCGACACAGCCCACGGGAACAGGAAGGCGATCTCCAGGTCGAAGATGATGAAGAGGATCGACACCAGATAGAAGCGCACGTCGAACTTCATGCGCGCGTCGTCAAAGGCGTTGAAGCCGCACTCATAAGCCGAGAGCTTCTCGGTGTCGGGGTTCTTGGGGGCCAGCACCCAGGCCGCCAGCATGAAGCCGGCGCCGAGCACGATGGCGATGCCCAGGAAAACGACGATCGGAAGATATTCTAGAAGAAATTCGTTCATTCGAGCTGCCTCGCCCGCCGGGAGGTAGGGGGCGGATTCGGGGCTTCTTAGACCCAACCTCGCCAGGGTTCAAACCCATGTCGGCAAAGGTTTTTTGTTGCGAATGGTTCGCAGTTTTTTGCGCGATTTGCCGCAGGCCGCGCGATTGCCTCCTATGCCGCTGATCCGCGAAATGCGCCGTCGCCTTCGACACAGCCGAGAGCTTGCGCATGAACCTGGCCGCCCGCCTGCTGAACTCCATCGAACGCATCGGCAATCGGCTGCCAGATCCTGTCTTCCTATTCCTTTGGCTGATCCTGGGCCTGGTTGTTCTGAGCCTGGTCGGCGCAGGTCTGGGCTGGTCCGCGATCAATCCAGTGACCGGCGAGGTGCTGCAGGCGCAAAGCCTTCTGTCGCCCGCCAATCTGGAGCGGCTGTTCATCGGCATGCCGCGCACCCTGGCCGATTTCCCGCCGCTGGGGATCGTCATCACCATCATCTACGGCGCCTCGGTGGCCGAACGGACGGGCCTGTTCTCCACCGCCATTCGCGGCGCTCTGCTGAATGCGCCACGATTCATCCTGACGCCGATCGTGGTGATCACCGGCATGGTGTCTCACCACGCCTCCGACGCCTCCTATGTCGTGGTGATTCCGCTGGCGGCCGTCATCTTCGCCGCAGCGGGCCGTCATCCGCTGGCCGGCCTGGCCGCCGGATTCGCCGCCGTGTCGGGCGGCTATGCCGGCAATCTGTTCCCCGGCGCCAGCGACGCCCTGATCCTGGGTATCACCGAGCCCGCCGCCCATCTGATCGACCCGTCCTACGCCGTCAGCATCGCCGGCAACTGGTTCTTCATCGTCGGGGTGGTGATCGTCTTCACGCCCATCGTCTGGTTCCTGACCGACCGGGTGATCGAGCCGCGTCTCGGCGCCTGGGCGCCGCACGACGCCGCACCGGTCGCCGCCGAAGAGAAGACGCCCCTCACCGCGGCCGAAAAGCGCGGCCTGGCCTGGGCGGGCCTGACCATCCTGGCCATGATCGCCGTCTGGACAATCGTGACCTTCCTGCCTGGCTCGCCCTTCGTCGACGCCGACGCTGAGCCGGAACAGCGCTTCAATCCCCTGTATCGCTCGCTGGTGGCCTTCTTCGCCCTGACCTTCTTCATGGCGGGCGCGGCCTTCGGCGCCGGTTCCGGCTCGATCAAGACCCACCACGACCTGGTGCGGATGATGCGCGATGGCATCAGCCAACTGGCCCCCTACATCGTCCTGGCCTTCTTCGCCGCCCACTTCGTCGCCATGTTCAACTGGTCGGGCCTGGGGCCGATCCTGGCGGTCAACGCCGCCGCCTCCCTACGCGAACTGGCCCTGCCCACGCCGCTGCTGCTGATCGTGGTGGTGCTGGTGTCCTGTATCTTCGACCTGTTCATCGGCTCGGCCTCGGCCAAGTGGTCGGCGCTCGCCCCCATCGTCGTGCCCATGTTCATGCTGCTGGGCATCAGTCCTGAGATGACCACCGCCGCCTATCGCATGGGTGATTCCGTCACCAACATCGCCACACCGCTGATGAGCTACTTCCCGCTGATCCTGACCTTCGCCCAGCGCTGGGATCCGAAGTTCGGCCTGGGATCGCTGATGGCGACCATGCTGCCCTACGCCGGGGCCTTCCTGATCGCGGGGCTGATCATGGTGGCGTCCTGGGTGGCGCTGGACCTGCCGCTGGGACCGGGCGTGGGCGTCCACTACGAACCGCCGCCGCCCGCCACGGCGTCGCAACTGCCTGCGGACGGCGGAATCGCCGGTCCCGCAGCCCCGCCGCAGGCCGCTGCTACGCCGTCTGCGCGATGATTTGATTTATCCACAGCCGCGTCGCTTGACGTGCGACGCGGCCCCGCCTAAACGACGCCCCTCGCCGGGGCGCACAGTCGCTTCGGATGGGAACGCGGGTGTAGCTCAGTTGGTTAGAGTGCCGGCCTGTCACGCCGGAGGTCGCGGGTTCGAGCCCCGTCACTCGCGCCACTCCTCTCAGGGATCTGAGGGAGTGGCGCACCGCTCTTCCCTTTTCTTCTGACAATCGAGATCGACCCAGGCGCAGCTTTCGCGCGCCTGCCTGGCCGTGACCTGTCGCAGGCCCCCGGGACAAGCCCGAGGGCGACAGCGGCGAGCGCCTAGTTGATTGGCAACATCTCTCGCGGCGTGAGGAACTCGGCCTTCCCGGTCAGTTCGCCATAAAGCATGGTCAGATCCTCGAACACGCGGTTCCAGGCGAACTGCTCGACCGCCTTGACCCGCGCCGCCGCCCCCAGGGCCTCCACATCGCGCGCGAACAGGGCCTCAATGGCCGCCGCGTAGTCGACCGGGTCGGCGGAAACGGCCAACTGACCGACGCTCTCGTCCACCGTCTCGGCCACGCCGCCCGAGTTGACGCCCACCACGGCCCGGCCGCAGGCCATGGCCTCCAGCACGATCAGGCCGAACGGCTCCTTGTCGTTGGCGTGCACGAAGGCGTCGCAGCTGGCGATGATGCGGGCCACCGCGCGCGGATCCTTCTCGTAAGGCAGGGAGATGACCCGGTCCTCGGGCGGCATTCCCGCCCCCGCGCCGACCAGCACCAGATGATAAGGCGCGCCCAGGCGCTGCACCGCGTCGATCAGGACGCCGACGTTTTTCTCCTTGGCCGGACGCCCGGCGAAACACAGCAAACGGGCGTCGGCGCCCAGGCCCAGCTTCTTCAACAGCCAGTCGCGATCGCGGCGGTCGGGATGGAAGGTGTCCACCTCGACGCCCAGCGGACGAATCACAATGCCGCCCACGCCCGCCTCTTCCAGGCGCTGCGCGATGAAACGGCTGGGCGAGACCACCCGGTCGAATTGGGAGAACAGCCTGGCCCACCGCTTTTCGACCGGCTTCTTGGCCCATTCCCCGAAGTGCAGAGCCGCCAGCGCCGCCGGGTCCGAGTGGCAGAAGCCGACGACCGGGCAGCCGACCCTCTGGCCGGCCTCCAGCGCGCCCTGGCCAGGCGTATAGGGATCGCCCGCCTCGATCAGCGAGGGATTGAGCGACGACACCCAGGCGCCCCAGCGCCGCACCGAACTGGGCCAGCGATAGCCGTCGCCGAACGGCAGCTTGGGCGCGTGAAGACGGACCACGCCGTCGGGCTCCATCCTGTATCCCGCCCCCGGCACGACCAGGTTGTGCGCCACCTCGGGTCGATGCCCCTCCAGCCACGCCTTCTTCGACAGGAGATAGCGTTTCACCCCGCCGGAGCGCGGCGCGAACAACATGGTGGTGTCGACGAGGCGCGGCCGGGAATCAGCGGCTGCGGTCTTCGTGGCTCGCAAGGTGTCGGCCACCTCTTCGTCCAGGCCGGGAAACAGCCTCAGTTCGCTTTCCTGGACGTCGATGTGGTTCGCGCTCATGCGATGGATCCTGTGCCTGTCGTTCTTCACGCTAACGCTAAAGCTCCGGCTTTGGATGCGACGGGCACGGCTGATCTTCACCGCGACTTTCGGCCCCTAGCGCCTGGAACCGCTACGCTCAAGAGGGCGTCGCAATCCGGTCGCACGCCGCCGCTTTTCATCCGCCGTTCAGCTTCATCTGCATAGGCCGGGCCTTGCATTCGCCTCAAATTCGAGAAACTTGGGGCGTGCGGGCGTGGACCCTGTTAGGAGGGGCGCCTTCAATCCTTGCGCGTGCGACCACGAGGGGTTTCTTACGAATGCGTATTCTGCTCGCGAGCGCCGTTGCGATCGCCCCCCTGCTGGTCGCGTCCGGCGCTCAGGCCGAACAGGTCATTTCGAACGCGCGGACGACGCCCGTCAGCACTTCGACCGCCAACAACGGCGCGCGCGACGATGTGCGGCTGGCCAGCGGCGGTTCGATCGCCGTGACGTCAGGCGCCGCCGTGACGCTGGATTCCAGCAATGACGTGAAACTGGATTCCGGGTCCAAGATCGACATGCTCAAGGCCGCCGACGGCGCCACGGGCATCCTGGTCAACGGCGGCAACACCGGCGACGTCACCATCGGCGGCGCGATCAACATCACCGACTCGATCGAGGAATATAAGGACGAGGACAAGGACGGCGACCTGGACGGTCCGTTCGCCGACGGGACGAACCGTCACGGCGTCCGCGTCACGGGCTCGGCTCCGCTGGTCGGCGACATCCGCATCGAATCGTCCGGCTCGATCAAGGTCGAGGGCAATAATTCCTCGGGCCTGACGGTCGAGGCGCCGTTGACCGGCGACCTCTTCAGTCAGGGTCAGGTCAGCGTCATCGGCAACGACACCTACGGCATCCACACGACCGGCGACATCACCGGCGACGTCACTATCCTGGGCAGCGTCAGCGCCATCGGCGAGAACGCGACCGGGGTCGCTATCGACGGCGCGGTCGACGGCGCGGTCAAGATTCAGGGCGCGGTCAGCACGACCGGCTATCGCTACACCACCCCGCCGCCCAGCAAGCCGACGACGGGCGAGCCGCGCGAGGGCGCGACCTATCTCGAAAATCTCGACGACGACGATCTGCTGCAGGGCGGCCCAGCCGTCCGCATCGCGGGCGACGTCACCGGCGGCGTGGTCTTCGACGCCCCTCCCCCGCCCCTGCCCGACGACGCGACCGAGGAAGAGAAGAAGGACACCGACCGCGACAAGGACGGTATTCCCGACGCCCAGGAGACCACCGCCGCCATCCGTTCGTTCGGCGGCGCGCCGGCGGTGCTGGTCGGCTCGGCCGACAAGGCCGTCAACCTGGGCCCGGTGGGAACCGGAGACGACGCCTATGGCCTGATCAACCGGGGCTCCATCGAGGCGGCGGGCGTCTACAAGGAGGTCGACGCCACCGCTGTCCAGATCGGCGGCACGGGCCAGTCGGTCACCCTGGCCGGCGGCCTGCGCAACCAGGGCACGATCACGTCTTCGGCGAACACGGGCGACAGCACTGCGGTCCTGATCGGCGCGGGCGCCACGGCGCCCAGCATCGTCAACTCGGGGGCGATTCAAAGCGTCTCCGCCGGCTCGGAAGCCAACGTCGCCGCCGGCGTGCTGATCAACCAGGGCGCCAACGTCGCCTCCTTCGTCAACTCCGGCTCGGTGACGGCGGGGGTCAACGGCTCCAAGGGCGACGCGGTCGCCCTGCGCGATGAATCCGGCACGCTGACCACGATCAACAACACCGGCAAGATCGTGGCCGCCATCAGCCCCGAAAAGGATGTAGCCCAGACCGGCTCAGCCATCGCCGTGGACGTCAGCGCCAACAGCACAGGCGTCACCCTGGTCCAGGACGGCGTCGTCATTCCCGATCACAAGCTGCCGGACGCCGACGGCGATGGAGTGCCTGACGCCAACGAGCCTTCCATCGTGGGTGCGATCCGCCTGGGCTCGGGCGCCGATGTGCTGGACATCCGCAACGGCACGGTGAACGGCGACATCTCCTTCGGAACCGGCGCCGACCGCCTGGCCATCAGCGGCGGCGCCGTGGTGACCGGCAAGCTGTCCAATGGCGACGGCCAGTTGGACATCGACATCTCCAAGGGCACCCTGGATGCGCGCCATACGGGCCAGCTTCAGGTCAGCGACCTGAACGTCGGCGCCGACGGCAACCTGATCGTGACCCTGGACCCCGCCAACGACGCCAACGGCGGCTTCAAGGTCAGCGGCAGCGCCGACCTGGCCGACGGGGCGGGCCTGGGCGTGCGCTTCAACTCCCTGATCCAGGACCCGACGTCCTTCACCATCATCGAGGCGGGCGACCTGAACGTCGGCGCCATCGACCAGGACGTGCTGCAATCCAACTCGCCCTACGCGTTCGTGGTCAACGCCAACGTCGACGAAGCCACCGGCAAGCTGACGGTCGACGCCCGTCGCCGCACGGCGGAAGAGGCCGGCATGATCAAAGCCGAGGCCGCCGCCTATGACGTGCTCTACGCCGGCCTGGCCGACAATGAGCTGATCCGCGCGGCCATGCTGAACCAGACGGACCGCGACGGCTTCTTCAACATCTATCAGCAGTTGTTGCCCGACCACTCGGGCGGCCCGCTGCTGTCGCTGGCCAGCGGCGTCGACGCCGTGACCCGCGCCCTGACCGGCCGCAACGCCGCCGCGGCGCCGGGCGAGACCAGCGCCTGGGTGCAGGAGATCAACTTCTACGCCGACAAGGACAAGACCGACACCTACGGCTT
>DGIZ01000120.1 GCA_002386585.1 Brevundimonas sp. UBA4609 | reverse complement strand
TTCCGATCTGGGCGGCAGGTCGAAGGCGGCGGACGCTCCGCCGACCATCACCGCCATGCGCGGATGGGGCAGGGGGGCGATGCGCGTGGCGAAGGCGGGCGCCGCCTCGGCCAGCCTTTCGCGTGTGATGCGGTGAGGGCTGCCGGTGATCGACAGGACGTTGGGGCCGCTGAGGGCGTCATGGGCGGGGGCGACGATCAGGTCGTAGCGGTCGTTGCGCCAGCGCGGGTCCTGGGTCTGGACGACGAAGGTCCTGCCGCCGCTCCAGTCGCGCACGCGCGCCGACAGGGGCAGGCTGGCGCGGCCCGTGGCGATCCACAGGTCAGGCCATTCGGCGACGCGGCGCGGATCGAACGACCCCGGCGCCAGCATGGCGGGGGTCTTCAGGCCCGAGGGCCAGCGGTCGAAGGCGGGGCGCCAGCGGACGGTCTGGACCGTGATCTCGGCCGGGGTCAGGCGGGCGACGGCCTCGGCCAGCCCCAGGGCCTGGTTCTGGATGCCGGTGCGGCCGTCGGACACGACCCAGATGGAAAGAGGGCGCGCGGCCATGCCGCGCGCCCTGCCTTCAGCCTCGACGTCGGCGGAGGTTACTTCCACTCGACCTTGAGGATCTCATAGGCCTTCACGCCGCCGGGCGTGTTGACCTCGACCACGTCGCCGACCTCCTTGGAGATCAGGGCGCGGGCGATCGGCGAGGCGATGGAGATCTTGCCCAGCTTCACGTCGGCCTCGTGTTCGCCGACGATCTGATAGACGCCTTCCTCCTCGGTGTCCTCGTCCACGAAGGTGACGGTGGCGCCGAACTTGACCTGGTCGCCGGACAGTTTGGACACGTCGATCACCTGGGCGCGGGACAGCTTGTCCTCGATCTCGGCGATCGAGCCTTCGATCCAGCCCTGGCGCTCCTTGGCGGCGTGATATTCGGCGTTTTCAGACAGATCGCCATGCTCGCGGGCTTCCGCGATGGCGGCGATCACGCTGGGTCGTTCCACCGACTTCAATTGCTTGAGTTGATCGTCGAGGGCGCGATACCCCTCGGCCGTCATCGGCACTTTTTCCATTGTGTCGTGAGTTTCTTGCTACGCCCGAAGACAGGTGAGAGACGTTCCGGTACCGCTGCGGCCACGGGGGCGTTGCGTGACCGGCCCAAGAAGGTAGGGCGCCCGACGCCCAAACTCAAGATGGCCGACCGGCGCCATTCGGCGTGGCGGAAGCGCGCAGCCCCGATTCAGCCCCTGTTCACGGCCTTGTGGTCGGAGCGGGCGGGACGGAGGGCCGGCGATCCCGGCTGAAGGCGCGGCGCAGCGCCGTCCAGGCGATGAACCCCAGGGCCGCCACGGCCAGGAGCATGAAGACGCCGGACACGACCGCGACGCCCGCGGCGATGAAGGCGATGACGAGACAGACGGCCGCGAACAGGGCCGCGATGACCTGGAGAACAGACAGACGCATGAAAGTGTTAACGCCGCCGGGCAGGCCGGGTTTCCTCGGTTGGCTTCCGGACCTCAGCGCCTCCGCCCGCTCCAGCGACGGCGCCGGTGAGGCGGCCGGGACGTCGTGCGGGCGCCGCGCGGGACGTCATGGACCTGTGCGCGGCGGTTCTTCCACAATCGCCAGGCCAGGGTCGCCAGGGCGATCTTGCCCGCATGGCGCGCGGCCAGGCTGCGGCCCCGACGCGACAGCAGCAGGCCGCCCAGCAGGGCGGAAAGGCGAGGCAGAGGCATGGACGGCGTCTCCTACGGATGCGGAACCTGCGGGAGCAACGACCGGGACGCCGCCGGGTTCAGCGTCCCGGCCTCGCCTTATCGTCTCATTCCGCGCGTTTGGGCATCAGGGCCTCGGCGGCCAGGACCGAGCCTTCCACGCCCAGGGTGACGGCGGGCTCGGGCGTGATGCGGAACAGGCCTGAATGGTGGCCGGGGGCGTCGTCCACCTGATCGGGCGGCGTGCCGCCGACGCGGAAATAGACGCCCTTCACGCCCAGCTCGGGGGTGACGAACTCGGCGAAGTCCTCGGCCCCCATGCCGGTGCGCGGATTGTCGATCAGCACCCCTTCGCCCAGGGCGGCGGTCAGGGCCTCGCGGACGCGTGCGGCGGTCTCGGCGTCGTTGATGGTGGGCGGGGTGTTTTCCAGCGGCGAGCGCACGACGGTCGGCAGTTTATCCTCGGGCACGCCCAGGGCGCGGGCGGTGTTGGCCGAAATGCGGTCGATGCCGTCCAGCAGCTTGGCGCGGACCTCAGGGCTGTCGGCGCGGACGGTCAGCTGCATGTCCACCCGGTCGGAGATGATGTTGTGCTTGATGCCGCCCTTGATGGCGCCGACCGTGACCACGGCGCCCTCCAGCGGGCTGGTCTCGCGGCTGCGCAGGGACTGCAGGCCCACCACGATGTGCGAGGCGACCAGGATGGGATCGACCCCCAAGTGCGGCGAGGCGCCGTGGGTGGCGACGCCGTGCACGGCGATGTCCACGCTGTCCGAGCTGGACGAGGTGATGCCCAGCGGCACGCCGATCCGTCCCGTCGGGGTGTCGGCCGAGACGTGGAAGGCCAGGGCGTAGTCAGGCTTGGGGAAGCGGGAGTAAAGGCCGTCCTGCACCATGGCGCGGGCGCCGAAGATACGCTCCTCGGCCGGTTGGGCGACTAGAACCAGGGTGCCGGACCAGTTGGCCTTGCGCGCCTGCATCTGACGCGCCGTGCCGACCAGGGCGGTGATGTGCACATCGTGGCCGCAGGCGTGCATGACGGGCTTTTCGACGCCGTCGGTGTCGACCTGGCGGGCGGTGGAGGCGTTGGCCAGGCCCGACGTTTCCTCGACCGGCAGGCCGTCCATGTCGGCGCGGATCATGACCGTGGGGCCGGGGCCGTTGCGCAGGAGGGCGACCACGCCGGTTCCGCCGACGCCGGTGGTGACGTCATAGCCCAGAGCGCGCAGCTCCTGCGCCATGCGCGCCGAGGTCTCGACTTCGAGGCCCGACAGTTCCGGGTTGCGGTGGAAGTGGTCGAACAGGGCGCCGAGGTTGGCGTCGTAATCAGCCTTGACCGCAGCTTTGAGGTCCGCGTTCTGGGCGATGGCGGGCGCGGAACCGGCGGCCAGAACGGCGGCCAGAATGGCGGTGAGCGTGGTCTTCTTCATGATGGTGTCCCCTCCGGTGTCGGGAGCGACCTTAGCCGCTGGAGGGGAGGGGGCAACCGGGGAAGGGCGTTGATTTATCCGCCGTCATTCTCGGGCTTGACCCGAGAATCCAGCCGTCCGTCTGCACTACGCCGGCAAGGAAGAGCG
The DNA here is from genome assembly GCA_002386585.1 of Brevundimonas sp. UBA4609. GTDB lineage: Bacteria > Pseudomonadota > Alphaproteobacteria > Caulobacterales > Caulobacteraceae > Brevundimonas > Brevundimonas olei. The sequence goes on along the minus strand of DGIZ01000120.1, from coordinate 12,304 downwards.
CGCCCCAACGCTGGATCCTCGGGTCAAGTCCGAGGATGACGGCGACTATATGGGGATGACGGCGACTGTCGGGTGATGGCGGCGCCCAGGCGGGACGCGAAAAAGCCCCCGACGATCGCTCGGCGGGGGCTTTCTGGTTCAGGACTGGGCTGAGGCTCAGTTGTAGCTCTGGATCGGGCGGACATCCATCTCGCCTTGGCGGACGGCGGCGATGCCTTGCGCGGCGGCAAGCGAGCCGGACGCCGTGGTGTAGTAGGGGATCTTCATCATCAGCGCCGTGCGGCGGATCGAGAAGCTGTCGGCCAGGGCCTGCTTGCCGTCCGTGGTGTTGAAGACCAGCTGGACCTCGCCGTTCTTCATGGCGTCGACGATGTTCGGACGGCCTTCCAGCACCTTCTTGACCAGACCGACCTCAAGGCCCTGTTCGGTCAGATAGGTGTGGGTGCCGCCGGTGGCGATGACGGCGAAGCCTTGCGCCAGCAGCGTCTTCACCGCCTCGACGATGAAGGGCTTGTCGGCGTCGCGCACCGAGACGAAGGCCGTGCCCTCGGTCGGCAGGATGGTGCCGCCGCCGGTTTGGGACTTGGCGAAGGCGCGGGCGAAGGCGGGGGCCAGATCGGCCTCGCCCTCACGCTTCCAGTCCAGGCCCATGACCTCGCCGGTCGAGCGCATTTCCGGGCCCAGGATGGTGTCGACCCCGGCGAAGCGCGCGAAGGGGAAGACGGCTTCCTTGACCGCGATGTGGTCCAGATCCTTGTCGACCAGACCGAAGGACGACAGCGGCACCCCGGCCATGACCTTGGCGGCGATGGCGGCGACCGGCTGGCCGATGGTCTTGGCGACGAAGGGCGCCGTGCGGCTGGCGCGCGGGTTCACTTCGAGGACGAAGATGCGCGGGTTCTCGCTGTGCGGCTCCTCGATGGCGAACTGCACGTTCATCAGGCCGCGCACCTTCAGGGCCTTGGCCATGGCGGTGGTCTGACGCTTCAGCTCGGCCACGGTTTCGGGGCGCAGGGAGAAGGGCGGCATGGAGCAGGCGCTGTCGCCCGAGTGGACGCCGGCTTCCTCGATGTGCTCCAGAACGCCCGCGACGAAGACGGTCTCGTCGTCGCACAGGGCGTCGACGTCCACCTCGGTGGCGCGGTTCAGATAGTGGTCGATCAGCACGGGATCGTCGCCCGAGACGCGCATGGCCTCGCCGACGTAGCGGTCCAGACCCTCGCGGTCGTGGACGATCATCATGCCGCGGCCGCCCAGGACGTAGGAGGGGCGCAGGACGACCGGATAGCCGACTTCCTCGGCCTTGACGGCGGCTTCCTCGGCCGAGCGGGCCAGGGCGTTGGGCGGCTGTTGCAGGCCGATGGCCTGAAGCATCTGCTGGAAGCGCTCGCGGTCCTCGGCCAGGTCGATGCTGTCGACGCTGGTGCCCAGGATCGGCACGCCGTCTTCCTGAAGCGCATGGGCCAGCTTCAGCGGAGTCTGGCCGCCGAACTGGACGACGACGCCGATCAGTTCGCCCTTGGCGCGTTCGACGTCGATCAGCTCCAGCACGTCCTCGGCCGTCAGCGGCTCGAAATACAGGCGGTCGGAGGTGTCGTAGTCGGTCGAGACCGTCTCGGGGTTGCAGTTGACCATGATGCTCTCGACGCCGATGTCGTCGAAGGCGAAGGCCGCGTGGCAGCAGCAGTAGTCGAACTCGATGCCCTGACCGATGCGGTTCGGACCGCCGCCCAGGATGACGGCCTTCTTGCGGTCCGAGACCTCGGCCTCGCAGGCCGGAACCTGACCCAGGGCGCCGGTTTCATAGGTCGAATACATATAGGCGGTGGCCGACGCGAACTCGGCGGCGCAGGTGTCGATGCGCTTGAACACCGGGCGCACGTCCAGGGCGCGGCGGGCCTTGCGGACCTCGCCCTCGGTCTTGCCGGTCAGGGCGCCCAGACGGGCGTCGGAGAAGCCCTTGGCCTTCAGCTTGCGGAAGTCGGTCGCGTCGGTCGGCAGGCCCTGAACGCGGACGTGGCCTTCGGTGCGGATCAGGTCGGCGATCTGGCGCAGGAACCACGGCTCATAGGCGCAGGCGGCCTGAACTTCTTCCACCGTCAGGCCGTGGCGGAAGGCCTGGGCGATGACGCGGATGCGGTCCGGCGTCGGCAGGCCCAGGGCGCGGATGACGGCGGCCTTGATCGCGGCGTCGTCCTCAGCCCCGGTCACGCCGTCGATCTCGATGTCGTCGAAGCCGTTCAGGCCGGTTTCCAGCCCGCGCAGGGCCTTCTGCATGGATTCCTGGAAGGTGCGGCCGATGGCCATGACCTCGCCGACCGACTTCATCGCCGTGGTCAGCGACGGCTCCGAGCCGGGATATTTCTCGAAGGCGAAGCGCGGGATCTTGGTGACGACATAGTCGATGGCCGGCTCGAAGCTGGCCGGAGTGACCATGGTGATGTCGTTCTTCAGCTCGTCCAGGGTGTAGCCGACGGCCAGCTTGGCGGCGATCTTGGCGATCGGGAAGCCGGTGGCCTTGGACGCCAGCGCCGAGGAGCGCGACACGCGCGGGTTCATCTCGATGACGACCAGACGGCCGTCCTTGGGGTTGACCGCGAACTGGACGTTCGAGCCGCCCGTCTCGACCCCGATCTCGCGCAGCACGGCGATCGAGGCCGCGCGCATCATCTGATATTCCTTGTCCGTCAGGGTCATGGCCGGGGCGACGGTGATGCTGTCGCCGGTGTGGACGCCCATCGGGTCGATGTTCTCGATCGAACAGATGATGATGCAGTTGTCCGCATGATCGCGGACGACCTCCATCTCATATTCCTTCCAGCCCAGCACCGATTCCTCGATCAGCACTTCGGTGGTTGGCGACAGGTCGAGGCCGCGCTCCACGATCTCGTGGAACTCCTCGACATTGTAGGCGATGCCGCCGCCGGTGCCCGCCAGCGTGAACGACGGACGGATGATGGCGGGCAGGCCGACGAAGGCCAGGGCGTCGTCGGCTTCCTCAATATGGTGGATGGCGCGCGAGCGGGGCGATTCCAGACCCAGCTTGTCCATCGCGTCGCGGAATTTCTGACGGTCCTCGGCCTTGTCGATGACCTCGGCCTTGGCGCCGATCATCTCGACGCCGTGACGGGCCAGGGCGCCCGAGGCGTTCAGGGCCAGCGCCGTGTTCAGCGCCGTCTGGCCGCCCATGGTGGGCAGCAGGGCGTCCGGCTTCTCCTTGGCGATGATCTTCTCGACCATCTCGGGCGTGATCGGCTCGATATAGGTGGCGTCGGCCACCTCCGGGTCGGTCATGATGGTGGCGGGGTTCGAGTTGACCAGGATGACGCGGTAGCCCTCGGCCTTCAGCGCCTTGCAGGCTTGAACGCCCGAATAGTCGAACTCGCACGCCTGGCCGATGACGATCGGACCGGCGCCGATGATCAGGATGGACTGGATTTCTGTGCGTTTGGGCATTACTTGAATATTCCGTCTAGAAGGTCGCCGCCACGTTTCTTGATCCAGTCCGTAAGACCGTCCCAAAGAATTTTGATGAGCACACCTTTTGCGGTTTCCATGGGGAAACGATTTGCTAGTTTTTGTAAGGGCCAAACAAAATACACTTGAATGGCGCTGTATGTTATTGCGGGGGCGTTCTTGATTAGCCCCACGCCAGCTTGAAGGCGGCTTACGACTTCGGCCCGTTCAACCGGGTGGGAAACAGCGTATCCATTGTCGCCGAGCAGTTCGGTGACCGTCTTTTCTGCCTCTTCGATTAAGGCTTTCGTGTCATCGGTCCCCAAGTCAATTGGCAATGGACTCCATGACGGTTCTTCATCTGCTATTTCGCCTTGTTCAGGGGCTTGTGGCGGCGAAGACTGGCTTGGGCTTCCAATTAGATTTAGCGCAGCGTCGAGAGCGGCATCATCTGTCTCAATGAGACTTTCGATGTATGCCTCGCCTTTGTCTGTAACTGCATAGACGGACCTATTTGCGGATCCGTGTCCCCGATGCCCGACAAAGCCTTCCTTCTTAAGGCGCCCGAGCAGCAGCGCGGCCCGAACGTCATCGGTAAATTCAATATGTTCCAGCAAGCTGTCACCGTAGATGCCGCCGCCGCTATATATCTGTGCTCGCTGGTAAAATTTGAAAAGCAAAGCGATTTCAGTAGGTTTTAGCATCGCGAGCCTCTCAGTTCGTCACGACCGCGCACTCCCAGCCGTCGTAGTCGAGCTGGAAGGCCGCGGCCCAGGTTTGCATCATGGCCGACACAGGCGAAAACGACGCCTCGTCGACCGGCATGGTGGTCTCCAGGACGGTCATGTCGCCCTGGCCCCGCGTCAGGAAGCCCGCACGGCGGGCCACCTCGCACAGGTCGCCGTGCGCCTCTTCCTCGCCGTAGAAGTAGAACAGCGTATGGCGCGGGGTGATCCCGCTGTCGCCCTGCTCTGCGAGCGCGGCGCGCACCATGGCGTCCTTTTCTTCATGACTGGTCAGGGCGGCGGTCTCCACGCGCGCAGACGGACGGGCGCGAGCGCGCTCGCGGCCGATCCGTTCAGGTTGTCGGTTAAGCGGCCCGTTTAGAGAGGGAGGGGCCGGGGGGCAAGGGCCAGAATGGGGCGGGCGCGATTTCTTGGGGAGCCCGCCCCGCCGACTCCTATTTGTCGTCGATCGCAGCGATCCAGTCGGGCAGTTCGGCGATGCGGCTGAGGCTGACGTAGCGGGCGTTGCCCTCCGGCGCGTCGGCCAGTTCGTGGGCCCAGGTGATGTGATAGGGGATGTGCGCCGCCCAGGCGCCGGCCTCGATGGCGGGCAGGACGTCGGACTTCATGGAATTGCCGGCCATCACCGCCTCGGCCGCGCCCGAGCCGTGGCGGGCGAAGACGCGGTCATAGGTCGAGCGGTCCTTCTCCGACACGATCTCGACGGCGGCGAACAGTTCGCCCAGGCCCGAGGCCGCCAGCTTGCGCTCCTGGTCCATCAGGTCGCCCTTGGTGACGAGCACCAGGCGGTAGTTCTCGGCCAGTTCGGCCAGGGTCTCGTCGACGCCGGGCAGGGTCTCGACCGGGTGGACCAGCATCTCGCGCCCGGCGGCCAGGATTTCGCGCACGATGTGGGGCGGGGCAGAGCCGTCGCACAGCTCCATCGCCGTCTCGAGCATCGACAGGGTGAAACCCTTCACGCCGTAGCCGTAGAGCCGCAGGTTGCGCCGCTCGACCTGGGCCAGGCGGTCCATCATCACCGGCTCTTCGGCGTGGTCGGCCAGCAGTTCGGCGAACCGCTTCTGGCTCAGGCGGAAGATGGTCTCATTGTGCCAGAGGGTGTCGTCGGCATCGAGGCCGACCGTGGTGACGGGCATGGGGGAGGCTCCAGAATTTCGGCGGGGGGCTTAACACGCCTTGGAGCAATCGGCTCCGTCATCCTCCGGCGAGCATCGCGAGACCGGGGGACCCAGCGGCGCCGGAGGCGATCTTCACTGCAAGCGCTGAGCGCGGGGTTTTCGCCCTGACGGGCGCCGCTGGGTTCCCCGGTCTGCGCCGCTTCGCGGCTGGCCGGAGAATGACGGAGGAAACAGAGGCCGCAATCTTCATGGCGACGGCTGCGACATTTCGGTCTATGCGGCGGGCATGAGCCAAGTCGACATCCTGCCTGAACCCTCGCACCGCATAGGCTGGGGCCTGGCCGCCCTGGTGGTGGCGGGGAACATGATCGGATCGGGCGTCTATCTGCTGCCCGCCACCCTGGCGCCGACCGGCAGCAGCAGCGTCATCGGCTGGATCGTCTGCGGCGTCGGGGCGGTGACCCTGGCCCTGGTGTTCGGCGGGCTGGGGCGGATGCAGCCGGAGGCGGACGGTCTGTCGGACTTCGCCCGGCGCGGGCTGGGGCGGTTTCTGGGCTATCAGACGGGGCTGGCCTATTGGGCCGCCTGCCTGACCGGCAATGTCGCCGTGGCGGTGGCGGGGACCGGCTATCTGGCCTTCTTCTTCCCGGCGCTGAAGGAGCCGATTTGGGGCGCGCTCAGCAATCTGGCGCTGATCTGGGTGACGACGGCGGCCTATGCGGCCGGGTCGAAGACGGCGGCGCGGTTCGGGGCGATCACCCTGGTGCTGGGGCTGATCCCGATCGGCCTGGCCATCATCGCCGGCGTCATCGCTTTCAGCGGCGAGACCTTCGTCGCCTCGTGGAGCCCGGCGGGCGAGCCGCTGATGAAGACGGTTCCGGCGTCGCTGGCCGTCATCTTCTGGGCCTTCCTGGGCGTCGAGAGCGCGGCGGCCCTGTCCAGCCAGGTCAAGAACCCGGCGACCGACGTGGGCCGCGCCTCGTTGGGCGGGGTTCTGCTGGCCTTCGTCGTCTATGTGGCGGCCAGCGTGGCGGTGTTCGGCGTCATTCCGGCCGATGTCCTGGCCCATTCGACCAGCCCCTACGCCGATCTGGTGGCGCGGGTGATGGGGGCCTCGGTGGCCGGACTGGTGGCGGCCTGCGCCGTCATCAAGGCGACCGGAACCATTGCGGGCTGGACCATGATGGGCGGTGAAACGGCGCGCGCCTCGGCCGAAGCGGGGTGGCTGCCGCGCTGGTTCGGCGGGGCGCAGAAGGGCAGGACGCCCCTGTCCAATCCCCTGATCAACGGCGTCATCATGAGCGCCATGGTGATCGCCAGCGCCCAGCCGACCCTGGGCCAGCAGTTCGGCGTGCTGATCGGCGTGACCTCGGTGCTGACGCTGTGCCTCTACGCCCTGTGCTCGGTGACGCTGTGGAAGCTGACAACCAGGCCGGGCTGGCGCCTGCTGGCCGTCGGCGGGGCCGTGTTCTCGGCCTTTGCGGTCGCGGCGGCGGCGGGCGGCTACATCTGGCCCAGCGTCGGCTTCTTCGCCGTGACCAGCCTGGCCTGGCTGTGGGTTCGCAAGCGACAGGGACGTGCGCAGGGGGCATAGTCGAAGGCCTGTGTTGACACGCCCCCTTCATCTCTTTAGCGACGCCGCCGTTTGTCCGCCCGTATTCACTGCTAGGAGCCCTGCGCCATGACGACTCACATCCTGTCCGGCGCCACCGGCGTCCTCGTGCTCGCAGATGGAACGGTCCTGTCGGGGATCGGCGTCGGCGCGACCGGCTCGGCCGTCGGCGAGGTGGTCTTCAACACCGCCATGACGGGCTATCAGGAAATCCTGACCGACCCTTCGTACATGAGCCAGATCCTGGCCTTCACCTTCCCGCACATCGGCAACGTCGGCGTGAACCTGGAAGACGTCGAACAGATCGGCGAGGCGCCCGAGCGTGCGGCGCGCGGCGTCATCCTGCGCGACGTGCCGACCGATCCGGCCAACTGGCGCGCCACGGGCGGGCTGGACGCCTGGATGACGTCGCGCGGCGTCATCGGTCTGGCGGGCGTCGACACCCGCGCCCTGACCCAGCTGATCCGCGAAAAGGGCGCCCCGCACGCCGTCATCGCCCATGATCCCGAAGGCAAGTTCGACCTGGAGGCCCTGACGGCCCAGGCGCGCGACTGGAAGGGCCTGGTCGGTCTGGATCTGGCCAAGGACGCTTCGACCACCCAGGCCTTCGAATGGACCGAGGGCGCCTGGGAATGGCCGACCGGCTACGCCAAGCCCGAGGCCGGCGACAAGTCGGTGGTGGTCGTCGACTACGGCGTCAAGCGCAACATCCTGCGCGCCCTGGCCTCGACCGGGGTGAAGATCACCGTGGTGCCCGCCTCGACCACGGCGGAGGACATCCTGGCGCGTAATCCCGACGGCGTGGTCCTGTCGAACGGTCCGGGCGATCCGGCCGCGACCGGCGAATACGCCGTGCCCGAGATCAGGAAGCTGCTGGACAGCGGCAAGCCGCTCATGGGCATCTGCCTGGGCCACCAGATGCTGGCCATCGCGCTGGGCGCCAAGACGCTGAAGATGGAGCAGGGCCACCACGGCGCCAACCATCCGGTCAAGGATCTGACCACGGGCAAGGTCGAGATCGTGTCGATGAACCACGAGTTCTCGGTCGACGGCGCCAGCCTGCCCGAGGCGGTGGTTGAAACGCATGTGTCGCTTTTCGATGGTACGAATTGCGGCATTGCGCTGAAGGACCGTCCGGTGTTCAGCGTTCAACATCACCCGGAGGCCTCGTCGGGCCCGACCGACAGCCTCTATCTGTTCAAGCGTTTCGTGGATTCCATGAGGGCGTAAATGGCTTCACCGGCGGCGAAGTCGGCCTACCTGGGCTGGGTCGCCGCCGCGATCGCGGGTGAGAGGGGGGCCTCTCCGACCTTTGCGGCGGGCGAGCATGATCTGATCCTGGGCTACGCCACCGGCTATGAAGCCGCCGATGTGGCGGTCTTCGTGCGCTCCCTGCGCGCCGTCTACGCCGGGCCCGTCGTGCTGGTGACGGATCAGGAGCCGGAGTTGCTGGCCTTCCTGGCGGCGCATGGGGTGGAGTCGGCGCCGCCGCGGTCTCTGTGCAACGGGGTCTGGCGGCCGCATCCGGTGATGCAGCGGTTCGCCGCCTTCGACGCCCTGATGAGCGAGCGGCCCTGGGCGCGCAGCGTCCTGCTGACGGACGTGCGCGACGTGGTCTTCCAGGCGCCGCCGTTCGATCCGCCGCCCCAGAAGCCCGAGTTCTTCGTCGAGTATGACGGCGGGCTGAAGGGCCACGCCTTCAACATGAAGTATCTGCGCGGCGTCGGCGGCGAGGACGTGGCGCGCGCCCTGGCGGACAAGCCGTGCGTCTGCGTCGGCACCGTCATGGGGCCGCGCTCGTGCATGATCCGCTTCTGCCGCACCCTGCTGATGCTGGCGGCCATCCCCCGGTCCGAGATCGGCGGGGCCTTCGGGGCGGATCAGGCGGCCTGCAACATCGCCCTGCACCTGGGCCTGGTCGAGGGCGAGGCGGCGGCCAACTACGGCCGGATCGCCACCGTCGGCCTGACGCCGGGCGAGGCCCTGTCGTTGGCGGACGGGCGGATCGTGAACCCGGACGGCGGGATCAGTCCGATCGTGCACCAGTACGACCGCCACCCGGCCCTGATGGCCGCCATGCACGAACGCTGGGGCCAGGGGTTCGAGGCGCGCGAACGACGGCGAGGCAAGAGCCTGTCCGAGCGCGGGCGCAAGCTGAAGGAATCCCTGGCGCGGCGCCTGCCCGAATTGCGCTGAGCCTTCACTGCGCTGAACTCCTCAGGGCAGGGGCGCGGCCTGGGCGCGACGGAGTTGGGCCGCCTTGCCGACGGCGACGGCGGCCGCGTGCAGCCAGTAGTCGGCGTCTTCGCGGCGGTTCTCCTGACGCCGCCGCCAGCCGCGTCGCCGCCTCAGAGCGGCGTTGGCCAGCAGGCGGGCGTGAAGCGCGCGCGGCTTGAGCAGGGGAACAGCAGGAGAGCCGGGGACGGCGACGGCGTCGGGGCCTTGGGGCTCCACCGCCGGGCGGGCGATGGCGATGAACATGAGAAAACCCATCTGCGGACGGCGTCGGTCACGGTCTGCGGCGGCGCTGTCGGGAACGGCCTCTGTTTCTCAGAGACGCGAGAAGAATCCACAGGTGCTGTGGACGGTTCCGCTGTTATACGAAAAATATTGTTCGTAATCAGATGGTTGTGGCCGCAATGCGGTCAATATGGTTAATGAATTCCTAATCGACCGGCGGGGCGATGAACACGGTGGGCGGCGTCTGCGCTCCGTGTCGGCGGCGGCTCTGGCGCGGCTCGGACGGATCGACGCGCCGCTCGAAGGCGCGGCCGGCCAGGGCTTCGGCCTCGCCGGTCTGGAAGAGGGCGGTCATATGGGCCTGGGTGAAGTCCAGGGTGTTGGCCTCGGCGTGGTCGGGGATGGCGGCCACCGACAGCGTCAGATCATAGCGCCGGGCGAACTGGGTGATGGCGGTCAGGTCCGAGCGTTGCAGGGCCTTCATCATGGTGTCGAAGCTGCGGGCGGCGATGCTGATGGCCGAGATGCGCGAGACCTCGAAGCGCGGGTCCCACTTGCCGTTGACCACGATCGAGATGCGGGCGTCGCCCAGGGGGCGGGCGTTCGGGGCCTCCAGCAGCAGGGCCTGGGGCACGACCAGGAAGCTGGACACCGTGCCGCCGTCGACGTGCAGTTCCTGGATGCGGCGGCCCTCGTATTCGACGTCCAGAAGGACGGGCGGGAAGGCGCCGGGAATGCTGGCCGAGGCGATCAGCACATTGACGAACAGCAGGCGCGAGGCCGCGTCGTCGCGCTGGGCGATGGCGCCCATGTCCCAGACGACCTGGGTCTGGGTGTCCAGACTGGTGGTCGAGACGTAGAGGCGGCGGCCCTTGCGGTGCTCCTCGGCGATGGCCGCCAGCAGCTCGGGCGAGATGTTGTTCAGCACCAGATTGGTCAGGGGTTCGGGCTTGAACACGCCGGGCAGCATCAGGGCCAGCAGGCCGCGCGACTTCAGCAGGTCGTCGGTCTGGCCGCTGGTATAGGCATGCTCCAGCGCCGGGTCGAACCGCGGGCCGGCGAAGACGAAGGGGGCGATCAGGGCGCCGGTGGAGACGCCGGTCACCACCTCGAACTGGGGCCGGTCGCCGGCCTGGCTCCAGCCGACCATGACGCCCGCGCCATAGGCGCCGTTGGCCCCGCCGCCGGACAGGGCCAGGATGTCGAACGTGCCGTCCGCCGTGGCGTTCTGGGCGTTGACCGTCTCGCGCACGAAGCGGTCGCGGGCCTCGGGGGTCAGGAAGTCATAACGCCAGGGCGGGCTGGCGGCGGCCAGGTCGGCGGCGTCGAAGACGGGGCGCGGAATCGTCTGGCAGGCGCCGAGCGCCAGCAGGGCGATGGGCAGCAGCATCAGGACGAGAAGACGAAGGCGGCGCATGGTCGCTGGGCTCCGGCGAGGCTGAGGGTGTTAAAGCCCACTCGGGCGACGGAAGGAAGTCGGCGTTGTCCCCGGACTTATCCCCAGCAGCGTATTTGGACGGGCGCCGTCCCGGCCGGGGGAGGGGCGGGGCTGGCTTTCGCCCGCCATCGGACGGCATAGGTCAGGCGTGCGATTTGACGAACGGTTCATCGAGGAGCTGAAGGCCCGCCTTCGGCCGTCCGACATCATCGGGCGGACGGTGAAGCTCAAGCGTCAGGGCCGCGAGTTCGTCGGCCTGAGCCCCTTCTCGAAGGAGAAGTCGCCCAGCTTCTTCGTCAATGACGACAAGGGCTTCTTTCACGACTTCAGCTCGGGCAAGCACGGCGACGTCATCACCTTCCTGCAGGAGACGGAGCGGCTCAGCTTCGTCGAGGCGGTCAGCCGACTGGCCGGCGAGGCGGGGATGCAGCTTCCCGCCGAGGACCCCCAGGCCGCCGAACGCGAGCAGAAGCGTCAGGGCCTGGCCGACTGGATGGACCTGGCCCAGAAGTGGTTCGCCGCCAATCTGCGCCGCAATGTCGGCAAGGCGGCGCGCGACTATCTGGAGAAGCGCGGCCTGCCGGAGGACCAGTGGGAGCGCTTCGGCCTCGGCTATGCGCCCAACGACCGCGAGGGGCTGAAGCAGGCGCTGGTCCAGCGCGGGGCGCGGCCGGGCGATCTGGTCGAGGCCGGGCTGCTGATCGCGCCCGAGAGCGGGGGACAGCCCTACGACCGCTTCCGCGACCGGCTGATGTTCCCGATCCTGGACGCGCGCGGGCGCATCGTCAGTTTCGGCGGGCGGGCGATGAACCCGGACGACCGGGCCAAGTATCTGAACGGGCCGGAGACCTCGCTGTTTCACAAGGGGGCCACCCTCTACGGCCTGCCCGAGGCGCGCCGCATCCTGGGGGCCGAGAGCCGGGGCGAGCAGGGGATCATCGTCGTCGAAGGCTATATGGACGTCATCGCCTGCCATCGGGCGGGGCTGCCTGCGGTCGCGCCGATGGGCACGGCCCTGACCGAGGAGCAGATGGCCGTGCTGTGGCGCGTCTCGTCCGAGCCGGTGCTGAGTTTCGACGGGGACGCGGCGGGCCTGCGCGCCGCCTATCGCTCGATCGAGCGGGCGCTGCCGCTGCTGAAGCCGGGCAAGTCGTTCCGCTTCGCCCTGCTGGAGGGGGGGCAGGACCCCGACGACATCCTGCGGGACAAGGGGGCGCCGGCCTTGCGTCAGGTCATGGCGGCGACGCGGCCCTTCGCCGAGGTGCTGTTCCGCCGCGAGGTCGAGGCCGAACCGCTGGACACGCCCGAGCGCAGGGCGGGGCTGAAGGGGCGGCTGCGCCAGGCGGCCAATGCGGTGCAGGACAAGGATTTGGCCGAACAGTACCGCCGCGACCTGTTCGATCGGTTCGACGCCCTGTTCCCGCGCCAGCCGCAGCGGCCGCAACAGCCGGGCGGTCGGCCGGGGCCGGGCGGG
>DGIZ01000127.1 GCA_002386585.1 Brevundimonas sp. UBA4609 | reverse complement strand
GGCGGCGTTCAGCAGCACGATGTCGCGATAGGGCCCGCGCTCGCCCGCCAGCAGGGCGGTCAGGGCCGCCGCATTATGCTCGGCGTCGCCGCCGCGCAGATCGTCCAGCGTCGCCAGCGGCAGTCCGGCGTCGGCGGGCGTGACGGTGAAGCGGCGCACGGCGCCGTCCTTCCATTCCGCCACATCGGTCGGGCCTGTGGTGGTCAGTTCGTCCAGACCCTGACCGTTGACGGTCCAGGCGCGCCGGGCGCCCAGTCGCCCCAGAACCTCGGCCAGAGGCTCCAAAAGCGCAGGGTCATAGACGCCCATCACCTGATGCGTTGCGCCTGCCGGATTGCATAGCGGCCCCAGCAGGTTGAACACGGTGCGGAAGCCGATCTCGCCGCGCACCGGCCCGACGTGGCGCATGGCCCCGTGGTAGGTCGGCGCGAACAGGAAGGCGATGCCCGCCCGGTCCAGCGCGCGCGCCTGCTGGGCGGGCGTGGCGTCCAGATTGACGCCCAGCGCAGCCAGAACGTCGGACGAGCCGGACTTGGAGCTGATGGCGCGGTTGCCGTGCTTGGCGACCTTCAGCCCCGCACCCGCCAGAACGAAGGAGGCCGCCGTCGAGACGTTGTAGGTGTGCTGGCCGTCGCCGCCGGTGCCGCAGGTGTCGATCACCTGATCGAACGGGTGGTTCAGCGACAGGGCGGCCTCGCGCATGGCGCTGGCGAAGGCGACGATCTCGTCCACCGTCTCGCCGCGGATACGCAGGGCGGTGACGGCGGCGGCGACCTGTGACGGGGTCGGCTCGCCGCGCAGGCAGGCGGCGAAGAAGCTCTTGGCCTCATCCAGGTTCAGCACCTGTCCGTCGACCAGCTTGGCCAGCAGAGGCTTGATGCTGTCCATCAGACGCTCGCCAATCGCTTGACGCCCGCCAGATCGAGGAAGTTGGCGATCATCTCGTGGCCGTGCTGGGTGGCGATGGATTCCGGGTGGAACTGGACGCCGTGGATCGGCCGTGTGCGGTGCGATAGGCCCATGATCTCGCCGTCCTCGGTCCAGGCGGTGACCTCCAGCGCGTCGGGCAGGGTCTCGCGGCGCACGGCCAGAGAATGATAGCGCGTCGCCGTGAACGGCGAGGGCAGACGGCCGAACACGCCGCGCCCTTCATGCAGGATGGGCGAGGTCTTGCCGTGCATCAGGGTCTTGGCGCGCACCACTTCGCCGCCGAAGGCCTGGCCGATCGACTGGTGGCCCAAGCAGACGCCGAGGATGGGCATGGTCTCGGCGGCGGTCTCGATCAGCGACAGGCAGATGCCCGCCTGATCGGGGGCGCAGGGGCCGGGGGACAGCAGAACGGCCTCGGGCTGCAAGGCCCAGGCTTCCTCGACCGTCAGGTCGTCGTTGCGGACGACGTGCGTCCGGGCGCCCAGCTCCGCGAGATAGTGGACGAGATTGTAGGTGAAGCTGTCGTAGTTATCGACGACGAGGATCATGGCGAAGGCTTCTTGAAGACGGGGAGGCAGGGCGGCCCAAGCATGGAAGGCAAACGGGCCGATTGAAAGCGGACGTTAAGCTGTCCGGGCGATAGAGGGGCATCGCCATCGGAAGAAATCCGTCTTGACCCCTGTAGAATGCATCCGTGACGCCCGCGCCTTGTTGAACGAGGCGCCGAGCGAACAACCCAAGCCGCTGCGCCTGCTGGCGGCGGCCGCCTTCGCCGCCACGACGGCGGTTCTTTTGGCCGGGACCATGGTCGTGGGCCCAGGCATATCATTTGACCAGGCTGCCATGGTTTCCAATCCCTAGCCGTCGGAACCCTAGCCGCGCGTGGTCGCGGTGAATCGCCAAGCTTCGCCGGCCGCCTTCATCGGCGCGCGGGCCTTGGCCAGGGTTTCAGCGTATTCGGCGGCCGGGTCGCTGTCGGCGACGACGCCGGCGCCCGCCTGAACGAAGATCTGGCCTTTCGCGAACATGGCGGTGCGCAGGACGATGCAGATGTCCGCCTCGCCATTGGCCGAGATGTAGCCGACGCCGCCGCCGTAGCCGACGCCTCGCTTTTCGGTCTCCAGCTCGTCGATGACCTCCATCGCCCGCACCTTGGGCGCGCCCGACAGGGTGCCGGCGGGCAGGGCGGCCAACAGGGTGTCCACGGCGTCCAGCCTGGGATCGGCGTCGCCGTTCACATTGGAGACGATGTGCATGACCTGGCTGTAGCGCTCGACCACAAAGCTTTCCGTGACCTCGACAGAACCGGGCGTCGAGACGCGGCCCACGTCGTTGCGGCCGAGGTCCAGCAGCATCAGGTGCTCGGCCCGTTCCTTGGGGTCGGCCAGAAGTTCGACTTCCAGCGCCTTGTCCTGGTCGGGCGTGGCCCCGCGCGGGCGGGTGCCCGCCAGAGGGCGGATGGTGACGCGCCCATCCTTCAGCCGGACCAGGATTTCCGGGCTGGAGCCCGCCAGCTGGAAATCCACATAGTCGAGGAAGAACAGATAGGGCGACGGGTTGCCGCGCCGCAGCGACCGGTAGAAGGCGAACGGACCCTGGCCCCACGGCGCCGAGAAGCGGTGCGCCAGCACGACCTGGAAGATGTCGCCCGCGGCGATGTAGTCCTTGGCCCGCGCCACCATGCGGCCGAAGGCGGCCTCATCGACGGGGGAGTGGAAGTCGGGCGCGGGAACCGGCTCGACCTCGCGCTGGATCGGCAGGGGGCCGCGCAGGCGGTCCTCGAAGTCCTCCAGTCGGGCCTCGGCGGCGGCGTAGGCTTGGCTCGGATCGGCCGCCGTGTCGGGATAGGCGGCGGAGATCAGGACGATCTCGTGCTTCACCGAATCGAAGATGGCGACCAGGGCCGGACGCGCCATGACGGCGTCGGACAGGTCCAGAGGGTCGGGGTTGGCCGGACCCAGCGGCTCCAGCAGACGCACCATGTCATAGCCGAAGACGCCGAATAGACCGGCGGCCATCGGGGGCAGGTCGGCGGGCAACTCAAACTTCGTCGCCGCGATCAGGGCGCGCAGGGACTCCAGCGCGGGCCTGTCGTCCGGGGTGAAGACGTCGGCCAGGACGTCGGCGCCGCGCGCAATCTCCGCCTTGCCGTCGCGACAGCGCCAGACCACGTCCGGCGACAGGGTGACGAAGGAATAGCGGCCGTTGACGGCCCCGCCTTCGACCGACTCGAACAGGCTGGCGTAGCGCCGCCCGTGCCCGACCTTCAGGAAGGCCGAGACGGGGGTCTCCAGATCATCGACCAGGCGGCGGACCAGAACCTGAGGGCGGTCCGCCGACAGACCGGCGATGAAGGCGTCGCGTTCTTGCAGCATTACTTCTTGGCGGGAGCAGGCGCCGTAGCCGGAGCCGCCGCGACCGGAGCCTCGACGCCCAGAGCTTGCAGGGCGGCGGCCGGGTCGTTGCGCGACTTGGTGCGTGCAGCAGCGGCGGCGATGGTGCGGTCGGCCAGGGTGTTGGCCAGCTCTTCGGTCAGACGCGGGCGAGCCTGCTCGGCCAGCGGTGCGGCCAGGGCCGGATCGGCGGCGTGGATGGCGTCGACGCGGCCGACCACGAAGGCGGTCTGCGACTGGGCGTCGGAGAAGACCTGACCCTTGCTCTGGCCGAACAGGCCGCGCAGCACGCCGTCGCCGACCTGGGCTTGCGACTCGCGGCTCTGCTGCACGCCGGTGCGGACGGTCAGCTGGGCGCCGGCCTCGGCGGCCACCTTGGCGATGTCCTCGCCGGCGCGGACGCGGCCGGCCAGTTGTTCGGCCTTGGCCGACAGCAGGCGGGCGTTTTCACGCAGGGTCCACTGCTGACCCAGCGGGCCGCGCACTTCTTCCAGCGTGGGCAGGGCCGAGGGGCGGATGTCGTCGAGGCGGACGGCGAAATACTGACCGTCTCCGGCGTCGATGACGTCGCTCTCGCCGCCCTTGGACAGGGCGTAGGCGCTTTCCAGAACCTGACGCGGGGCGTTCATCGGCTGGCCGTCGGGCAGTTGGCCCTGCTGGGTGAAGGGCGGTAGCTGGATGACGCGGGCCTTGGCGGCCGCAGCGGCGTCGGCCAGGTTCTTGCCTTCCTGACGCGCCTTCTCGAACTGCTCGACCTTGGCGTAGGTCGCGGCCTTGACCGCTTCGGCCTGCAGCTCCTGGGTCAGGGCGGGGCGGGCGCTTTCCAGCGTCACGGCCTGACCGGCTTGGATGGCGGCCAGCTTGGCGACGGTGAAGCCCAGGCGGCCCTGGATCGGCGCCGAGACCTGGTCGACAGCCAGGCCGAACACGGCGGCGCCGACAGCGGGGTCGCCTACGGCGGCCTGCGGCGTGGCCTTGTAGTCGCCCAGCTGGATGTTGTTGGCCTTGGCCACCTCGGCCGGGTTCTTGCCGGCGCGCAGGTCGGCGGCGATCTTGTCGGCGGCTTCCTTGGTCGGGACCGTCAGGGTGACGAAGGTGCGCTTTTCCGGGTCGGCCAGGGCGGCCTTGCGGAACTCATAACGCTCGTTGATCTGCTCTTCGGTGACGGTCGGGCGCGGATCGTTCGGGCCGGGCGTGAACAGGACCAGGGAGATCATGCGGAACTCGGGGCTGCGCAGGCGCGCCTCGTTTTCCTTCATGAAGGCGGTCAGCTGGGCGTCGGTCGGCGCGCCCGCGCGGCCGGCCATGTCCTGAGTCACCGAGAACCAGCGGCCGTCGCGGGTTTCCAGCGCCTGACCCGCCAGCAGGGCGGCGTAGACGCGCGGGGCCTGCAGGCCGGCGAAGACGGCCGAGCCGACGTGCGAGGTGACGTACTGGTCGCGCAGGTCCTGCTCGAGCATTTCAGAGGTCAGGTTCTGCTGGGCTAGGGCCTGAACGTAGAGGTCCTGGTCGAACTGGCCCGTGATCTGGTTGAAGAAGGCCGGAATCTTGCGGATCTCGGCCAGCACCAGCTCCTTGCCCGGGCGGATGCCCGCCTTATAGGCCCAGTCCAGGAAGCCGAGACGCTGGGTCTGGCTGTCGAGATACTGCTGATGCAGGTTCTCCTTGACCATGTCGTCATAGCTGACGGGACGGCTGGCCTGCTCCTGCAGATTGGCGCGCACGCGCTCGAAGTCGGCGCGGAACTGGTTGGAATCGACGCTGCGGTCGCCGGCGCTGATGATATGGCGCGGCCCCAGGTTGGCGAAGATGTCGGATTGCGCGCCGACGATCAGGAAGCTGAGGATGATCAGGGCGAACAGACCGGCGGCCCATTTCGACTTGGCGAAGTTGCGGAAGAGCGTGATCATCTAAGAAGAACCTGACGAGGGCCGGCGTCGAAAGGGCGCCAAGGGTCGCGTATAGGGGGTGCGGGGCCGCCGCCGCAAGTGAGGCTTGACGACATCTTGGCTTCCGCGACCGTCGCCACTAGACAGGCCGCATGAAACAATCTGTGAAGCTGGTCGCCGGCAACTGGAAAATGAACGGCCTGGGCGTGAGCCTGGCCGAGGCTGAAACCCTCGAAAAGGCGCTGAAGGAACAGGCTGCGGCCTGCCGCGTAGCCCTGTGTCCGCCCGCCACCCTGATCGATCGGATGGCGCAGGCGCTGAAGGGCGGCGTCGTCGAAATCGGCGGGCAGGACTGCCATGCCGAGGCGTCGGGCGCCTATACCGGCTCGGTCTCGGCCGGGATGGTCCGCGATGCGGGCGCCGGCCTGGTGATTCTCGGCCACTCCGAGCGTCGCGCCGGTTTCGAGGAGACCGACGCCGACGTCGCCGCCAAGGTCGAGGCCGCCCTGGCTGCCGGGCTGGAGCCGATCATCTGCATCGGCGAGACGCTTCAGGAACGCGAAGCCGGACAGGCGGTCGAGGTCGTCAGCCGTCAGGTCGCCGGTTCGCTGCCGGCCTCGCTGGCGGGCAAGGCTTTCGCCGTGGCCTATGAACCCGTCTGGGCCATCGGCACCGGCCTGACGCCGACGCTGGAGCAGATCGAAGAGGTCCACGCCGCCGTGCGCGCGGCCATGATCGCCAGGCTGGGGGAGGGCGGCCGCGCTGCGCCGATCCTGTACGGCGGCTCGGTCAAGCCGTCGAACGCGGCCGAGATCCTGGCCGTGGCCGAGGTCGGCGGCGCCCTGGTCGGCGGCGCCTCGCTGAAGGCCGAAGACTTCCTGGGCATCATCCGCGCGGTTTGACCGCCTGACAGTTTGCTCGAAACCCGCAACGGTGTTAGAGGCCGCCGCTTGATCGGCGCGTTTCTGCGCCCACATGAATGACGCCATGCTCCAGACCATTCTGCTCGTCGCGATGATCATCATCTCGGTCGCCTTGTCGGCCGTGATCCTGCTGCAACGTTCCGAGGGCGGCGCCCTGGGCATGGGCGGCGGCCCTTCGGGATTCATGACGGCGCGCGGCGCGGGCAATCTGCTGACCCGCACCACGTCCTTCCTGGCGGTGGCCTTCTTCGTCTGCGCCATCGGTCTGACGATCGCGGGCAACTATGCGCGCGGGTCGCGGTCGGTGATCGACGCCGACGCCGTCGGCTCGATCGCGCTGGACCAGCCGCAAGAAACGGCTCCGGCCGCTCCGGAAGCCGCACCGGCGACCCCGGCCGCTCCGGCCGCGCCGTCGTTGGACGATCTGGAAGCCAGCCTGCCGGCCGGTCAGGGCGCGCCCGCCCAGTAAGGGCGTCGTCGCCATCGAGTTTGGGGAAGCGCGCCGCGAGGCGCGCTTTCTTCTTTTGATCAACAGTTGGATTCGTTCAGGGCCTCTCCGCTCCGGACGAATCATGGAGTAAGGTGTCCGCCCATGGCTCGCTATGTGTTCATCACCGGCGGCGTGGTTTC
>DGIZ01000192.1:412-5168 GCA_002386585.1 Brevundimonas sp. UBA4609 | reverse complement strand
CACCCGGGCGGTCGATTCCAGCGGCCCCCCGGCGGGCAGGGCCTCGACCGCCGCCCCCTCTCGCCGCGCCCGCTCGACCAGAGCCGGGTGATCGGCCAAGGGATCTTCGCGCGTCACGGCGTCGCCCCGGAACAGGGCTTCGGTCGCCTCGAACAGGGCCCGCATCAACTGCCCCTTCCAGCCGTTCCACACCCCCGGCCCCACGGCGCGGATGTCGGCCACGGTCAGCACCATCAGCATCCGCAGGCGCTCCGGGTCGCCCACGGCCTCGGCGAAGGCGCGCACGGTCGAGGGGTCGGACACGTCGCGCTTCTGGGCGTAGTCGCTCATCAGCAGGTGATGGCGCACCAGCCAGACCACCAGCTCGATCCGACGCGGGTCGACGCCCAGCCGTTCGCACGCCCGGCGCGCGGCGATGGCGCCGTCCTCCAGCTGGCCCCGGTCGCCGCCCTTGCCCACGTCGTGCAGCAGCATGGCCAGCATCAGGGCTTCGATATCGGCGATGCGGTGGATGACGCCCGTCGAGGCCGGATGGTCCCCCTCCAGCTTGCCGCGCGCGATGTCGTTGATGATCCCGACCGCCTGCAGGGTGTGCTCGTCCACCGTATAGGCGTGATACATGTTGAACTGGGTCTGGCCGACGATCCGCCCCCATTCAGGCAGGAAACGGCCGAGGAAGCCCGTCTCGTTCATGATCGACAGGACGCGATAGGGCCGTTGGCCATGCGCCAGCACCGTCAGGAAGGCCTCGGCCGCGCGCGGATCGCGGCGCAGGGCGGGCGTCACCAGCGTCAGCGAACGGATCACGGCGGCGAAGGCGTCGGGGTGCAGGTCCAGATCCAGCCGATCCGCCTCGACGAACAGCAGCAGCAGCCGCACCGGATCGCGGGCGAAGACGTTCGCACCCGTCACCGTCAGTCGCCCCTCCTCCACCGCGAGACCGTCGAAAGCCAGCTTGATGCGACGGCGGCGGATCAACCGCGACAGGCCGCGCGCCAGCCCTTCGGCCTTCTTCTGCTGGCGGGCCTCCAGTTGGGCCGAGACGGCGCGGGTCAGGGCGCCGACCTCGCGCGCGACCTGGAAATAGCGGCGCATGAAACGCTCGACCGCCAGTTCATCGCCGCGCCCGCGCCAACCCATGCGCCGGGCGATCTCGGGCTGGAAGTCGAAGGTCAGCTTCTCCTCGGCCCGACCGGCGCTGAGGTGCAGCAGGATGCGGACCCGCCACAGGAAGCCGATCGCCTCGCGGAAGCTGCGCAGCTCGCGCGCGGTCAACAGGCCCTCGAGCGCCGCCTGTCCCCGGTCGCTGTCCGGCGCCAGGGAGCGAGCGATCCAGAACAGGGTGTTGAGGTCGCGAAGCCCCCCCTTGCCGTCCTTGATGTTGGGCTCGACGCGGTAGCGGACCGCGCCGGTCTTCTGCAGGCGCACGTCGCGCTCAGCCATCTTGGCGGCGATGAAGGGGCGCGGATCGGCGCGGGCGACGGCGGTGCGGAACCGCTTCAGCAGGCCCTCGCCGAGCCCGACGTCTCCCGCCAGGACCCGCGCCTCCAGCAGGGTGGTGCGCACGGTCATGTCGTCGCGCGCCAACGCCAGCGTCTCGCCGATGGAGCGAAAGGCCGAACCGACCTTCAGCCCCAGATCCCACAGGACATAGTGGACGAACTCGACCACCGCCTGTGCGCGCGGGCTGATCGCCTGTCCTGGCCGCAGGAACAGAAGATCGAGGTCCGAAAACGGCGCCAGCACCCCGCGCCCATAACCGCCGACGGCCAGCAGGGCCAGCCTCTCGTCCGGGGCAGGATGGATCTGTTCGGTCGCGAACCGCCACAGGGTGGTCAGCAGGGCGTCCGCGGCCTCGGCGTAGAGACGCGCGGCCTCGGCCCCGTCGGTTGCGCTCTCGGCCCGACGTGCGGCGCGGGCGCGGTCGGCGTCGAAGCTTTCGCGCAAGGCGGCGGTGACAGCGGCGCGCGGGTCCGGCGCCGAAGCGGCCTCAAGAACGGCGGACGGGAGCGAGGGCGGTGAGGTCACGATGGCGAGCATAGCACGCCCTTTTCTTCCCGCTCATCCCGGCGGACGCCGGGATCCAGTGAGAGCTTCGCCCTCCGTCGGTAGGCGGGAACTGCCAATGTCCAGGCGCGCGCCTGAAGCCAAAGGACTGGATCCCGGCGTCCGCCGGGATGAGCGGTGATTTAGGTCTTCGCCAGATTTTTCAGTCGATAGAGCGCCTCCAGCGCCTCGCGCGGGGTCAGGTCGTCGGGATCGATGGCGGCGACGGCTTCGTCAAGCATGGACTTCACCGGCGGCGGAGGCGGTTCGGCCGCCGCGAACAGCGGCAGGTCGTCCAGACGCGCAGTCGCCGCCTTCTCATTCTCCAGCCGTTCCAGCACTTCGCGGGCGCGGCCGACGACCGCTGTCGGCACCCCGGCCAGACGCGCCACCTGCACGCCGTAGGACCGATCCGCCGCGCCGGGCGCCGCCTCGTGCAGGAAGACCAGTTCGCCGTTCCACTCGCGCGCCTTCATCGACAGATTGCAGACGTGGTCGAGCCGTTCCTCCAGCTGGGCCAGCTCATGATAGTGGGTGGCGAACAGGGTCCGGGCGCGATTGGTCTCGTGCAGAGCCTCGGCCGTGGCCCAGGCGATGGCCAGGCCGTCATAGGTGGCGGTGCCGCGCCCGATCTCGTCCAGCACGACGAAGCTGCGCCCCGTCGCCTGGGTCAGGATGGCGGCCGTCTCGACCATCTCCATCATGAAGGTGGAGCGGCCGCGCGCCAGATCGTCGCCGGCGCCGACGCGACTGAACAGGCGGTCGACGACGCCCAGCCGCATCGACCGCGCCGGGACGAAGGCCCCGGCCTGCGCCAGCACCACCAGAAGCGCGTTCTGGCGCAGGAAGGTGGACTTACCCGCCATGTTCGGGCCGGTGACGATGGACAGGCGCGAGGCCCCCACGCCGTCGCCCGCCAGTTGGCAGTTGTTGGGCGTATAGGGCAGCCCTTGCGCCTTCACCGCCGCCTCGACCACCGGGTGGCGGCCCGCCTCGACGGCGAAGCACAGGCTGTCATCTACGGCGGGGCGGACGGCCCCGACCTCTTCGGCCCATTCGGCCAGGGCGGCGTGGGCGTCCAGTTCGGCCAGCGCCTCGGCCACGCCCTGCAGCGGCCCGGCCAGACGCGCCACCTCGCGGCGCCAGCCCTCGAAGGTCTCGGCCTCGATGGCGAGAGCTCGGTGCCCGGCCTGGCTGATCTTGGCGTCCAGCTCCGACAGTTCGACAGTGGTGAACCGCACCTGATTGGCCAGGGTCTGACGGTGGATGAAGGGGCTGTCCGGCCCCGCCCGCAGCAGGGGTTCGGCCGCCTTGGCGCTGGTCTCGAGGAAGTAGCCGAGGACGGCGTTGTGGCGGACCTTGAAGGCGACGCCGCTGTCGGCGACGGCCTTGGCCTCCAATTCCGCGATGACCTTGCGGCTGTCGTCGCGCAGGGTGCGGGCGGCGTCCAGTTCGGGCCGGTGGCCGGGGTTCACATAGCCGCCGTCGCGCGCCAGATGCGGCGGCTCGTCCATCAGGCCGTCGGTCAGTTCGGCCAGCAGGTGCGACAGGTCGCCCTCAAGCGCCAGCTGGTCCAGACAGGCGGTCACGCGCGCTGGCGGCCCGGCCAGCGGATCATTGGCTGACGTGGCGAACAGGGCGCTGAGGCCCTGCGCCGTCTTAAGCCCCGAGCGGATCGCCGCCAGATCGCGCGGCCCGCCGCGCCCCAGCGCCAGACGCGAGGTCGCCCGCGCCACATCGGCCGAAGCGCGCAAGGATTCGCGCAGGTCGCGCCGCAGCCCGCGCCGCTCCAGCAGCCATTCCACCGCGTCCAGCCCGGCGTTGATCGCCGCCGGATCGCGCAGGGGTCGCGAGATGCGCTCGGCCAGCGCCCGCGCCCCGCCCGAGGTCACGGTGCGGTCGATGGCGTGCAGCAGGGAGCCGTCGCGCTCGCCCCGCTGGGTGCGGTCGATTTCGAGGCTCAGACGCGTCGCCGGGTCGATGGCCAGAAAGCCGCTTTCGCCCGAGCGGCGCGGCGGGGTCAGGGCGGGGATCTTGCCCGCCTGCGTCGTCTCCAGATAGGCGGCGATCAGGCCCAGAGCGGAAATCTCGGCCTCTTCAAAGGCGCCGAAACCGTCCAGCGCCGAGACCCCGTAAAGCCGCTGCACCCGGTCCTTCGCCCCGACCGGCTCGGCCAGGGCCTGGGGCATGGCCTGAACCACGCCGCCCGAGCCGTCCAGCGCCCCCTTCATCGTCTCGTCCGAGAACAGGCGGTCGGGGACCAGCACTTCGGACGGGCGGAACGCCGCCAGCGCCGCGCCCAGATCAGACAGGTCGCAGGCGACCGAATCCACCACGCCCGCCGACAGCTCGACCACCGCCACGGCGGCCCTTCCTTTACGGATCGCCACCGCCGCCAGACGGTTGGCGCCGCGCGCGTCCAGCAGCGTGTCCTCGGTCAGGGTGCCGGGCGTCACCACCCGCACGATGTCGCGGTGGACCACGGCCTTGGAGCCGCGCTTCTTGGCCTCGGCCGGGTCTTCCAACTGTTCGCAGACGGCGACCTTGAAGCCCTGACGGATCAGCCGCGCCAGATAGCCGTCCATGGCGTGGACCGGCACCCCGGCCATGGGAATGTCCTCGCCCTGATGCTTGCCGCGTTTGGTCAGGGCGATGCCGAGCGCGGCGGCCGCCTTCTGCGCGTCCTCGAAGAACAGCTCGTAGAAGTCGC
>DGIZ01000192.1:0-259 GCA_002386585.1 Brevundimonas sp. UBA4609 | reverse complement strand
TCGTAGAAGTCGCCCATGCGGAAGAACAGCATGGCTTCAGGCTGGGTGGCCTTGACCGACAGATACTGGGCCATGACCGGCGTGGTTCCGGCGTCCGGCTTGAGATCGGTTTTGGGCGGGTGGGAAAGCGGCGCGTTCATCTGGCCCGCAGGGTGGCGGATCGGGACGGCGGCCTCAAGCGCGGGCGGCGTTCCTCATGCACAGGCGAAAGGCGACCTGTGGACAGCTTTGTGGATCAGGCCGCGCTGACCAGCCGCAG
>DGIZ01000224.1 GCA_002386585.1 Brevundimonas sp. UBA4609 | reverse complement strand
GGCGACCTGGCCGCCGCCGCCGTGGATATCGAGGGCCAGGTCGGCGGCGAACGCTCCGGCGCCTCGCTCGACTATGTCCCCGGGCGGGGAGAGAAGAAGGCCAGCCTGGTCTTCTCGCAGGCGGACAAGCCAGAGCCGGCTTTGCGCGTGCTGGGCTGGTCGGAGCCCTGACGCTCCGAACGCCGCCGCTCGCCGATTGCCGGCTGCGATCCTCGTTAATCCGTCGCGCCGCACCGACATGAACTCGCGGTCAGCTTGGCTACATCCAGAATGGAGGCCTTGCCGCGACTGAACCGCACGCCGCCCGTCGCCTGAAGGGTGCGCGCCGCCACGTTGATGCTGGTGCGCTGGACGCCGAGCATGGCCGCCAGTCGGGCCTGATTCAGGCGAAGCGGCGCGCCGTTCCCGCCGTGATGCAGGCGAAGCAGCCACTTCGCCAGGCGCTCCGACACCCGGTGGGAGGCGTTGCAGGCGGCTTCCTGTTCCAGAAAGGTCAGGCGCTGGACGGCCTGCAGGGCGACGAAACGCGCCAGCCAGTCATAGCCCAGCGCTTCGCGTGCGGCGGCGGCGGGAACCTGGAACAGCCGCACGTCCAGCAGGGGGCGGACCTGGGCGCCGCTGCCGCTGAAGCCGAGGGCGTGATCCCACCCGTAGACCGCGCCGGATACGACCGGCGCGACGCAGACCTCGCTGTCGGGCGGGAAGACGCCGAGCACGCCGGAGATGACGAACCAGAGGTGGTCTCTGTCCAGGGGCAGTCGCGCGTCGCCCGGGAGATCGACTTCCGTCCCTTCCGCGATCAGGTGCCGCTGCGCGTCCGGCGGCAAGGCGCCATAGACCGGATGATCTCCGATATGGGCGCGCGGACGCCCGTGAAGCGGGACGGACGGAGGCAGCGTGGCGGCGGAATCTGCAGGCATGAGCCCTCCTGGGGAAGGAGCCGTGCCATGAATGCAGGGGGGCGCCACTTACATGGGTTAGTCGCCGAAGTTCCGCGCGTCCGCGAGAGCGTCGGCTATGCTGAGGCCGGCGGCCAGCGCCAAGCCCGGCAGGTCGGGCAGGATGGCGCGGCCCGTCCGGTAGTCGACGAGGCCCGCGCGTCGAAGCTGCTGCAGGGTGCGGTTCATATGCACGGCGCTGAGGCCCAGGATGTCGGCGAGCATGTCCTGGGTGAGGGGAAGATGCAGGACGCCGGGTTCGACGGCGCCCAGACGGCTTTGCCGCTCGTACAACTCCAGCAGGAGATGCGCGGTGCGCTCATAGGCGCTGAGCCGACCGAGCCGGATCACATGTCGCGCCAGCCGAAGACGCTCTGCAGAACGGAACTGGCGCCAGGCCTCCAGAAGGCGCGGGCTGATGTCCGCGCCTTCTGAAATAGCGTCCCACAGCAGGGTCGCGTCGAGGGTCGAGGCGTCGGTCAAGGCCCAGACCGCCATGTCTGCGTCCACCGAGTCGGTCGCCAGGATGACGTCGCCGGGCAGACTCAACCCCACGATCTGACGACGACCGTCCTCCAGCATGGCGCCCCGCGCCACCCAGCCGCGCGCTACGACCCGGGCGTCCTTGCGTTCGGGATGGAGAGGGACGGGGCTGCCCGGAGGGTGGGCCAACGCCGGACCCCGGAACCAGCCGCGAATGCGATCGACATCAGAAGACGACAGCACGGCGAAGCTGGAAAGCATCCGTTCCAACGACGCCGCCGCTATGTCTACATCATCTTGATAAGACTGATTCTTCATCCCCCTGACCAACAGCACGGCCAGGGGTGTTTCGTTCTTTACATAGGTTAGTCCCAGCGCCGCTGCAGGGCTGATAGATCGGCCTCAGGCGCGATGGTAGGAATCTGCGCACAAGGTTCGCAGCTGGCGCCACGTGGCCTTGCCTTCGAGCTGGAACAGCTCGGCCTGGGTATAGCGGTCGGATATCAACGCCTTGCGGACCTCGCTTGGGATGCGGAAGCGACCGCTGCGCGCCAACTCAAAGGCCCGCTCAATGACTGGTGTCCTGTTCACAATGCAAACTCCCCTGTTACGCGAAACCAACGCAGCTAGGCCGTAGCCGGTTCTTTGTGTCGCCTTTGCGGCGTTACGGAACCGGGCGGAGGCGAGCTTGGCGGCAACATTCGCCGTCGGGCGACGTTGAGCTTCGGCAAGCGTCAGCGGAGCCCCCCCATGCATGACCATAGCCGCCTGTTGGAGAACAAGCTGGAGCGTCGCGACACCCTTGCGGATGAGGAACGACAGGCCTTGCGAAGCGTGCTGGTCAATATCGTGGCCAAGCCGGCGGGCAGCGACATCGTTTCACAGGACGCCCTGGTCGATCACTCCAGCTTGGTCATCGGCGGGTTCTGCGCGCGCTACCGCGACCTGAGCGACGGGCGGCGTCAATACACCCAGATCAACCTTCCCGGGGATTTCATCGACCTGCACGGCTTCGTCCTGAAGCGGGTCGATCACGGGGTGCGCGCCCTGACCGATTGCCTCATCGCAGAGGCTCCGCACGACCGTCTGCGACGCCTGACGGAGCAGCACCCGCACCTGACGCGTCTGCTGTGGCTGGAGACGGTGGTGGACGCCGCCATGCATCGCGAATGGCTCTTGGCGCTGGGGCGGCAGGAGGCGCTGGAGCGGACCGCCCTGCTGGTCTGTGAAGTCTACACCCGCCTGGAGGCGGTCGGACTCGCTCGCGACGGAGCCTTTCGTTTTCCGATCATCCAGGCGGAGATCGCCGACCTTCTGGGCATGTCGGCGGTGCATGTGAACCGCACGCTGAAGGTCATGCGCGAGGCGGGGTGGCTAGAATGGAACGGCGCCGACGTCCGCATCCTCGCCTGGGAGCGGCTGGCCGATGCGGCCGAGTTCAATCCGTCCTACCTGCGACTGGAGAAGCTGCCGGTCTGAGGCGGTTCGTCCCCGCCGCCGACGAGGCGGCGGGGAGGCCGGCCGTCAGGCGGGTTGCAGCGCCTCGGCGTTGACCGCGGAGTCGGCGATGGCCGTCAGGTCTTCGTCCGTCTGGCTTTCCTCCTGGAGGGTCTCGTCCAGCAGTTTGACGGCGTCCTTCAACCCCATCACCTCCGCCCATCGCTTCAGCGTGCCGTAGCGGGTGATCTCA
The DNA here is from genome assembly GCA_002386585.1 of Brevundimonas sp. UBA4609. Lineage (GTDB taxonomy): Bacteria > Pseudomonadota > Alphaproteobacteria > Caulobacterales > Caulobacteraceae > Brevundimonas > Brevundimonas olei. Next base: position 7,641 of record DGIZ01000224.1, on the reverse strand, counting down.
TAGTGCTCGACCGCCTGGGCGGCGGCCAGCAGACCGGCGTCGAGCGCCGCCGTGTCCTTGTATTCCTCGGCGATTTCGTCGCCCTCGGCCAGGATGCCTTCGATGGCGTCGCAGGTCTTGCCGCGGGCGGGCTTGCCGATGATCTCGAACACCTGCTGCAGGCGTTCGATCTGCCCTTCCGTCTGCTCGCGATGCTTCTCGAAGGCCGCCTTGAGCTCGGGGGATTGAGCTGCGCGGGCCATCTTGGGCAGAGACTTCAGAATCTTGCGCTCAGCGTAATAGATGTCGCGCAGAGTGTCGTGAAACAGGGTCTGCAGCGTTTTCTCGGCCATGATTGTCTCCTCAAAACGAGTGGGGAGCCTTCGAAGCGGAAGATACGTCGCGGCGTTCCGGTGTGTCTGCATCCGGACAGACGCCTACCCGCCCTATGAGGCGCGGAAGCCTGCCCACACGTAGAAAAAGGGGCGGACCGCGGCCCGCCCCTCACGCTTCGAAGCGGGGTCGACGTCAGCCGCCCAGGCTGGACTGCAACTGCTTGGCGCGTTCCAGGTGCGCTTCGATCTTGGGCAGGACCGTGCGGGCGTGCTCGGCCAGGGCCGGGACGTCCGTCTTGTCCGAGAAGCCGCGATGCAGGGTGACGGCCTCCTCGTGGGCGGCGACCTGTTGATCGATATAGGTCTTGTCGAAGTTCGCCGCCGTGGCCGAGCGCAGGTTATCGATCAGGCCCTTGCGACGCTGATCCAATTCGGTCGGCACGGCGGTGTCTGGCGCCGCCTGCGCGGCGGCGGTCTTCAGGGCGGCTGAGGCGGCCGTGTGATCGGTCTTGATCATCTGGGCCAATTCCTTGACCTGGGCGTTCTGCGACCGTTCCAGGGCGATGTCGGCGGCCTGGATTTCGTACATGTCGCCCATGGCGGCGTTGGGAACATAGGCGCTGACCATATTGGCGCCCATGGTGGCGGCCGAGGTCTGGCCGACCGGCTCGGAAACGGCGTCCTGAGCCTTGTCGACGGCCTCGGAACCCTGTTGCTGGTTGCAGGCCGCCAGGGTGAGAGCGGCGGCCGAGACGGCCATAACGGCCATGGTTTGTTTCATCATCAGTGTATCTCCTTGCGATGGATCAGGATTTGGCGGCCATGCCCGGCGTGTCGGGGGCCAGCTCTTCCGCTTGGGTCTTGGGCGGCGGGCCGTCGGCCTGCTGCAGCCCGTCGTCGGGCGTTTCTCGAATGGACAGGATGGCTTCGTGCGCTCGCATCAGGGGCGCGGCGGCGTCGGCGGCCTGCGCGTCCGTGGGCGAGGTCACCCGCAGACGCCGCTGCGGGCCGCTGTCGCTGCCGACCACTACCTCATAGAAACGCATGACGGCCTCCCATGACGACGGGGGGCGGGCGAGTGCGAAGTCGGTTCATTCTTTCCTCCCTGTGACAGGAGGTTAAGCGGCCAGGCGCGTCGCCGTTCCAAACGGCCAAGCCTGAACACGCCGTCACATGGCGCGCTCCAGAGGCGCTTCCGTACCCGTCATGCGCGGATCCGGAACCTTGGTCTGAGTGCGCAGGAAGCCGGTCGCGGCCGTGGCCAGATACACGACGAACAACAGGGCCAGGATGGCGCCGACAATCATCAGCAGCCGCCGCGGCTGTCGCAGGATCGGGGGCTTTTCCTTGTTTGCGAGGGGCAAGAGGAACTCCTTTCGTCGTGGAGGAGAAGGAAAAGGCGCGCGGCCCGTTCCATACGGCCCCGGTCGCTTCTCGATTTCCGGCCCGGTGATTCGAGGCCTTCTCGAGCCGAGTCGCCGTCACGCTGGTGAGGATGACGCGCGCCGGCGAGCCGAACCCAGCGGGGAACGCTCGCGCAGAGTGCGACTTAGGAAGGCACGCCTTCAGTCGTTCAGAGGAGCCGTCATGTCCGACCGCCTGACCATGCAGGATCCCCGCAATCAGTATCCGCGCCCGCCGTTTCCGCGTCAGCCTCAGCCTGCGCCGGGCCTGGTCGCCAGAATGGAGCCTCAGCCCGATCACGGGGAGGAGACCTATCACGGCCACGCGCGATTGAAGGGGCGGCGCGCCCTGATCACCGGCGCTGATTCCGGCATCGGTCGCGCGGTGGCCATCGCCTACGCCCGCGAGGGCGCCGACGTGGCGATTTCCTATCTCCCCTCGGAGGAAGCCGACGCGCGCGAGGTGATCGCCCTGATCGAGGCGGAGGGCGTCAAGGCGCTGGCCCTGCCGGGGGACGTGCGCGACGAGGCGTGGAATGCGACCATGGTGGAGCGCACGCTCGAGGCCTTCGGCGGCCTGGACATCCTGGTCGTCAACGCCGGCCGCCAGCAGTTCCGCGAGGACGTGGGCCAGGTCTCGACCGAGGATTTCGACGCCACGCTGAAGACCAATCTCTACGCCCTACACTGGTTGTGTCAGGCGGCGACGCCGCACCTGCCGCCGGGCGCGGCGGTCATCACCACGGCTTCGATCCAGGCCTATGAGCCGTCGGACATCCTGCTGGACTACGCCACCACCAAGGGCGGGATCGTCACCTACACCAAGGCCCTGGCCAAGCAGATGATCGAGAAGGGCGTGCGGGTGAACGCCGTGGCGCCGGGCCCCTTCTGGACCGTGCTGCAGCCCAGCGGCGGCCAGCCCCAGGAGAAGGTCGAGAAGTTCGGCGCCCACAGCGCCTTCGGCCGCCCAGGCCAGCCGGTCGAGATCGCATCCGTCTACGTGCTGCTGGCCTCGCAGGAGGCCAGCTTCGTCACCGGCGAGGTCTGGGGCGTCACTGGCGGCGCCGGGATCGCCTGACTCTCTTCAGACCTCGAACACGCGATAGGGCGTATCGCCCAGCGTGCGCAGAACGGGCAGGGCGACGTTGTAGACCGGGACGCCGCGGGCGGTGCGGCCTTCCGGCGCGCCGCGATGAGCGTGGCCGTGCAGCACCAGCTTGACGTTCTCATAGCGATCGACGACCTCGGCCAGCCGCGACGAGCCGAGGAAGGCGTGAATCTCGGGCGGCTCGCCGATCACCGTATCCACCACGGGGGCGTAGTGAAGCAGAACCACGCTCCGCTCGGTGCGCAGGGTCCGGATCGAATTCTCGATGAGGTTGGCGTCTTCGACCGCCTCATTGACGAAGGTCTTGATCGAGGCCTCGCCGAAGGAACTGAGCATGTAGCGGCCGAAACCGCCGACGAAGCCCTTGCCCCCGGCGAAGCCGACGCCGTCGATCTCATAGGCCTCGCCGGTCAGCATCCTGACCCCGGCCTCCGTCAGCATGCGGGTCACGTCCTGCGGCTGGCCGCACTCATGCTCGTGATTGCCCAGAACGCCGACCATGGGGATGCGGCAGGCGCGCAGGTCTTCCAGCAGGTTCTCCACTTCGACCGTCTTGCCGAAATTGACCAGGTCGCCGCACAGGCACAGCACGTCGGCATCCTCATGCACCCGGTCGAACAGGTCGCGATAGGCGCGATGCGAGGTTTCGCCGACATGCAGGTCGCCGACGGCGGCGACGCGCAGCTTCTTCTTCGGCCCGGACTCCATGCCCGGCTGGGGCGTCTGGCCTTCGGCGAGGGCGGCGGCGGTGTCAGGCGACGGGGTCATGGCGCTCCTCCAGGCCCTTGCCCACCACGTCGCCGAAGCCCCATTCGGAGATGTCGGCGATGTAGTCGCGCGGGCTGAACAGACGGCCGCGACAGACCTTCACGCGCGGCGGCGGCAGATCGACCTGGGCCTGCAGGCGACCGATCAGTTCGGTCATCAGCCAGGCGGGCACCAGGCCGCGCTCGGTGGGATAGGCGAAGCGGAAGTTGAGCAGGTGCGCCATCAGCACCTCCCAATAGAGGTCCATCTGATCCAGCAGCGACTTCCAGTCGATGGCCTCGGCCTGCTTCAGGATGACGTGGTTCACGTCTGCTCCGTCGTAGCGATAGCGGTCCTGGATGAAGGCCTTGGACAGGATCAGGGCGGTCGGCGGGGTGATCGTCACCTCATGCCCGTAGACGGTGATGCGGTCCGGCCCGAACCAGCTGTCGGACACGGCGATGGTGCCGTTCGACATGGCGAAGATCACGTCGAAGAAATGCTTGTCGTCCTTCCAGACCTTGGCGATCCAGCGTTCGTCTTCGACGTCGGTGCGATAGCCCCGCGCCTGGAAGAAGGCGAGGATTCGAGGGTAGTCGCCGGGCTTGCAGAAGACGTCGAGATCCTTGGTCGGCCGACGGATTCCCGTATAGGCGGTAACCGCATAGGTGCCCGACAGCAGGAAGGGCACGCCCGATTCCTTCAGCAGGCGCAGGGCCTCCTCATAGAAGGCCTGGGCTTCGGGCGGTGGTTCAAAGGCAGGGTCGGCGACCGTGTCGGACATGGGGTGCGGGTTCCTGAACAGGGCAGGGGAACGGCGCATATCGAAGCCGGGTTCCGCCCGGGAGGGCGCAGGCCTGGCGTGATCCGGGTGGGTGAACCGTCGCTGCACGCAGGCGTTGGCCCAGGATGGTCGATGCCGTCTGGACACCTTATTGCGGGCCCGCGCCCGATCCGGCCGAGGCGCTGAGCCGCTGGAACGGCGACCCGGTTCTCTGGGCCGTTCTGACGGCTGCGACGGTCGCGGGGCTGGTTCTGCTGCGCGGACCGGAAAAGGGGCGATACGCGGCGGCGATGGCGGTGCTGGCGATCGGCTTCATCTCGCCTCTGTGCGCGCTGAGTTCGGCCCTGTTCACCGCACGGACCCTGCATCACCTTTTGCTGGTGCTGGCGGCGGCGCCCTTGCTGGCCCTGTGCCTGCCCCGGCTGAAACGGCCGCGTCTGGCAGCGGCCACCGCGGTGCAGGCGGTGGTCTTCTGGGCCTGGCACGCGCCCGGACTCTACGCTCAGGCCCTGTCGCATGACGGGGTCTATTGGCTGATGCAGTTCAGCATCCTGGGAAGCGCCGTCTGGTTCTGGGCGGCGGTGCGAAGCGCCAGGGGCCATGCGGCCGTGGCCGCCCTGCTGGCGGCCATGCTGTTGATGGGGCTTCTGGGCGCCCTGATCGTGTTCGCGGGCCAGCCGCTCTATGCGCCGCATTTCGCCAGCACCATGGCCTGGAACATGACGCCGCTGGAGGATCAGCAGGCGGCCGGGCTCATCATGTGGGCGCCGGCGGCGGCGGCCTACCTCCTGGTCGCACTGTGGCGGATTCACGGTCTGCTGAAGCCGGCGGGCGAGGCGGCGGCATGATCGACCGGCTGATCGCCCAGGCGCTGGAGTGGGCCGCCGGTCATCATGACGAGGGACGCTATTCCCCCGTGGCCATCTGGTTTCACTGGATCATGGCGGGTCTGGTCGTATTCCAGCTGGGCTGGGGCTGGTGGATGGGGCGGCTGCCGGTCGGCGGCGAGAAGGTCGCGGCCTATGAGGTCCATTTCGCCGTCGGCGTGCTGATGCTGCTGCTGGTCATCGGTCGCCTGACCTGGCGGCTGGTCGCGCCGGACCTGATCAATGACGCGGACAAGCCGGGCTGGGAAAGCACCGCCGCCCACGTCACCCACTATGTCTTCTATCTTTGCCTGTTCGGCCTGCCGCTGTCGGGCTGGGCCATGATCTCGGCGACGGCGCGGGACACCCAGCTGGCGGCGGCGGGCTTCATCCCCTGGCCGCTGTTGCCGATGCAGGATCTGTCGAACCGTCAGCTGTGGGCGGTCGAGGCGACGGCCGAGTGGATGCACTGGGGTCTGGTCCTGACCCTTCTGCTGATGATCCCGATCCATGCCGGGGCGGCGCTCAAGCACCATCTGATCGATCGGGACGACGTGTTTCACGCGATGCTGCCGGTCGTGCCGCAGCCGAAGCCGAAACGGACGCGCTGGCAGAGGCGTTGGCGTGCGCTTGAGCGGCGGGTCGGGTCGACAGCCATGCGGCTATGGCGCGGGCTTCTTCTTCCGTCAGATGCTGGACGGCGGCGGCCATGACGCCGCGCGGGTCGTTGCGCCGCCGGCCGGACTTCCAGCGGTTGATCTGCTCCAGAGTATAGGCGGCGGGCTGCCGGGCGATGATCGGCTGACCCGCGCCTGCGCCCTGGCCCTCGGTTCCATGGCAGGCGGCGCAGGCGGTGATCCCTCGTGCTGTGTCGCCGGTCAGCCAGATCGACGGCGGAGGGGCGGCTGACGCACCGGCGGGCGGAGCGGGCAGTCCGGCGTACCAGGCGGCCACGATGCGGCGGGCGTCGGGGTCAAGGCCGCGCGCCACGCGGGTCATGACGTCGTCGGGACGCAGGCCGCTGGCGTAATCCTCCATCTGCTTCTGCAGATAGCCCTGGTCCAGACCCGCCAGGCGCGGCGAGGAAACGCCGTCGCCTTCGCCTTTCAGGCCGTGACACGTGAAGCAGGCGTTGCCCGCGCCGCCCGCGCCGCCGCTCATGGCGATGATCTCGCCGGACGCCTGAAAGGCGCGATCGGTCTCGCCCGGCGTCGCGTCGCAGGCGGCGAGGGTCAGTCCCAGAAAAGCGAGGAGCAGGGCGCGCACCCCGATCCAACACCGGCTTTGCGGCGCCGGTTCCGCCTCGGAACCCCCGGCCGCCCGATGGATTGGTTCTGGCGAAGCTGAAAGGGGCCGGATGCCGTCATGTCGCGACGATGGGGAAGATAGGGGCGGCGGTCTCGGCCGTCGGCCTGCTAGGCTTGGCCGCCTGCGCGGACAAGGCCGGGGCGCCGCGCGACCTGGCGGGCGCCGATCCGGCCGAAGGGTTGCGCCTTGTCCGGACGCAGGGCTGCGGCGCCTGCCACGCCATTCCCGGCGTGGCCTGGCCCCAGGGGCGGACCGGCGGATCGCTGGCGGGCGTCGGGGCGCGGCCGATGATCGCAGGGCGCCTGCCGAACCAGCCTGCGATCATGGCCGCCTTCGTGCGCGACGCGCCGTCGCTGCTGCCCGACACCGGCATGCCGCCCATGCCCCTGAGCGAAGCCGAAGCCCGCGACATAGCGGCCTATCTCTATACGCTCGATGACGACTGAGACGCTGGACATGCTGGGCGGCTGGCCGCCGCCGGTTCTGGACCCGGCAGGGCCGTTCGCCGGGCCGGTGACGGTGGTCGCCTGGGTGCTGTTCGTCATGGGCGCGGTCGTGCTGGCCGTTGTCCTGATCGCCCTGGGCGTCGCCCTGTTCGGGCCGAGGAAGTGGAAACGTCGAGTGGGCGGCGAGCGGCTGGTCTGGATCGGCGGCCTGGCCTTTCCGGTGGTCGTGCTGACGGGGTTGCTGATCTACGGCCTCAGCGTCACCGCGCGCGTGTCGGATGCGCCGCGCGACGGCGAGATGCGCGTGCGCGTCACCGGCGAGATGTGGTGGTGGCGCGTGGCCTATCTGGACGGCCAGGGCCGCGAAACGGTTCAGGACGCCAATGAGGTTCACATCCCCGTCGGCCGTCCGGTGGTGGTCGAACTGGAGAGCGCCGACGTCATCCATAGCCTGTGGGTGCCGCGCCTGGGCGGCAAGACGGACATGATCCCGGGCCGCCGCAACTTCATGCGCCTGCAGGCTGACAAGCCGGGCGTCTATGCGGGACAGTGCGCCGAATATTGCGGCGGACCCCACGCCCTGATGGGCTTTGTCGTCGTCGCCCATGCCGAGGCCGACTTCGAGGCTTGGCGGGCCAGGCAGGCCAAGCCCGCCGCGGCGTCCG
>DGIZ01000226.1 GCA_002386585.1 Brevundimonas sp. UBA4609 | reverse complement strand
CTCGGCGCCGCGCGCCAGGTCCAGCCGCACGCGCGACGCGCCCGAGGCCGCGCTGACCTCATAGCCGCGCACCAGGCCAGAGCCGCTGCCTTCCAGCCCCCGCGCCGGATTGACGCCCGCCAGGGACAGGATGACCCGTCCAGCCGAACCGTCCTCGATCACCTGACCGCGCGTCGAGCGTCCCAGATCCAGCACCACGCGGGTCCGCTGGGCGTCGCCGCCGAAGCGAAGACGCACGATCTCGCCGTCCGGACCGAAGGCCAGGCCCCGCGTCGCCGTGAACACGACAAGGCAGATGACGACGAACGCCAGGCCGGTCATCGACCATTCGCGCACGCCCCAACGGCTCAGATTGTCACGCCACCGACCCAACATCAGAGGGAAATCGCCCTGCAGTTTAGAGGCCAGCATGACCCCAGGGTTTAAGGATTTCGTTAAGACCTCTTACCGCCTCGGTTCTTTTATTTTCCGCAGCATATGCCTATTATCGGTTCCGCATGCGAACGATCGCGCCGCCCGTCATCTGTTCGGGATCAGGCGCGCCCTCCTCGCGGCGCTGAAACTTTCACCAATTCCGAGGATCGCGCGGCCTGGCCGTCGATCCGGAGATACGGGTTCGGGATGCAGCCTTGATCGGCGCGTTCGAACCCAGGACCGACAACCCAATGGGCCGACCCGCCTGCGCTCCCGAACGGCAAGATCATGCCGCTCTCGCTTTCAGCGAGGGGATGACGCGCGCCCTGGCCCCCATTTCCATTCGGCGAGCCGCCCCTATTCCCGCGACTGCGTTCGCGGCGCACGGCCTGGCGCGCCTGAGAGAGACCTTCAATGTCAAAAACCATGTTGATAGACGCGGCGCACGCGGAAGAAACCCGCGTCGCGATCGTGGACGGCCGCCAGGTTGAGGAATTCGATTTCGAATCCCGCGCGCGGCGCCAGCTTCGCGGCAACATCTATCTCGCCAAGGTCACCCGCGTAGAGCCTAGCCTGCAGGCCGCCTTCGTCGAATACGGCGGCAACCGCCACGGCTTCCTGGCCTTCAACGAAATCCACCCGGACTATTATCAGATCCCGGTCGCCGACCGCGAAGCCATCATGGCCGAAGCGCACGACGACGCGGACGAAGACGATCTGGGCCGTGAATCCGACGACGCCGATTCCGACGGCAAGCTGGCCGACGAGGAGCGCCTGAAGCGTCGCCTGATGCGCCGCTACAAGATCCAGGACGTCATCAAGCGCCGCCAGATCCTGCTGGTGCAGGTCGTCAAGGACGAGCGCGGCGCCAAGGGCGCGGCCCTGACCACCTGGCTGTCGCTGGCCGGCCGCTACTGCGTGCTGATGCCGAACACCGGCAAGGGCGGCGGCATCAGCCGCAAGATCACCAACACCTCGGACCGTCGCCGGCTAAAATCCGCCGCCGCCGCGCTGAAGGTGCCGCAGGGCATGGGCCTGATCATCCGCACGGCGGGCGCCAAGCGCACCCGCGCCGAGATCAAGCGCGACTATGAATACCTGCTGCGCCTGTGGGAGACGATCCGCGAACTGACCCTGCGCTCCAACGCGCCGGCGATGATCCACGAGGAAGAGAACCTGGTCCGCCGCGCCGTGCGCGACATGTACGACAAGGACTTCGACGGCATTCAGGTCGAGGGCGTCGAGGGCTTCAAGCAGGCCCGCGACTTCATGCGCGTGCTGATGCCGTCCCAGGCCAAGAAGATCCACCTCTATCAGGGCTCGCGTCCGCTGTTCGCCTCGAACGGCATCGAAGAGGTGCTGACCCAGATTCACCAGCCGGTCGTGCCGCTGAAGTCGGGCGGCTATCTGGTCATCAACCAGACCGAGGCCCTGGTGGCCATCGACGTGAACTCGGGTCGCGCCACCAAGGAGCGCAACGTCGAGGCCACGGCGACCAAGACCAATATGGAAGCCGCCGTCGAGGCCGCCCGCCAGCTGCGCCTGCGCGACCTGGCCGGTCTGATCGTCATCGACTTCATCGACATGGACGAGGGCAAGAACAACCGCGCGGTCGAGAAGGCCCTCAAGGACGCTCTGGCGAAGGACCGTGCGCGCATCCAGATGGGCCGCATCTCCGGCTTCGGCCTGATGGAGATCAGCCGTCAGCGCCGCCGCCTGGGCGTGATCGAGGGCGCGACCGAGGTCTGCGAATGCTGCCAGGGCGCCGGGCGCGTCCGCTCGGCCGAATCGGCGGCCCTGACCACCCTGCGCGCCGTCGACATCGAGGCCGGCAAGAACGGCGCGGGGTCGGTGAACCTGCGCGTCTCGACAGCCGTGGCGCTGTATATCCTGAACCACAAGCGCGAATATCTGCAGTTCCTGCTGGAGCAGCGCGGCCTGAACGTCATCATCCAGATCGACGACAGCCTGGCCCAGGGCGAACACTCGATCGAGCGCACTGAAACGAACGAAGACTTCGTCGCGCCCGAAAGCCACATCGACCTGGCCGACCTCGACGACGGCTTCGACGACAGCGCCTATGACGACGAGGACGAAGACGCCGAGGACGAAGACGACTTCGGCGACGACGAGGACGAGGCCGATCTCGACCGCGAGGACGAGGACGACGACGAGGCTCGCGCCCGCTCCGAACAGGATGACGACAGCCGCGGCGGACGCCGCCGTCGCCGTCGCGGCGGACGTCGTGACGAGGAGGCCGAAGCCGCCGCTTCCGACGATGACGACGACAGCCGGGGCGGCCGCCGTCGCCGAGGCCGTCGCGGCGGTCGCCGGATGCGCGAGGAAGGCGAACGCGACGTCTATGCCTGGGTGCGCGGCCGCACGCCGTCGCTGCAGGACCCTTACGTCTGGTTCGATCCGATCAACCCGATCGCGGCCCGCCCGGAGTGCAAGGACGAGCGCCGGTCGGAGGCCGCCGGCGAGGAGACGGCTCAGGACATCAGCCTGGATCAGGTCGCCGCTTCCGAAGAGGGCCGCAACGGCCGTTCGCGCCGTCGTCGCGGTCGCGGCCGGGGTCGCGGTCAGGGCGAAATGGCCCACGAAACCAAGGTCGAGGACCGCGCGGTCAACGAGGGGCTGCCGCCCGTCGGCTCGCCCGACACGCCGATCGCCGTGGTGATCGAAGGCGAAACGGCCGAGGCTCCCGCCGCCGAAGCCGCGCCGGCGGTCGAACAGGCCGAAGCGCCCAAGCGTCGCCGCGTGCGCCGCAAGGTCAGCGCCGCCGCCGTGGAAGAGACGCCTGAAACCGCCCCGGCCGAGGTCGAAGCCGAGCCGGTCGCCGCCGAACAGCCGGTGGTGACTGAACTGCCGGTCGTTGCTGAACTGGATGTGCCGCCCGCCGTGGCCGCCCGCGTCGAACAGGCCATCGAGGAAGCCCTCGAAGAGGCCTTGGGCGAAGCGCCTCCGGCCGAAGCCCCGGTCGTCGTCGACGCTGTCGTCGAAGAGGTCGTCCTGGCCGAGCCGGCTGCGGCGCCGACGCCGGAGGTCGACATCGCCGCGATCATCGCCGACGATCCGAGCCAGATCGTCGCCCCGCCCGCCAAGCCCAAGCGGGGCTGGTGGCGCCGTTGATCGGACACGATTAAGCTGGAAGCTGCGGGGGAGACTATCGCTCTGGAGTTCGTCATGACCAGGACGCCCCCCGCCGCAACCCGCATCCGGCGCCATCTGGCCGCCGGGCTCGGCGCCCTTGCGGTGCTGGCCTCGGCCGCGTCAGCCCAGGCGCAGAGCCTGATCCGGGACACCGAGATCGAAGGCATCATCCATGAGTGGTCCGAGCCCGTGCTCGACGCCATGGGCCTGGACCCGAACGAGGTCGAGATCCTGCTGGTCAACGACAACGACCTTAACGCCTTCGCCACGCGCGGGCGGATCATGGGGTTGAACACCGGCCTGATCCTGCGGACCAAGAGCCCCAACCAGCTTCTGGGCGTGATCGCCCACGAGGCCGGCCATATCAAGAACCGCCACACCCTGCGCGACGGCGCCCAGAACGCCGGGATGCAGCCGATGATCATGACCATGGCGCTGGGCGCCCTGGCCGCGATCGCGGGCGCGCCGGACGCGGGCGCGGCTCTTCTGGCCTCCAGCCAGTATTTCGGCACGCTCGGCGCCCTGCGCTACATGCAGAGCCAGGAGGGCGAGGCCGACATCACCGGCGCCCGCGCGTTGGAGCGCGCCGGGGAATCCGGGCGCGGCATGGTCGAGTTCTTCGAGAATTTCCGCGCGCAGGAAATCTTCTCGGATCAGCGCCGCTATCCCTACTTCCGCAGCCACCCTCTGTCGTCGCAACGGATCGAGGCCCTGCGCCGCCCCGTCGAGGCCGCCTCCCACTACGACAAGCGCGACAGCGACGAGCGGATGGCCCAGCACGCCCTGGTCGTGGCCAAGATCCGCGCCTTCATGGACGCGCCCAACGCCACCTTGCGCGACTATCCGTCCAGCGACGTCACCCTGCCCGCCCGCTACGCCCGCGCCATCGCCTGGTATCGCGACGGCCAGACGCAGAAGGCGCTGGACGCGGTCGACGTCCTGTTGGCCGAACAGCCCGAAAATCCCTATTTCTGGGAGCTGAAGGGCCAGATCCTGTTCGAGGAAGGCCGCCCGGCCGAAGCCCTGGGCGCGCATGAAAAGTCGGTCGAGCTGAAGCCGGACGCCCCCCTGCTGCGCATCAACCTGGCCCACGCCCTGATCGAGACCAGCGACCCGACCCAGTTGGCCGTGGCCGAGAACCAGCTGAAGCGCGCCCTGGCGCTGGAGCCGGACAACACCATGGGCTGGCGTCTGCTGTCCCAGGCCTACGCCAGCCAGAACAAGGAAGGCGAGGCGCGTCTGGCCTCGGCCGAATACTGGTTCGCCCTGCGCCGCCCGGATCAGGCCGCCCAGTTCGCCATGCGCGCCCGCGACATGCTGGACCGCAGCTCGATCGAATGGCGTCGCGCCACCGACATCGTCCTGGCTTCGGGCGCCACCGAAAAGGACATCATCGACGCCGAACGCCGCAACGAGCAGCGCAGCCGCTCCGGCGTCATCCCGCCCGGCGCCTGACGCCGAACCCGCCTTCTTTTTTCGCCTGACGAGACCTTGATGACCGACGACACCCCCCGATCTGGCCAGAAGCCCGGCCAGACGACCGATCAGCCTGCCGTGACGCCGCCTGCCGCCGCCAAGAGCCGGTTCGCTCTGTCAGGAACGGTGCTGGGCGGCGCCGCCGTAGCCATGTCGGCGCTGGCCCTGGCCCTGTCGGCCGCGCCCTATCTGAGCGGGGGTTTCGGCGGCAAGGTGCGCGACTATCTGATCAGCAACCCTCAGGTGCTGGACGAAGTCCTGGCCGCGCGCGAGACGATGGAATCCCAGTCGCGCGTCCAGACCATCAACGCCGCCGCCGCCGCCAATCCGGCCCTACTGGCCGCCGATCCGCGCGATCCGGCCTTTGGTCCCGCGAACGCCAAGGTGACGGTGATCGAATTCTTCGACTTCCGCTGCCCCGGCTGCAAGGCGGTGGCTCATGATTATCGCGCCCTGATGGCCGCCCACCCCGAGGTGCGTTTCGTCTTCAAGGACTGGCCGATTCTGGATCGCGGCGACGACGTGACCTCGCAGTACGCCGCCCGCGCCGCCCTGGCCGCGCATCAGCAGGGCAAGTATCTGGCCGTCTATGATGCCTTGATGGCCGAACGGGCGCTGGATCGCGCCGCCATCGACCGCATTCTGGCCGACAACGGCGTCGACATGGCCAAGGCCAACGCCGCCATCTCGGCCCCCGAGATGACGCGTCACGTCACCGACATCCACGCCTCGGCGGCGGCCCTGGGCCTGCAGGGCACGCCGACCTTCTTCATCAACGGCGTCGCCAGCCCCGGCATCGACCCGCGCGAGGTCGGCGCCCTGATCGAAGCGGCCAAGAAAAAGGGCTGACCTTCCGGTCAGCCCCCAAGCCGTCTCAGATCAGCCCCGCCAGCGGCGAGGACGGATCGGCGTAGAACCGCTTCTTCATCCGCCCGGCCAGATAGGATTCCCGCCCGGCGATGACCGCGTGCTTCATGGCGCTGGCCATCAGCAGGGGATCGCGCGCCTCGGCGATGGCCGTGTTCATCAAGACGCCGTCGCAGCCCAACTCCATGGCGATGGCGGCGTCCGAGGCCGTGCCGACGCCTGCGTCGACCAGCACCGGCACCTTGGACTGCTCGACGATCAGGCGGATGTTGATCGGGTTCTGCACCCCCAGGCCCGAGCCGATCGGCGCGCCCAGCGGCATGATGGCCACGGCGCCCGCGTCCTCCAGCTTGCGCGCATAGACGGGGTCGTCGGTGCAATAGACCATGACCTCGAAGCCCTCTGCGGTCAGCAGTTTCAGCGACCGCAGGGTCTCCTCCATGTCGGGGAACAGGGTCTTGGGGTCCGCCAGAACCTCCAGCTTGACCAGGGTCCATCCGCCCGCCTCGCGCGCCAGACGCAGGGTCCGCACCGCATCCTCACCGGTGAAGCAGCCCGCCGTATTGGGCAGATAGGTGTATTTCTTCGGGTCGATGAAGTCCGTCAGCACCGGCTGGTTCGGATCGGTCAGGTTCACCCGGCGCACGGCCACGGTGACCATCTCGGCGCCCGACGCCTCGGCCGCCGCCGCGTTCTGGGCGTAGTCGCGATACTTGCCGGTGCCCACGATCAGGCGCGAGTTGAAGGTGCGGCCGGCGACGGTCCAGCTGTCGGTGCGGGGAGCGGTGTCAGTCATGGTTTAGTGACCTAGCGCCGCCCGCCGCCGGGGGGAAGCGGCGTTGCGGGATTTGATCGCCCCGCCCCTCTCTACCGCTCATCCCCGCCTCCGCGGGGATGAGCGGATTTAAAGTCAGCCGCCGCCCACGAACTGCACCAGTTCGATCTTGTCGCCCTCTGCCAGCGCCGTCTCGCCATGCAGCGAGCGCGGCACGATCTCCAGATTGCGCTCGACCGCCACCTTCTTGGGGTCCAGCGACAACTCCTGAACCAGACCCAGAATGGTCGTGGCGGCGGTATCCCGCGCCTCGCCGTTGACTTCGATACGCAAACTGTTCGCTCCAAGGGATGCAGAGTGGAGAGGCAAAGCCTCGCGGAGATGTCAGATAATGGGGTGTCCGGTGCAGGACATCAAATCCACGATCTAAGACCACTTTCGACCCGCAGCTGACCTCCGCTCATCACTACTTCCGGAGAGCCCAGAGGAGAAGTAGCCCCTCGACGACGACAAACCCGACCAAAGCAACGAGGACAGCGGGCCAGAAAAAACGGTCCGCAGGTTGATCACAGGTTTGACCCGCAGCGATCTGTGCGTCGCTAAGAACGCAATGACTCATCACGAGCACGGATAACCCAGACGTAGCGATCAAAAGGTAGGCGGCGGTGATCAGGCAGAAGCACCACCCTACTCTAGCGTCGCGGCTCATTTCGGCTCCCCTGTCGAGCCCAAACAATACTCGCTTAAGGTCCGCTAGCCACCCCTAACGGCGCTTACGAAGGTCCGCTCGCCGCCGTCACCCTCCCCCTACGTCACCCTTTTTCCCCGCCCGCTTTGCGCCGCGCGCCACCTAGGCTACAACGCGCGCTCGATTCCGCGCGGCGGCGCGCCTGTTTTGCGAGCGAATGCCCGAAACTCTCACCCTGTATGTCCTGAACGGGCCGAATCTGAACCTGCTGGGGGTTCGGGAGCCGGATATCTATGGCCGCGAGACCCTGGCCGACGTTCAGGCGATGTGCGAGGCGGCGGCCGACGGCGCGCGCGTGGTGTTCCGTCAGTCGAACCATGAAGGCCAGCTGGTCGACTGGATCCAGGAGGCTAGGGCCGAGGCCGACGCCCTGGTCATCAATCCGGCCGCCTTCACCCACACCTCGGTGGCTCTGCTGGACGCGCTGAAGACGCTGAGCATCCCCGTGGTCGAGTGCCACCTGTCGAACCCCGCCGCGCGCGAGGCGTTTCGGCATCACTCCTATGTGTCCCTGGCCGCAACCGGCGTGATCGCCGGCTTCGGCCCCCGCAGCTATGAATTGGCCGTCCGGGCCGCTCTGGACCTGGCGCGTCGCGCCGGGGCCAAGGGCTGACCGCCGCGCGCCGTCTGAAGATCAAGTAGAAGAGACCCTCATGTCCGACGACAAGAACAATAACATCGACGCCGATCTGGTCCGCAGCCTGGCCGACATCCTGAACGACACCGACCTGACCGAGATCGAAGTCGAGCGCGGCGATCTGAAGATCAAGGTGAAGCGCGAAGTCACCGTCGCCGCTGCTCCGATCCAGTACGCCGCCGCCCCGGCCCCGGTCGCCCACGCGGCTCCGGCGGCCGCCCCGGTCTCCATGCCGTCGGACCCGGCGACCATCGTCGCCCGCTCGGGCGAAGAGGTGAAGTCGCCGATGGTCGGCACCGCCTATCTGCAGCCCGCGCCGGGTTCGGACCCCTTCATCAAGACCGGCGACAAGGTCAAGAAGGGCCAGACCCTGCTGATCGTCGAGGCCATGAAGACGATGAACCCGATCCAGGCGCCGCGCGACGGCGTCGTGGCTGAAATCCTGGTGGGCGACGCCCAGCCGGTCGAGTTCGGCGAAGCCCTGGTCGTTCTGGAAGCCTGAGCCCCATGTTCACCAAGGTCCTGATCGCCAACCGGGGCGAGATCGCGCTGCGCATCCACCGCGCGTGCAAGGAGATGGGAATCTCCACCGTCGCCGTTCACTCCGAGGCCGACCGCGGCGCCATGTGGGTGCGTCTGGCCGATGAGAGCGTCTGCATCGGCCCGGCGCCGGCGGCCAAGTCCTATCTGAACATCCCCTCGATCATCGCGGCGGCGGAAATCACCGGCGCCCAGGCGATCCACCCCGGCTACGGCTTCCTGGCCGAGAACGCCCGCTTCGCCGAGATCATCGAAGCCCACGGCATGACCTTCATCGGTCCCAAGCCGGATCACATCCGCATCATGGGCGACAAGATCACCGCCAAACAGGCCGTGAAGGACGCGGGCATCCCCGTCGTCCCCGGGTCTGACGGCGAGGTCGAGACGGTCGAACAGGCCATTGAGGCGTCCAAGGCCATCGGCTTCCCGCTGATCGTCAAGGCGGCCGCCGGCGGCGGCGGTCGCGGCATGAAGGTGGCCCAGACGGCCGATGATCTGGTCGAGGCCGTGCAGACGGCCCAGGCCGAGGCCCTGGCCGCCTTCGGCAACGGCGCCGTCTATATGGAGCGCTATCTCCAGAAGCCGCGCCACATCGAGATCCAGGTCATCGCCGACAGCCACGGCAACGTCGTCCACCTGGGCGAACGCGATTGCTCGCTGCAGCGTCGCCACCAGAAGGTGCTCGAAGAGGCCCCCTCTCCCGCCCTGTCGGCCGAGGGCCGCAAGAAGATCGGCGAGACGGTCAACAAGGCCATCGCCGCCATCGGCTACCTGGGCGCCGGGACCATCGAGTTCCTGTGGGAGGACGGCGAGTTCTTCTTCATCGAGATGAACACCCGCCTGCAGGTCGAGCACCCGGTCACCGAAATGATCACCGGCGTCGATCTGGTGCGCGAACAGATCCGCATCGCCGCGGGCCTGCCGCTGTCGTTCACGCAGGAAGAGATCACCTTCGAGGGCCACGCCATCGAGGTGCGGATAAACGCCGAGAACCCAGACACCTTCACCCCTTCGCCGGGCACGATCACCGAGTTCCACGCGCCGGGCGGTCTGGGCGTGCGTCTGGATAGCGCCATCTTCGCGGGCTATTCGATCCCCCCCTATTACGACAGCTTGATCGGCAAGCTTATCGTCCACGGCCGCGACCGCGAGGAAGCGCTGGCGCGTCTCAAGCGCAGTCTGGGCGAGACGGTCATCAGCGGCGTCGACACCACCATCCCCCTGTTCCAGAAGCTGTTGCAGGAGCCGGACATCCTGTCGGGCGACTACGACATCCACTGGCTGGAGAAATGGGCGGCGGCGCAGAAAGCCAAGGCCTAAAGGCCCGCCTTGCCCAAGGCTCCCGACGAGCCCGGCTTCAGCGCGAGCGGCCCTTCCGACGTCTTCGGACCGGAGGCGCTGCTCGCCTGCTACGCTCGGGGCGTCTTTCCCATGGCCGAGGCGCGCGACGATCCGCGCGTTTTCCTGGTCGAGCCGGACCAGCGGGGCGTCATACCGCTGGATCGCTTCCACATTCCGGCACGCCTGCGCCGCACCGTTCGGAGCGATCCGTTTCAAGTGCGAGTGAACACGGCCTTCGCGGCTGTGCTGGACGCCTGCGCCGCCTCCGCGCCGGGCCGCGAAGACACCTGGATCAACGCCCCGATTCGCCGCCTCTACATCGAACTGCATCAACGCGGCTTCGCCCACAGCGTCGAGTGCTGGCGGGACGAGGCGCTGATCGGCGGCCTCTATGGCGTCACCTTGGGCGGCGCCTTCTTCGGCGAGAGCATGTTCAGCCGGGCGACGGATGCGTCCAAGGTCGCCCTGGTCCACTTGGTAGCGCGGCTGAAGACGGGAGGATGGCGATTGCTGGACGCCCAGTTCCTGACCGACCACCTCAGCCAGTTCGGCGCGGTCGAAACGCCCCAGGAGGCCTATCTGCGGATGCTGCCCTGGGCCCTGCAGGCCGAGCCGGACATGGACGCCTTCACAGCCCCAATGAGCGGGACCGAGGCTGTGGCTTACGCCTTACAGCCTACCACCCAGGCGTCATAGACGGGGTGCTGCATCCCGCTGACGCTCGGCGATGAAGCGAACATCCAGCCCCTGAAAACCTGCCGCGCCTCGGTCGGCGCCGCCAGACCGCGCGGCTGAACCCCGACCTCCATATAGGCGATTGCGTCCTCGGTCATTTCGTCGGAAGCTGAGACCTCGCAGGCCCGAGCCTTGAAGATCAGGGTCTTGCCGAAACGCACCGGGCGGCCGCCCACCTCGACCTCGAACCGCATGGTCTCGGCCGTGGTCTTGTCCACCGCCTGGATGACGGCGATGCGGCGACGCTGGCGCACGCCAGGCGGCGTGGCGGGAGCCGCGGGCGCAGGCGCGACCTCTTCCTCCTCGACCACCAGTTCTTCCGGCACTTCTTCCTGAACGGCGACTTCCTGTCCCTGGATCGCCACGGTCGGGACGCCCGGCTGCGCGGGTACGCCCGGCGCCGTCGGATTGGCGGCCGGAGCCTGGCCGCCGTTCGCGGGCGGCGTCTGCGGCTGAGACGGCTGGGTCGGTTGCAGCGGCGTACGACTGGTATCGCGCAGCAGGTCGCCGATGGGATCGGCCGGCGCAGGCGTCGCGTCCTGCGGCAGGTCCATCAGGACGCTGGCCACGCCCGCGCCCGAGATCGCCAGTCCCGCGACGACCACCCCGGCCAGCAGGACGTGGCGAAAGGTCATTCCGGGCTCCAGGCCTGATAGTCGCCGGTGGCGGCGGGGCGTTGGCCCAGGGCGGCCAGCGAACCCTGCGGACGACGCGCCATCGGCGTTCCGGTCAGGTTCGGCAGATGATCCTTCTCCCACGCCTGACGCGGCAGCGGGCGCTCGGCCGGGCTCTCGTCATAGGTGTAGCGCAGCCAACCCTGCCATTCCGGCGGCACCTTGGTCGCCTCGGCGTAGCCGTCATAGATGACCCAGCGGCGCTTGCGGCCGTCATAGCTGACGGCGTCGCGGGATTCGTAATAGCGATTGCCGAACTCGTCCGTGCCGACCAGCTGGCCGCGTTTGCCAACGGTGAACAGGGTGCCGATCGTGGCGCCGTTCCACCAGGTGAAGATCTTGCTCAGCACGTCGTCGAACTCACTCGAATCCACCGCCCCGGGGAGGTCCGGCGGCGCAGGCCGATCATAGAAACCGCGACGCCCCGCGTCCAGCAGGGAGCGTACCGGAAACGCCTCAACATCTTGTGGGCAACACCCCTTGCGGCCGCAACATCTATTGAAGGGCGTCGCTCGACCCCGTTAGGCTGTCCGCAGGACACGCTCCAGACCCAGCGTGGGAGACGCCCGATGCGCTTCAAGCCCCTGTTTGCTCCCCTGGCCGCCGACGTCGCCGTCGAGCTGCGCGAGATCGAGCGCGCCGACGCCGTCGAGATCGTCCTGGCCCCTTCCGCCTGGTCCGATGTTCAGGTCGAAGCCTGGCTGGACTGGACTGACGCACCCTCCGCTTCCCGTCCCGACCTGCCGCTGAACGGCGCCGTCCATGACTGGGCCGAGCGTCTCGCCCATGTCGGACGCGAGGGCGGCGTCTTCGCCAACGCCGCCGAAGGTCGCCGATTCGAGGCGGAGCTGACCGGCGCGGTCCTGCTGGGCCTGACCGCCGTCAGCGATGCGGCCGCCCGCGCCTCCGACGCCCTGCGCCTGGACCTGTCCGAGCCCGAGGCCGAACGC
>DGIZ01000249.1 GCA_002386585.1 Brevundimonas sp. UBA4609 | reverse complement strand
GGCAAGCCGACCCAGAACGGGTTTGTGGAATCCTTCAACGGGCGGATGCGCGACGAACTGTTGAACGAAAGCCTGTTCTTCGGCCTCGACCACGCCCGCCAGAAGGTCGCCGCCTGGGCGCTGGACTACAATACCCGCCGGCCGCACTCGTCGATCGGCTACCTCACCCCCGGAGGCCTTTGCCGCCAGTCTGACCGCAACAGGCCGACCCGCTGCGCAGGTTGAAAGCTGCGCGGCTCGGCCTGTTGCTCACCCCACGCTGCGAGGCGTAACTAACCCAAGGACTCTGGTCGCCGCTGGATGAAAACTCAGAGGCACGTCAAACGAAATCCGCCAGAACCGGACATTGGCACCTCGCCGGGAAGGGACGCTGAAGACCCCCGAGTCCACAGCGCGTCCATGAAGATTGAAATCGCCCTTGCCGATGCCGCTCGGAAGGAGGTTTCCGAGTGATCGCCCGGCAAAGTCACGCGATGGCGCGTCGTCGGGAAGCAGGGCAAGGCTCCAAGGCATTGCAGATTACCAAACTGGTGGTGGGGCGGAAACCCACTGACCGACGCTAGGCTTGACGCGCCGACCTTTCAGCGACCTCTTCCCTAACTTCTTCAGTCCGGCGTTCGGTTTCGGCGAGCCCCGCGAGCGCCAAAGCCAAGGTCGCGTGCGAGCCGCCCTGGTATTTCGCCAACTCCCGGTTCTCCAAGGCGGTGCGATACGCCATCCAGCGATCCTGGACTTCGTCCAGCTTCGGGTCATCACCGCCGGACAGCAGCCGCAAGTCCGTCAACGCTTGGCTGAGTTGGGCTTCTGCGACGTCGTAGGCCGTGCGGGCTCGGGTCTTCATGGCGAAGTTTGTGTCAAAGGCGCATGGGCCATCGTGTAGGTCAACAGTATCGATAACCCCTGACGCGGCCTCGCTGGACGCCACTGCCGGATTGCGCAGGACAGCCTCGAACGCATGGACCTCTTCGATCGTCATACCGCTCGCGCGCAACTTGGCGGCAAGGTCGGTGACGGTGTTCAGGTAAGCGGCGCGTTCGCTCTTGGGCGTCCCTGTCAGCTTGCGCTTAAGAAGGAAGCCTAGGCCATTCACGAACCAGCCGAGCGCGATGCCTGCTAGTCCTACCCCGGCCACCAGTAGGGGGATTGGTATAGTGGTCATGTTGTTCATAGCCCCCTATTTCCCACGCATTCGATCGACCGCCGCTTCGATCTCGGCTTCGGCGGCGGCGGCGCTTTGCTCAATCGCTGCGCGTAGGGGCGCGGTCTGTTGGGCGAAAACGTAGTAGCGGTCGAGCGCGGCATGGCCGTCATCGAGCCTTCCCATCTTTTCCACCATGGCCTGCCAAGAGGGGATCGGATCCTTTCGGATCCTGAACGGGTAGTCCGCCTCCAATGCGTTGATTGCGTCCAGCATGTTGCCCTTGAAGCCGCGATCGCGAAGGAAGGCTTTACCCGCGTCGTCGAAGGCAACGTCCCATGCCTGGGTTTGCAGGATTGCCTGGTCTCGAGAAACCTTCTGACCCTCGTAGACACCGTCAGCGATGATCTGGAGGCAGGTGTCCGTATCGTCGATGATCCTCGCGAAGTCGGTCGCCAGTGCCGTGATGAGATCGTCAACGTCGTGACCGACGGCCGCGCGTAGAGCCGCGCAGCCGTTCTCGAAATCTCCTTCCTTGGCCGGAAAACCCCGCCCGCCGGTGAAATACTTTTGTGCCCGTTCCGGCATCTTCTGGCCTGACCCCCAGCCGAGGCCTTTCGCGCGGTAGGTCGCGATGTATTCGCACGCTTCAGCGAAATAAAACCTCGCCAGCGGCAACAGGATGGACTCGTGGGCCAGCCCTGCGTGGTAAACCTCGTTGCGGTATTCGTGCATGATGCCGAAGGTCCGCGCCTGCGCAGCGGCCATGCGACCGTCGACTTTGGCGAAGGCGATTTTGTCGGGAAACGATCCGACGAACGCCTTTTTCAGCTTCGCTTCATGCTCGTAAGGTTTCTCGCGGTATCGCCAGCCAGCCGCGTCTGATCGCTTGTCCTTCGTGATCTGATGAAGCACCAGTTCGAGCGCATTGTCGGTCATCATCAGACCGAAGCGAGCGTTGTGATCATCCCCCTTCGCAATGTGTTCGAGGGCAAGGTCGAGTTGTTCTAGGATACCGGCGAGGAACATGATCATCAGCGCAGCATCCAGGGCACGCGCCACGGATCGCCACCACCATCGTCCTCGATGAGCGGGAACTCGTCCTTGCGCTTCGACAGGACTTTCCAGGCTTGCTCGTTCACGACGAACGGAATGTTCTCGGGGTCGTAGTGGTAGCCAGGTCGTGTCGCTTGATTGACGATTCCTCGGGCGATCAACTCGCGAGCGTAGCCGCCGTCCATGGCGCCGCTGAAGGTCTTGCGATTGAGGTGGAGTAGGTGGCCGATGATCTTGCGGTCTTCCTCGGTCATGAACTCGATGTAGTCCTCGGCTTCACGCCGACGGTCGCCCTTATCTCGCCAGTGAACGATCCAGACGCCGGGCTTCAGATAGCCGGCGAGCGCCTGGAGCGCTCCGACGACGGTCAACGCGCTGCCGAGTAGGAAAAGGGCGTAGGCGCCGAAGACGATTGGCTTGCCTGGATCGGGGATCAAGCCCAGGCGCAGGCCGACGATCGCGAGACCAGATGCGATAGCCAGACCGAGCGCTTTCCAGGTGCCCGCTTTCAGAACGTCGAGTAGCTTGTCCATGCGGTGACGCTACAGCACGATCTCCGCTCGTCCAGAGCGGAGATTTGGCAGGCTACCGGCTGTTCCGTGAGTCGGAGTCGAACTTGCCCGCCGGGAATCAGACCTTCCAGAAGTCCCCTGAGAGTCACTTGCGGCCCTCTGTGAGGTGCGGTTGGGGAAGCCCGCTTGGGGCACTACCCAATATCTACCGGGAACATGTCCGACTGCCGCCCGCACAACTCCTGGCTAAAAAGTTCCTCGCACGAGCTCGCTACGCGTCGGAACGAGAAGCGGGAGGCGCATTCGAGTTTGACATAACGAGCTATGTTGCTGATTGGTTCTCACCAAAACCAACAGTCAAGCGCGCGCTTGTTGGCGAACGGTGATGTCGAGCCCTAAAAGGTTTGAATGTCGAAGCTCTCACCTCTTCCCGCCCAGTTTCTCGTCAATCTGGGCAATCGCTTCGTGGTCTTCGGGCCCGAGGGCGTCGCGCCCGAGTCGCATTTTGCACCGGCCGACCATTTGCAGGACTGGCCGCGAGTTGCGGATGAGTCGGAGATCGCGCCTGAACGGATTCCGCAGACCCTCATTGTGCCTGGGTTTGAGGTGGAGCAGCCGCCGTCGCCGGAACTGGCCGACATCGTTCTTCGACACGGCGACCAGACAACCTTGATCGAGGTCAAGGTCCGAGAACGAGACCCCAAGCGCAGAGACTTCGACGAGGCGGTCAGGCTGATTGACGCAGCAAACAAACTCGGACGAGACCTGCAGGTCTGGTTCTTCAATCTCGAACGACTGAGAGCTGTTATCGTCAGCGGCAGCGGAGCAAACCTCAAGCTTCAGCCTTTCGTTCCTTGGGACGTTTGGTCCAAGGGGGAAGACGGACCGTTCACACGAGCTTATGTCACCGGCCGCGTCGATGACTGGCAAGCAAGAGTCAGCGCGTTCTACGAGACGATCCAAGCATGGATCGCCGATCAGCCGGACCTGCAAACGGAAAAGACCCGGGCCATGGTTATGTCGGAGGAGCTGATGCAAAGTTTCGCCGTGACTGATCGGGAAATTCCGATCCTCGACGTCCTGCGCGGACCGACCGTGGTTGCGAGCTTTGTGCCGCGCGGCCTTTGGAATATCGGTAGTCGGGGAAGGATCGATCTGATCACAGAAACCGCGACCCGGATGATCGTTGACCTTTCCGAAGAGGGACCTGGCGATTGGCGACTGGTGTCTACGGAATCTCGTCGGCAGACGACGCCGTTCGACTGTGAGGTTTTCCTCGGATTGGTGAACGCCGCATGAGCCGGCTCCTCGAAACCGCGAAAGCCTACAAGACTCTCACAGACCTTCTCGATCAGGAAATTCGAAATCGACGCGGTTCTGCCACTGATCTGCAAAGGCAGCGCGAGGCGTTGGACGTGGCCTTCTATCTCCTAGGTTGGGCTCAATTCGAGCATCTGGTGAAGAAGGAAGCGGAGGACGTGATTGAGGGACATAGTCGCAGTCACCAAGTCGATGGGCATGCTTGGCGGTTCCTCAGGAAAGAAGCCAAGCGCGCCTCCGTCCGGCAGAAGCTGGACCTGATCTTCCACGCGAAGCCTGTTGTGCGTAACGGCTTGGACAAGGACTATTCCGTCCGCAACGAGGCCGCACATAATTACAGCATGCTACCGCCCGAAGCCAAA
Organism: Brevundimonas sp. UBA4609; assembly: GCA_002386585.1. Lineage (GTDB taxonomy): Bacteria > Pseudomonadota > Alphaproteobacteria > Caulobacterales > Caulobacteraceae > Brevundimonas > Brevundimonas olei. The sequence continues at coordinate 22,591 of DGIZ01000249.1, read as the reverse complement.
GACGTCAGCGCCTTCTTGCGCAAGCTGCAAACCTTGGTCGACGACTTCTGAATAGAGGAATCATCCAAACTTGCCTTGAATGGAACCAGGCCTGTGATCCGGCGCTGGCGTTCTCGCCGCCCCGGCGCGAAACAACCAGAAGCGTTCGTCAGCATCTTCCTAGACCTGGAAGTAGTCATGGACGGACCAGGTCTCGGCGTGCAGAAAGAGTAATCCAGAATTCCGCCTTCAAGGAATAGGTCACTGAGAAGCGGGGGAAGCAGGGGTCCCTACGCATGGCGTTCATCAACCGCCAATACATGCCATGCGGCAGCCCTCACCGATCTCGAATGGAAGGTCGAATGTGTAGAGCAAGTCGTTTTCTTCGTGGCGGAACGCTCGGACGAACTCGGGCCGCAAGTAGCTACGGATTGCCCAGCGAATGTTGTTAAGGAACTCTGCGATGGTCGAGGTGTGATAGGCGAGGAGGTGGTCGCGCAGCCATTCTTCGATATTGGGTAAGGCGCTGTAGATTTCGCCTTCGTCGACCGTGATGTCGTGCCGCGCCAACATAGCCCGGATTCGCCGAATCTGACCTTCCAGCCGCGAGAAGTTATGCTTCGCAAGGTCGCCAACAGTCTTGAACACCCAGATGCGCTCGACTGTCATGTCGAACTCGATGTTTAGATCGCCGAACCAGACCTTGGGGCAGGTCAACTCAGTGTCGAGCCAAGCGCTAAAGGCATCAACTTCCTTGGCCAACGCGTCCGTGTCGCCGCTGAAGCTTGGCCTGGCCGCGATCTCACGCAGGTAGCGCAGCTAGGTCCGGGCTGAACCCGTTTCTTCTTGGGTCGGCACCGATAAGCCAAACGGCGCGGCACCGCCGCGGTGCGCCTGCGGAAGCGACAGGAAGTCGCCGAGCAGGATAGCGAATACGCGCTGATCGGTCCTAGTGTTGAGCACTAGGTTGGTCGGTCGGTCGGTGATCGGCTGGCCGAAGGTTCTCAGATTGACCATATCGTCGATCAGGTCGAGCACGGCGGCTAAGACAATGACCTCTTGCTGGATCGGTGAGTAGACGGGCGCATTCATGGACGCCAACCTAAGTGGTGGGAATGCGCTTGCACACCTCAGCTGAAAGTCCGGATTCTGAAGCGATGCTAATGTCGGCGATTGGCGCACTGCGAGCGTAAATCAGCCAACCTTGACCGTTGGTTGGTGCAGCCCTGACGTTTTCGGTTAGACTCCACCCATGCGATCCGATTTGCACCATCTCCCGGAGCGGCAGCAGCGCGAGCTTGAGCGCGTGCGCGATACGCTGCTGGCTGGGTTCGAGGCCGCCAGGAACGGCGGCGGGGGCGGCACGCAGGAATGGCGTCGCGGCGGGATGGTGCTGAAGATCATCCTCTTCGGCTCCTATGCGCGCGGCGACTGGGTCGACGAGCCGGAGAACGGCTACCTGTCGGATTTCGATCTGCTGATCGTGGTCAACAATGCGAAGATGACCAACATCGCCGACTACTGGTGGAACTCCGAGGATCAGATCCTGCGGGACCCGTCCATCGGCCGGACGGTGAACATCATCGTCCACGACCTCCAGGAAGTGAACGACGCCCTGAAGCGCGGCGAGTACTTCTGGACCGACATCGTGCGCGACGGCGTCTCGCTCTACAGCGTGCCTGGCCATGCGCTGGGCACGCCGCAACCGATGACGTCCAAAGACGCGCTGGCGACGGCAGAAGCCCATCTGAAGGTCAAACTGCAGGACGCCAACGATTGGCTTCGACTGTCGGAACTGGCGCTGAATGAGGGTCCAACGGACGCAAACTGGAGGCGAAAGGCCGCCTTCAATCTCCACCAGGCCGTCGAAGCCGCCTACGCCTGCTTCCTGCTGGTCCACACCTTCTATTTTCCGCGCTCGCACAACATCAAGTTCCTGCGCTCCCTAGCCGAGGACGTGGACACGCGTCTGGTCGAGGCCTGGCCGCGCGAACAGCGCGCCGACCGCCGCCGCTTCGAACTGCTCAAGCGCGCCTATGTCGAGGCCCGTTATAGCGACCAGTACGACGCCTCGGCCGAAGACCTGGACTGGCTGACGGCCCGCGCCCGCATGCTGCGCGACCTCGTCGCCAACCTCTGCCAGGCCCGGATCGCGGAGCTGAAATCGAAGGCCGAGACCGCCTGATCTGTGGACGCAAACGGTTGCATCCCATCACGTTCGCGAGAGACCGCGTGAACGGATTCAACGCGGTGAAGCCGCATGAAACTTCCTGAACATTCCGGAAGCGATCCGGGCCGCGATCGCCGTCCAGCGCCCGCATTGACCGCCTGTGGATAATCGTCGCCGGATAGCGTCCTGACAGAGGAGCACCCGCAATGACTGGCCTTTACCTTGGAGAGACGGAAGACATCCTGCTGAACCGCAAGGAGGCGTCCACCGAACTGCTGCGCATGGGCATCCGCCGCTCGCCGGCCACCCTGGCCAAGATCTTCAGCACGCGATCCGACGGGCCGCCCTGCATGCATCTCGGCCGCACCCCATACTATCCCCGTCAGAAGCTACATGACTGGGCGCGCAGCCAGCTGACCGCCCTGCGCTCCTCCTCGAGCCAGCCCCGGCGCGCCGGCGAGTGGAACTCCCGGCGCCATGGAGACGACCTCCACCTCTGACTGGAGGCGTGGGCCCGAGCTACAATCCCCGGCCGCTTCCGCCTCTTCCCATTCCCGGGATGGCCTGCGCCACGCCGCGCGCATCTATGCCCAGCGTCGCTTGGGCGCCGACCGACGGCAGGGCCGTACCGGCCGCCATGCGGGCGTAGTGCTCCACGCCTTGCGCATCCTTCACCACGACGAAGGGCGAGACGCCCAGCTCGTCGTGGAAGCCCGCCTTCATCACCTGGCCGCTTACTCTGCCTTCCCGGAAGATCTCGGCAGTCTTGCCGGTCTCCAGTCGACGCTGGTTGAGGGTGCGGATGACGTCCTTGGAAATCTGCAGCCGCCGCAGCTTGCCTTCCAGATCCTCATCGAGCCTGAAGCGTCGCCCCTGACGCTCGGCCAGGCCCAGGGCCTCCAGATGCGCCAGACGACCACGGGTCAGCGCCGCCCAGGCGCTCTTGCCGCCCACCGCGTCCGCGACCATCCCCTCCCCGTCCATCGACGCCAGCAGCCGCCGGTCGAAACCGGTGAAGCCGTCTCTCTGAGTCTCGCGCCAGACGCGGCGCTCGGCGTCGAGCCGTGACAGGTCGCCCAGTCGTTCCTGCGCCGCCTCCTGGGCCCGCGCCCGGAAGCCGTAGGCGACATAGTCTCGAGGAATGACCAGGTCCCGTCCGTTCGCCCGCCGCCCCGGCAAGAGGACATGGGCGTGGGGCTGATCGGTGTCGTAGTGACAGACCGCCAACCACGGGAGTTCCGGTTCGCCAAGATCGACGCACACCCGGCCCATGACATCGCGCACATAGTCCTGGAGGTCAGCGATCCGGTCGCCATGCTCCGGCGAGATGATGAAGCGGAAATGGTGCCGATGCCCGGCCCAGTCCTTGATGCGCTCCGCAGCGTCCACCGCCTCCTCGTTCCGGTCGAAGAAGGTCCCCGCCTCCCCTTCTTGGCCCGCGCCCTCACGACCGAGATAGCAGACATGGGCGGCCAGCGCTCCGGCGCGAGCCATGCCCTTGCCCATGTGTCGCGACACGAGCGCCTTGACGATGACCCGCTGACGCACGTCCAGGCGGAAGGCGGAGCCTGATCGCCGGGCTGCGTTCTTCAGCGCGCCTGCCTTGGCGCCGTAGCTGAACCGCATGGTCGAGGAGAGCCGCTTCAGCATCGAGGCGCGCACCGATCCGTCTCGCTTCAGGCTCATCGCGAGGCGAACCTGCAGCCCGTCATCCGCCGTCGCCGACAGGGCCGACATGCGGTCTTCGATGGCGCTGCGAACAGTCATGACGACGCCTCCCAGTGAGGGCGAGAACGCGACCGGCTGTCGCAAGTCGTCACAAGTCGCGGAACCGGTCGGGAGCACTCGCTAGCGAATGGAAACCAAAGGACAAAAGCGAAGCGAACACACCCCTCTTTTATCTTGCCCTCCTAATCCGTCACCCAGCCGTCTGTTTACCCGTGATGGATGTTGTTCCTACGGATCCCGAACCACGCGACACCCTGTCCGGACCAACTCCGTACTGAGGGCCGGCTGCTTTCATGACGCGCGCCCGCCAGACTGCACTTTCCAAATGACTCCCCGGCAACCGCCACGCTAGGAGAGGCGTAACTGGAGGGAAGAGAATTGGCGGCTCAGGATGACGTTAGAGAAAACCGGCTCATCGATCTCTTCAATCTGGAGAGGCCGGAAAATCGCACCCGTCATGGCGTCGACGCGATCCTGAAGATTGACGGCCATGAACTGGAATTCGAGCTCAAGTCGGTCACGACCGGCAAGGGCGGCCTGACAACCGTTCGGGATTTCGGCCGCGACCATATCGAGAAGTGGCGTAGCAAGCACTGGATCGTCAGTTTCCATTCCGGAAACGAGCTTACCTTGTGCCGCTACGGCTCGCCCGAAGCGATGAAGCCCTGGATCGACGAAAAGTGGGAGTACATACGGCCCGATTTCGAGCTTTCCAAGCTGGCGTCGGAGCGCCTCACGCTTGAGGACATGTACGCCGTGATAGGCAGGAAGGACGCCTACTCGCTGGCAGACGCCCAGAAGCTTCACAAGAAACAGTACACCAAGGCGCAATATGACGAGGCGCTGGGCGGCGAGCCACACTTCTCCCCGGAGAGGATGCTGGTGATCTTCAAGGCTCGCCTGCGCTACGTCGTTGAGCGAGGCTCCACACTGAACAATCCGCACGTTCCTCCGGCATACCTGGCGCAATGGCCAACCATCACTTCCAACTACGCGGAAGAACTGCGAAAGCTCGTCAGGTCATGGATTGCGGTCAATCCGACGTAAGCGCATCGGCCACGGCGTTCGCCACGGCATAGCCCATGGGCGGTGCGACCGAATTTCCGATCAGGCCGAGAGACTTGTAAACGGCGCCGCCCACAAGCGGCCAGTCAGCCGGGAAGCCCTGAAGGATCATGCAGTCGGCCACCGAAAGGCGGAACGCATTGTCACGCGCCGGAAACTGAGCGGCTGCGACCCGGTCCTTCGCCACGCCATTGGGCCAGATCCCCAGCTCTGCCCAGTGCCGCGCAGCGGTCGCACTGTTCACCACGCTCGTCGTGTGCCTGGGACCCGTCAGCCCGCTGCGCAGGGTCGGAGCAAGACCGTCCACGCCAATGTCGGGAAGGCCCAACGCTGCGCGAGCGCCATGTGTCTTGCCCAGCTTCTCTCCGCCGAGAAGGGCATGGGTAGCGACGGGTTGCTGGAAACGAGCTGCCTCGTCCCGCCTGGCGAAACCGACAAAGAAGACCCGCTTGCGTCGCTGCGGCACCCCGAAATCGGCCGCCTCGAGGACGAAGCTGGTTACGGTGTAGAACTCGCGAAGCGGCAGGAGGATCGTGCTTTCGACGTAGTCGGAGAACTTCGCTGACCGCAGACCGGCGACGTTCTCGAGAACGAAGGCGCGCGGTCTGGCGCCGAGGACCGCACGAACCATCTCCGGCACCATGTCGCGAACGTCGTCCGCGCCCCTCTGACGGCCGGCATGGCTGAAGGGCTGGCAGGGCGGGCCTCCGTGAAGCACGTCGACCTTTCCACGATAGGCGCTCCAGTCGACCTTGGTGACATCCCCCGCCAGTCCGGAGTGGACCTCCCAATGCGGTCTCGCGGCCCGCAACACCTCGCCCGCCATCTCGAGGATGTCGTAGGAAGCGACATGGGCGTAGCCGGCGCGTTCGAACCCGATGTCGAGTCCGCCACCGCCAGCAAAGAGACTCAGCGCGTTCAGACCGTTGGCCGGCATGATGGGCATGAGGTCGGACGGATCGAGGCGGGCCTTCGGGATGGGATGGACCGACGCCGTCGCGCCTGACACTGCAAGCGCCTTCGCCATTCGCGACGCCTCGCTGATCTGGCGGAAGCGTTCGCGTTCCTCGGCGCTGAGCTCGCGCGCGCGGTACCAGGGCGCATTCACGCCCCGCCGCATGTAAAGGCGATCATCGCTGTCGGCTTCGAACGTCATCTCGATCCTTCGTGGCCCCTTGGCGTGCACAGGTCGTTCGCCGGATGTTCCACCTTGTCCGATTGCGAAGCGGAATGGAATCCCCAGCAGGCGAACGGGAAGCGGTATGGTGGCAGAGAGCTCCTCTGGCAACAGCCCGGAGCGCCCCCTTCTCGAGGCATCCACATGGCAGTGTGGCTAGCTTTTCAGAGCCCCCCAGAGAACCTCCGCGATCTGGCGAGCAAGAAAGGGAGGCACGGCGTTGCCGACCTGAACATACTGCTCGGTGCGATTTCCCAGGAACAGATAGTTGTCCGGGAAGGTCTGGAGCCTTGCCGCCTCCCGCACGGTCAGCGAGCGGCACTGCGCGGGATCAGGATGGATGAAGTAGTGGCCGTCCTTGGAGATGTGACTTGTGACCGTCGTCGACACCCGATCCCAGGCCTGCGTCCTGAACCGGTCGGCGAACTTCCCCGTCGACCAGTTGGCGTGATCCGGCGCGAGCGCGACAGGAAACTCGGCCGCCTTGGGCGCACGCCCCATGACATCCGTGAAGACAGCACTGAAGAAGTATCGCGCCAGATCCTCGTCCATGTGACCGCGCGTGGAGTGGTTGAGCAGCACCTCGAGGCGGGGATCCTCTATCCAGTCCGCAAGCGCCCGATGGTCATCGGACATCGCCGCCGGACGCTCCCTGCTGGTGCGCGCCAGGGCACTGTTGCGCCCCTCGAAGACAGCGAGGTGCCGGCGTGCGCTTTCGCGCAAGTCATGGGAAGCCCCCGGACAATCGGACAAGGCGTCTGCCGCCCTCGAAATCTGCGTGAGCGCCGTTGCTCTCCATGCCGCGGGATCGTCAGCGCGGCTGAGGCCGCTTCTGAGCGCAGGCATGCCTTCCAGCACGCTACGAACCGTGGCGGCTGCCGGCGCGCCAGCGCCTTCTCCTGAAAGACGAAGTCCCGCAGCCAGATCGCTCCTGAGGCCGACCACGATGACCCGATGACGCGCCTGCGGCACGCCGAAACCCTCGGCGCGAACGATGAAGTCGGCTGCTTCCCGAGGCGTGCGAAGAACCATCCCCCCCGAACGTCCGTGACCAATAGCGAACAGGACGTAGGAGCCTTCGCCAGCTGCACCACGCAGGTCCAGAAGAACCTGATCGAAGATCCTCTGACCGTCGATCGATGACGACAGCATGCCCTTGACGTTTTCCATCACGAAGGCTGCCGGCCGGAGGCGGTTCAGAATCCGTATGTACTCGCGATAGAGAAAGTGCCGGTGATCCTCGGCGGGCACATAGTCAGCCTTGCCCATGTTTCGGGACCGACCGACCAGGGAGTAGGCCTGACAGGGCGGCCCTCCGATCACGACTGTGGGCACGTCGAGCCGCAGAAGCTCGTCGATGCGTTGATCGAGAACTCTTCTGGCCTGGTCGGTGCCCAGCTCCAGACAGAGAGCCTCGCCGAGCGCCGTCTCCCACTCGCCGGCGTGAGACTTCGACCAGTCGGGCATGCCCGCACCGGCATTCAGAGCTGCATAGTATTCGTCCGGGAACTCGTCGAACTGCCGCAGGAAGGCCCGGAGCTGCAATGTCCGATGAGCCGACTTCTCCTTCTCGACGGACACCGTCACGTCGAACGGACGATGGCCGCTCTCATCCGCGAAGCCCGAAAATCCTTCGGCCAGGCCACCAGGGCCCGCAAAGAGGTCCACAACCTGAAATGCCTGCGGCATGCGCTTCACCCTGTCCTCGACCGATTCGAGCCCCTATCTACCAGGACCGGCCCGCACCACCACCGTCAAAGTCACGTATGGCAGACATTGTCGATCCCGCGACCCGATCCAGGATGATGTCAGGTATCCGCGGCGCCGACACGCGCCCGGAGCTGCTGGTCCGGCGACATCTGCATGCGGCAGGCTTCCGGTTCAGGCTCCACGCCCGCGCGCTGCGGGGCCGCCCCGATCTCGTCCTGCCTCGCTGGAAGGCCGCCATCTTCGTCCATGGCTGCTTCTGGCATCGTCATCCGGGATGCCGATACGCCACCACGCCTGCGACTCGTCCGGAATTCTGGAGAGAGAAGTTCGAGCGCAACCTGCAGCGAGACGCTGCCGTTCGAGTCGCCCTCGAGGACGAAGGATGGCGGGTCGCCACGGTCTGGGAATGCGCCTTGCGTCGGGACCCTGCGCAAACGCTCGACGCCCTCGCGGCCTGGATACGGTCCGGCGCACCCAGCGCAGAGTTCGGCACACCGCCCTGACAGCTACGACCGATCTCGTCGCAGGCAACCTTCAGAGCACTCGAGATAACGCCGGTTAAGACGAAGGTAGGTTTCGCAACCTAAGCGTTGGGCATGGGGGAGGAGCTGCAACTTGCAAGACATCGACGAGGGCGCGAGCGAACATCGCGCGCCCCCGAGCGCCGCATCGCTGATCGAGGCGATGCGCGACATCGGTTACACGCTCGAGACCGCCCTGGCAGACATCATCGACAACGCGATAAGCGCCGGAGCGTCCACGGTCTCGATAAGCTACGATACGAGCGCCAGCGAACCCTGGCTCGCCGTGATCGACGACGGCGCGGGGATGAGCCGCAAGGATCTCCTCACCGCCCTTCGTCCGGGCAGCCGAAGCCCCACGGATTCGCGTGATGGAAATGATCTCGGCCGCTTCGGCCTAGGCCTGAAGACAGCCTCCTTCTCGCAGGCGCGGAGTCTGACGGTCGTCACCCGGTCTGCAGACGTGACCTCGGCTGCGCGCTGGGACCTGGACTTCGTGGTCGAGCGCGATGACTGGGTTCTTCAGCTTCCCCCTTCCTTCGATCCTGAAACAACCCCCGGCGTGTCCGGCCTGGGCGCGAGCGGCACTGCCGTCATATGGCAGAAGCTCGACCGCCTGGCCGACGCCACCAGCGGCGCCTCGCTGACCGATCACCTGCTGGATCGCCTGGACAGCGCGCGCCGTCACCTCGAGCTGGTCTTTCACCGCTTCCTGCAGGGCGAACCCGGCCTCCGGAAGGTCCGCATCCGCATGAACGGACGTGACCTGCGGCCCTTCGACCCGTTTCACCTGAAGTCGCCCGCCACCCAGCGCCTCCCCGCGGAATCCATCCAGGTCGCGGGACAGAAGGTCGACATCGAAGGCTTCATCCTTCCCCATCACAACAAGGTCAGCGCGAAGGACTGGGAGCACTACGCAGGCGAGGGCGGATACCTCAAGAACCAGGGCTTCTACGTCTATCGCGGCGGCCGTCTGATCATCCACGGCACCTGGTTCCGCCTTGCCAGGCAGAGCGAACTCACCAAGCTGGCCCGCGTCAGGATCGACATGCCGAACGGCCTCGACGCCTTCTGGAAGATCGATGTGCGAAAGGCGTCCGCCCAGCCGCCCTATGTGGTGAGGGAGAGGCTGCGCGCCCTGATCAACGAGATCGGGGGCCCGTCACGGCGAGTGTACACATCAAAGGGCCATGTATCGGCGACGAACAGCCCTGCCACGCTCTGGCATCGCAGAGCGAACAAGGGTCAGGTGTCCTACGAGATCAATCGGGATCACCCGATGCTGGCGCACATCACCGAGGCCTTGCCCGACGGCCACGCCAGTGAGCTGGAAGCCTTCCTGAAGAGCGTCGAACGGGCCTTCCCCATCGACGCCATCTTCTCCGACGCAGCTTCCGATCCGAAGTCGGTCTCATCTCCTGGCCTGCCCTCCGAGGACCTCGAGGCCGTGATCCGGCTGACGACCGCAGCCCTGAGGGAGATGGGCATCACGCTCGACGCCATACTCGCCGATCTCGCCCGTCTGGAGCCCTACCGTTCCAGCTGGGCGGCGGCCGAACCCCTCATCCGCAAATCCTTCCAGGACATGGACGACAAGAATGTCTGACACCGCCTACGATCTTCTCAGGACCGTGGTCCGCCCCCTCATCGCCAGGACGGGGGCCCCCACGCCGGAGGCCATACGTGCAGCGATCAGCCAGTTCCGTCGGCTGGACAGCTTCACCGTCTCCGACGACCAGGCCGAGCAGCTCGCCCGCGAGATCGAGAGCCAGTTCGACATCCACATGACCATCGGCGGCGTGGTCCAGGATGAAGGCTTCACGGAATGGTACCCTGCCGCGAAGGCCCGGATCGAGCCCTACTACTGGGATCGCTACCGCATGCTCATGGAGGAAAGGAACTTCGCGCCGCAGGTCCTCGCCACCATGGACGGCGTGACGGACCGGATCACGGGCCTGCTCGAGGACCCCGCCAAGCCAGGCGAATGGGATCGGCGCGGCATGGTGGTCGGGCATGTCCAGTCCGGCAAGACGGCGAACTACACCGGTCTCATCTGCAAGGCCGCAGACGCCGGCTACAAGCTCATCGTGGTCATCGCCGGCATCCACAACAACCTCCGCAACCAGACGCAGCAGCGGATCGACGAAGGCTTCGTGGGTCGAGACAGCGGCAAGGCAAAGAAGCCCTACATCGGCGTGTCGAAGTTCTCGTCGACCCGGACCCCCATCACGCTGACCAACGCCACGAGCGACTTCAACTCGCGCATCGCCGACGCCGCCGGCATGGACATAGGATCGCTCAACGTTCCTCTGGTGCTCGTCATCAAGAAGAACATGCATACCCTGCGGAATCTGACCGAATGGCTCCGAGCCCACAATACGGGCTGGACGAAATCGCTCGTCGACTACCCCATGCTCCTGATCGATGACGAGGCCGACAACGCCTCCATCAACACCTCGGCAAATCCCGACGAGGCCACGAAGATCAACCAGAAGATCCGGGAGCTTCTGAACCTCTTCAATCGCAAGTGCTACGTGGGCTACACGGCCACGCCGTTCGCCAACATCTTCATCGATCCCGACACCAACGACGAGATGCTCAAGGCGGACCTCTTCCCGCGCAACTTCATCGTCACCCTTGATGCCCCGTCGAATTACTTCGGCGCGTCGCGGATATTCCAGGAGGAGACGGGCGGCGAGTTCATCCGGCCCATCACCGACAACGCAACCCATCTGCCGATGAGCCACAAGCAGCCTCATGTGGTCACCGGCCTGCCCGACTCCCTCGAGGAGGCGGTCCGGGCCTTCGTGATCGCACGCACGCTGCGCGTCCTTCGCGGACAGGGCGCGCGCCACACGAGCATGCTCGTGAACGCATCGCGTTTCACCGCCGTCCAGAAGCAGCTTCGGAACCTCATCCACGACTATCTCAATCGCCTGGTGCGTGCCGTGCGACACGAGGCGTCCCGACCTGCGGTCGATGCGCTCTCGAACGAGCACATGAGAGCGCTGCATGACACCTGGGTGAAGGAGTATCAGCACCTCGGACATGCCTGGGCGGACGTGCAGGAGGCCCTGCTCGAAGGCGCCGCTCCGATTGGCGTCGTGGAGGTGAACAGCGGGTCGGCGGGAACCCTCGCCTATGACGCTCATGAGGAGACGGGCCTTCAGGTGATAGCCGTCGGCGGCTTCAGCCTCTCTCGCGGCCTCACGCTCGAAGGACTGACTGTCAGCTACTTCCTGCGCAACTCGATGATGTACGACACCCTCCTCCAGATGGGCCGGTGGTTCGGCTATCGGCCGGGCTACGAGGACCTCTGCCGGATCTGGATGCCGCCGGAGACCCGGGGATGGTACGAGCACATCAGCGAGTCGATCGAGGAACTGCGCGACGAACTGCGGAGAATGGAACGGCTGAAGCTGACGCCCGAGCAGTTCGGCTTGCGCGTCCGCGCTCACCCGGACACCCTGATTGTCACCGCCCGCAACAAGATGCGGACGGCCCAATCGGTCCCCATGGTGATCGGTCTGTCCAATCGCTTCGTCGAGACCTACGCCCTGTGGTCCGACGCCGTCAGAACCGAAGCCAACCGCAAAGCAGCCGTCGATTTCGTGGATGCGGTCCGGACGGAGAAGGGGCACGACGGTTCGTCCGGGCAGTGGTCCGGGCGCCACCGCGTGTGGCAGGATGTCGATCACGCCCTGGTCGAACGGTTCATCCGGTCATTCCGCAACAATGATCGCAGCCTCGCCACCCAGTCCGATCCTGTAGCCGCCTTCATCCGGGAAGTGGCGAAGCAGGGACAGGATCGATGGGATGTGGCCATCGTCGGCGTCTCCGATGGCAGCAGCCCTCGCGACCCTGATCTGGGCGTTCATTGCCAGCGCCGCACAGGCGTCGTCGAGAAGGAGCACAAGGACCTCATCCTCGTCGGCACGAAGAGCCGCGTCTCTTCGCGCGGGGTGGAGGCCATAGGGCTCTCCGAAGAAGAGCTCAAGGTCGCCAAAGACGAGTTTACCGCCGGACGCAAAGCGTCAGACCCTTCAACCCAGAACATTCCTGATCGAGCCTATCGCAGGGTGAGGAAACGGCCCCTGCTCGTCATTCAGCCGATCCACCTGACCACGGAGGGCGACGATACCGTCTCGCTGACCGAGAAACCTCTGGTGACCTGGGGCGTCAGCTTCCCCCCCGCAGAGGGGAATCCTCCCACTGTCGAGTACGCCGTCGCCCGTCTCTGGTGGCAGCAGTACATGGGCGAGGATGCGTCCGACGAGGAGCTCGACGGAGAATGACCGAACATCCCTGGGAACAGATCGGGCGTCCGTCGGAAGGCCTGACCCTTCGACGGATCGATCCCCTGCATCCGGCGAACTTCTTCTGGGCGCGTGACGCCCATGGGCGATGCGCGCTGGTGCTGCAGGTTGCGGGCAATGCGACGGTCGATGAGGCCCGCCCCCGCCTGAACGGCATAGATATCGTCGAGATGGTGCAGACCGACGATCAGCACGCCTTCATCCTGACGCTCCGGCGGGAGGAGGATGTCGAACTCTTCCATCGCCTCTGCGAAGACATCGTCGAAGCCAGTCGGCATCTCGACGGCGACCGGGCGTTTCTTGCAGCCACCATCAGGCGAGCCTGGAAATGGCACAGTCTGCTGAGGGGCGCCGGGCGCACCAGGCTGGGCCCGGAGGAGCAGCAGGGTCTCATCGGCGAGCTCCTCTTCCTGGAAAGGCTGGCGGGCGCGATCTCGCCGAAGCCTGCCCTGGAGGCCTGGCGGGGTCCCCTGGACGAGCCGAAGGACTTCGTGTTCGGCGCTCGCGCTGTCGAGGTAAAGGCTCGCTACGCCGGCAAGGCCGCCATCAAGATCTCGTCAGAGCACCAGCTGCAGGAGGTCGCCGATCAGCAGCTATTCCTCCTCGTCCACGCACTGACCCCGACTTCTGCGGAAGCCGGACAGGCCTTCACCCTCGACACGCTTGTCACTCGGGTCAAGGACGCCCTCGTGGCGAGCGATCCCTCCAGTGAGGAGGGCTTCGAGGCCCGACTCCTCGCGGCGGGCTATTCGACTGAGCATGACTATGGCGACCGCTGGTGGGCATGGACGTCCTCGTCCGCATTCGAAGTTCGCGATGACTTTCCCCGCATCGAAGCTGCCGGCCTTGCAAGCGGTATTGCGAGCGTGAGCTACTGGATCGCACTGGATGCCTGTGCAGCGTTCGAGACGCCGGAAGCGGCGCTTCTGGAGATGGACCAGGACTGATGGCCGAGACCCTCGAACAGTTTCACGAGGACTTCTTCAACGAGGTCCGCGCCCAGGCCGACGCCGCCGGCCGGTTCATGGAAACCAGCTTCCTCGAACAGTTCGGTGACTGGCTGGTGAATTCAGGCGAGCTGGAAACGCTGGACGTGACGCCCTATCGCGCCGCCAAGGGCATGCGAGTGGATGGGTACGGCGGGGACCCTTCGGAAACCGACGGCGTGCTCTCGCTGGTGGTCGTCGATTTCTCGCCGGACCTCACGGTGACCTCCTTGGGCGCATCTGCAGTGCCAGCCCATTTCAGACGACTCGAGAACTTCCTCGAGATGGCCTTGTCTGGAGACTTCAGGGATCGACTGGAGGAAAGCTCGCCCGGGTACGGGCTTGCCGAACTCATTCACGCCCGGCGCTCGCAGATCGGGAGAGCCCGCCTGTTCCTGCTGACCAACCGTCGGCTGAGCGACAGATACGACGGCCAGGAAGCCGGAACGCTGGGCGCACTTCCGATTTCCTACAATGTCTGGGACATCAGCCGCCTGCACCGGCTTGTATCATCCGGCCGCGGCAAGGAAGACATCGAGATCGACTTCGACGAGCAGTTCGGCGAGCTGCTTCCATGCCTGCCGGCGCACGTCGGAGGCGACGGTTACGAAGCCTACCTCTCGGTCGTGCCGGGCGATCTGCTGTCGCGAGTCTACGAGCAGTGGGGCGCCAGGCTCCTCGAGCAGAATGTCCGCGCCTTCCTTCAGGCCAGGGGCAGCGTCAACAAGGGCATCCGCAACACCATCCTCAATGATCCCGCGATGTTCTTCGCGTACAACAACGGCGTCACGGCCACGGCCGAGGAGGTGGAGACGGTCGTCAGGAACGGCACGACCTACATAAGCCGGCTCCGAAACCTGCAGATCGTGAACGGCGGCCAGACGACAGCCTCGATCTTCTCGTCGCGAAAGAAGGACAAGGCGGATCTCTCGCGCATCTTCGTCCAGATGAAGCTGTCGGTCGTCGAGCCCGCTCGCGCTACAGAGGTCGTGCCGAAGATCTCGGAGTACGCGAACAGCCAGAACCGCGTGAACGCCGCGGACTTCTTCGCCAACCACCCGTTCCATATCCGCATCGAGGAGTTCTCTCGCCGGATCTGGGCGCCCGCGTCAGACGGATCCTTCCGGCAGACCAAATGGTTCTACGAGCGGGCTCGAGGTTCCTACGCTGATGCTCGCGCCTATCTTACCCCCACGCAGAAAAAGCGGTTCGACGAGGAGTTTCCCAAGTCCCAGAGCTTCGCCAAGACCGACCTCGCGAAATTCGAGATGGCCTGGGAAGCCTGCCCATTCCTCGTCAGCAAGGGTGCGCAGCACACTTTCGCGGAATATGCGCGGCTGGTCGGACGTCGATGGGAGAAGGACAGCGACACCGTAAGCGAGCTCTACTTCCGAAGCGCCGTCGCCAAGGCCATCATCTTCCGCGGACTCGAGAAGCGGATCAGCGAACAGCAGTGGTACAAGGACGAAGGTGGCTATCGCGCCCAGCTGGTCGCCTACACGATCGCCAAGCTGGACCAACTCATCAGAGCTCGCGGCCTGGCGCTTGATTTCGACCATGTCTGGAAAGCGCAGACCATTCCCTCCTCCCTGGCGTCCGTTCTCCTGGAGATCGCCCAGACCATCCGTCCAGCCGTCACCCAGCCCGGCTCCAGTGTCGCCAACGTCACCGAATGGGCGAAGAAGCAGGCCTGCTGGGCACGAGTGCAGGATGTGCCCTTCGAGCTGCCCGAGACCATGGA
Organism: Brevundimonas sp. UBA4609; assembly: GCA_002386585.1. GTDB lineage: Bacteria > Pseudomonadota > Alphaproteobacteria > Caulobacterales > Caulobacteraceae > Brevundimonas > Brevundimonas olei. The sequence goes on along the minus strand of DGIZ01000249.1, from coordinate 7,198 downwards.
AGCCATGCTGCTTGACCCGCAGAGCCGAAAGGCTGCCGTCAGCGACGCCCGGAAGACTCAGAAGATGGACAACGGCATCGAAGCGCAGTCACGCGTCGTGCAGCTTGGCCCGGATCACTGGGCTGCGGCAGCGCAATTTGCGGCAGGCAGGAAGCTGCTTACGCCGGCAGATCATTCGCTCTTTCGGGTTGCGTCTCGACCCGGCTCCTTCCCGACGGAAAAGCAGAGCATCAGGCTCATGAACGTCCTGGGCACTCTTGAAGCGGAAGGGTTCCAGAAAAGCTGAACAGCCGTGAGCCAGCAACAGAGCGCGGGGAAGGCGGGCTCATGATCGAATACTGTAACGATTTCCCCGTCGCCAGCGCGTCGGCCTGGCCAGTCGCAATCGATCGTCGCGGCCGCCAGAACCTCCATGACTCATCCCCGGACCTCCAGCAAGCTGGCCACGGGTCCTGAAGACTTGTGTCTAGTCGCTCTTCGAGCAGAACCGACCCCAGTCGTCCATCATGGCCAGACGCTTCTCGAACAGGTCGCCCCGCCTGTAGGCGGCCTCGACCTTATTTCCTACGGCATGCGCCAGCGCCATTTCCGCGACCTCATTGGGATAGGACGTGCGTTCGGCTGCCCAGTCCCTGAAGGTTGACCGGAAGCCGTGCGGCACGGCGTCCACCTCCAGCCGGCGAAGGACGGCCGATATCGTCATATCTGACAATCGGCCGCCATGACCGGCCGGGAAGACATAGGCGTCCGGCCGCCCTGAAGGCATCGACCTCAGAACCGCGACCGCCGCCTCCGAAAGCGGGGCCCGATGCTCGCGCGCGGCCTTCATGCGCTCGGCGCTGATAACCCACACGCGGGCGTCGAGATCGATCTCCCGCCAGGTCGCGCCTCGCACCTCGCCAGAACGGGCCGCGGTCAGAATGGCGAACTCGAGCGCCCTCGCTCCGACGCCTTCGGCGGCGCGTAGCCTGACCATGAAGGCGGCGATGTCGTCGAGCGGCAGCGCCCGGTGATGCACCACTCGGTGCACCTTGGAAGGCTTAGCCAGCAGCTTGTCGAGATGCCCCCGCCAACGCGCCGGGTTCGGCCCGGATCAGAAACCCCGCGCACCTGCCCAGTCGAGTACCATCTCAATCCGTCCACGCAGGCGTTTGGCGGTCTCGGTCTTGCGGGTCCAGATGGGCTCAAGGACACGCATGACATGCGGCAGATCTACAACTGCGACGTCCAGCTTCCCCATGACGGGATAGGCGTAGTTCTTGAGGGTCGTCGTCCACTGGTCCCGATGCTTCGGGTTCTTCCAGCTCGCCTCATGGGTGGCGATATAGGCTTCCGCAGCCGCCTTGAAGGTGAAGGCGATTTCCGGCTCCACCTTGAGCGCGTCCCTCGCGGTCTTCGCTGCCTCGATCGGATCAATCCCCTGACGAACGAGGTCTCTGGCTGCGCGAGCCGCCTCCCTCGCATTGGCCAGGGTCACGCCGGGATAACCGCCCAGCCCCATCTCACGCCGACGATGGCCGATGACGACCCGCAGGATCCAGGTCCGGCCGCCGCTTGGGAGCACCTGAAGCGCGAGCCCGGCACGCCGCCGACCGCATGCAAGCCCGGCTTGCTCAGTCTCGACACCGCCAAAGGTCCCAAAGGCTCAGGTAGCCTGGGCACCACGCCCTCCACCGCTTCACCAAATCACGACGCCTAGGCTCGCACAAAAGCGACCGAACGCGAATCCCCGACCAGTTCAGACTGCCTGGGCACGGCAAATGGACAGTTCGAATTCCACTTTTCAAACAAAATTAGCTGAGCATTTTCAATGCAGAAAATTTCGCCCCACCAATACACCCACCATCTCGAGAGGCGCTCTCTCAGAATGACGAAGAGTTAGGCGGACGGTTCGTGCCCGCCCTAGACGTCAAAAACGCACCCGCCATCACACCCACCAATAAGTTTGCATTTGGGTGAAACCGCATGAAACGACATGAACAGCCAAGAACGACTAAGTCACTAATTTAAAGAGGAATGTGAAACCGCCTGAAACAGGCTGAAACCTCCTGAAACGGCATTTGGCGGACTCTCTGTCCGCCATCCTCCCTGATCAGAACTCCACCCCGGCTTGCGCCTTCACCCCGCTGCGGAACGGGTGCTTGACCATCTGCATGTCGGTGACGAGGTCCGCCGCCTCGATCAGGGCGTCCGGGGCGTTGCGGCCGGTGATGACGACGTGGGTGTCGGCCGGACGCGCGGCCAGAACCTCCAGCACCTCTTCGACCGGCAGGTAGTCGTAGCGCAGGGCGATGTTCAGCTCGTCGCAGACGACCATCTTCCATTCCGGGTCCATGATGCGGGCCTTGGCGGCCTCCCAGGCGCGGCGGACGTTGGCGATGTCGGCGGCGCGGTCCTGGGTGTCCCAGGTGAAGCCCTCGCCCATCGGCCGCATCTCGACCAGATCGGGGAAGCTGTCAAACAGGGTCTGTTCGCCCGTCTCCATCGACCCCTTGATGAACTGGATGATAGAGGTCTTCATCCCGTGGCCGATCATGCGGCAGACCATGCCCATGGCCGCCGTCGACTTGCCTTTGCCCGTCCCGGTGTGGACGATGACCAGGCCGCGCTCGACCGTCTTGGACTGCATCATCCGGGCGCGGGCGGCCTGAATGCGCTTCATCTTCTCGGCGTGGCGGGCGTTCAGTTCGGCGTCGTGCGGATCGTTCATCGGCGTCTGTTTCCTTCAGAGGTCAGGTTCAGTTCAAAAGGGTCGCCCCAGTCGGTCTCGGCGCCCCGGCCGATGCCCTCGACGGCGCGGACCATGGCGCCGTTGCGATCCAGCAGGCGGTCTGCGTGGGCGACGATCAGGGCGTTGGGCGTGGCGCTCGGGGCGGCGTCTCGCAGACGCGCGGCCCACTCATCCTCGCGCCCCGGCGCCGTACGGGCGCAGGCGACGACGTAGGCGGCCGCCGTCGAGCGGCTGACCCCCGCCCAGCAATGGATCAACAGAGGCCGTGCGCCGCTCCATCCCCTCGCGAAGGTCAGAAGAGCCTCGACGTGTTCGAGCGACGGCGCGACCAGCCCCTCGCGCGGGGCGGCGATGTCGTTGAAGCGCAGGTCCAGCCGATGCTCGGCCTCAAAGGCCGCTTCCGCCCCCGGCGAGGCCAGCGTCACCAGATGCGACGGCTGATGCTCGGCCAGCAGTTGCTCGACCTGCGGCAGGGGCGAGACGATCAGCCTCATGCCGCCAGAACCCCGGCGACGGCCAGCAAAAAACCGACTTCGAACATCTGCTCGACCGCACCCAGCACATCGCCGGTGCGCCCGCCGATCAGCCGCTGCGCCTGCCACGCCGGAACCGCGCCGACGACCAGGCCCGCCGCCACGCCGACCACGCCCGCCATGACCGGCAGCAGAGCCACCGGCCACAGGGCGACCAGAACGGCGATCGCCAGCCCCGCGATCGAGGCCCGGTCCGGCCTGCCCTCCTTGGCTATGCCGGGGTCGCCGCCATAGGGCATAAGCGCCATCGCCCCGACCGCCCCCGCCCGGCCGAGGCCATGCGAAGCGACCAGCGCCGCCGCCGCCATCCACGGCGAGACGGCGACCAGCATCGCCAGCGCCGCCACCCGCAACGCCAACGTCAGCCCCAGCGTCAGCGCGCCGTATGAGCCGAGGCGGCTGTCCTTCATGATCTCCAGCCGCCGCGCCCGCGTCTGGCCGCCGCCCAGACCGTCGGCGGTGTCAGCCAGCCCGTCCTCGTGGAAGCCGCCGGTCAGGGCCACGCCCGCCGCCACGGCCAGCAGGGCCGCGATCCACGGGCTCCAGACCTGGGCCGCGCCATACAGGATGGCCGCCGCGATCAGGCCCACAACCTGCCCGACCAGCGGAAACCAGCGCGCGCTCTGCTGGATCCACTCAGGCTGGAAATCGCGCAGCGGCGGCGTCGGCAGGCGCGTCAGAAACTGCAGGGCGCAGACGAACAGCCGCGCCTCGCGTCCGATCATCGCGCGGCCTCCAATATGTCCCTCAGCTCGGCCACGTCGGACAGCAGGGCGCAGGCCGCCTTCAGCAGCGGGACGGCCAGCAGCGCGCCCGTCCCCTCGCCCAGCCGCATGTCGAGGCCCAGCAGGGGTTGTGCCTCGACGGCCTCCAACATCCGGCGATGCCCCGCCTCGGCCGAGGCGTGGGCGAAGATGCAGTAGCCGCGCGCGTTCGGCGCCAGCCGGATCGCCAGCAGCGCCGCTGCCGAGCCGATGAAGCCGTCGACGATGACCGGAACGCCCGCCCTGGCCGCGCCCAGCAGCGCCCCGGCCATCATGGCGATCTCGAATCCGCCGAACTGGGTCAGCACCTCCAGCGGCGCCGTCGCGTCCGAGCGGGCGGAGGCCTGGGCCAGCGCGGCCTGTTTGCGCGCCATGCCCTCGGGCGAATGCCCCGCGCCCTGCCCCACGCAGTCGATCAGCGGCGCGGGCGCCAGCCGGTGCATCAGCAGAGCGGCAGAAGCGCTGTTGCCTATGCCCATTTCGCCCAGCGCGATCACGTCGGCACCGTCGTCGATGGCGGCCAGCGCCTTGGCGGCTCCTTCCAGCAGAGCGGCCTCAGCCTGATCGGGCGTCATCGCCGGTTCGGTAGAGGCGTCGTTCGTGCCCGGTGCGACCTTGGCGTGGATCAGGCCCGCGCGGCCCGACAGGTCGGCGGCGACCCCCGCGTCGATCACCTGCACCTGCGCGCCCACGACCCCGGCAAAGGCGTTGGCGCTGGCCCGGCCCCTCAGCAGAGTGTCGACCATGGCCACCGTCACGCCCGCCGGATAGGCCGCCACGCCCGAACGCGTCAGCCCGTGATCCCCGGCGAAGACCAGCAGCACCGGCTTGGTCACAGCCGGTCGCAACGTCTGCTGGATCAGACCCAGCGTAAGGGCCAGATCCTCGATCCGGCCCAGGGCGCCCACCGGCTTGGCCTTGCCGTCCAGCGCCTGCCGCAGCGGCTCACGCAGCCCCTGATCCAGCGCCGGAACGGAGAAAAGGTCGGTCAGTTCGGTCATGTCAGTCCTGCGATCCGAGCCAGCGCCGGAATGTCGAAATGGGTTGCCAGCACGGCGGCGATGCGGTCCAGCGCCTGATCCACCCGCGCGCCCTGATCCACGCCGTCGGATGCGGCCCCGACCTCCGCCAGAAAGGCGGCCCGCGCCTCGGCCCGGTCGAACAGGCCGTGGACATAGAGGCCCGCGATCCGTCCATCGCCCGAGCGCGCGCCGTGCGCCGCTCCGTCGATCATGGCGACCGGCCGCGCCGTATCCGGGCCGTCGGTGCGGCCGATGTGAATCTCATAACCCTGAACCGTCGCGCCCGAGGGCGTCAGCCGTCCAGCGACCCGGCGCAGGGTCTTGGCCCCCGCAAGCACTGTCTCGACGTCCAGCAGGCCCAGCCCCGGCGCCGATCCCGCCACGCCCTCGACGCCGTCCGGGTCGCTGATCGTCCGACCCAGCATCTGATAGCCGCCGCACACGCCCAGCACCCGCCCGCCGCGCCGCACATGGGCGGCGATGTCCACGTCCCAGCCCTGCGCCCGCAGAAAGGCCAGATCGGCCAGCGTCGCCTTGGTTCCGGGCAGGATGATCAGGTCCGCATTCCCCGGCAGGGCCTGCCCCGGCGACACGAAGCCGAAATCCACGCCCGCCTCATGCCGCAGCGGATCGAAGTCGTCGAAATTGGCGATGCGCGACAGCATGGGCGCGACGATCCGCACCTTTCCGCCCCGCCCGCCGCCCGACCGTTCCAGCACTACGGCGTCCTCGGCCGGAAGCGCCCGCGCATCCGCCAGCCACGGCGCCATGCCCAGATCCGCCCAGCCCGTGCGCCGCGTGATCTCGGACCGCCCCTGATCGAACAGGGCCGGATCGCCGCGGAACTTGTTGATGATGAAACCCCGGATCATCGCCCGGTCCTCGTCGTCCAGCACCGCATGGGCGCCGACCAGAGAGGCGATCACATGGCCCCGATCTATGTCGCCGACCAACACCACCGGCATCTCCGCCGCGCGCGCGAAGCCCATATTGGCGATGTCCCCGGCGCGCAGGTTGGTCTCGGCCGGACTGCCCGCCCCTTCGACGATCACCAGATCGGCTTCGGCCTGAAGGCGGCGGAAACTGTCCAGCACCACGTCCAGAAGGGCGGCCTTGCGGTCCTGATAGCCCTTCGCCTGCCACACGCCCTCGACCTGACCGCGCACGACCAACTGGGCGCCGGTGTCGCTCTGCGGCTTCAGCAGGACGGGGTTCATGTCGACCGTCGCCGGCGTGCGGCAGGCCAGCGCCTGAAGCGCCTGAGCACGGCCGATCTCGCCGGTGCGGCCCTCATCGTCAGGCGCGGTGACGGCGGCGTTGTTGGACATGTTCTGCGGCTTGAACGGCCGCACCGTCAGGCCACGATTGGCGAAGACGCGGCACAGACCGGCCACCAGCACCGACTTGCCCACGTCCGAGCCGCAGCCCTGAATCATCAGCGCGGCCATACGAAGCCCCCCGCGATCAGCAGCATCAGCAACAGGACGCAGGCGAGGCCGTAAACCTTCAGCCCGCGTTTCAGGTCGTGGGCGGACGGCGGCGCCCAGTCGCCGAAGACAGGTCGGTCGGTCATGACGCCGTCATAGCGGACCGGCCCGCCCAGTCGAACCCGTAGCGCGCCCGCCATGGCCGCCTCGGGCCATCCGGCGTTGGGCGAGGCGTGCTTGCCCGCGTCGCGCCACATGATGCGCCAGCCGCCCGCGCCGCCCAGGGCGATCAGGGCGCCCGCAATGCGCGCCGGGATCCAGTTCATCACATCGTCGGTCCGCGCCGCGGCCCAGCCGAAAGCCCGCCAGCGCGGCTCCCTGTGGCCGATCATGCTGTCGGCGGTGTTGATCGCCTTATAGACGAACAGGCCCGGCAGGCCCCCGATCACGAACCAGAAGACCGGCGCGACCACGCCGTCGCAGAAACTCTCGGCCAGGCTTTCCAGGGCGGCGGTCGCGACTTCATCCTCGTCCATCGCCTCGACATCGCGGCCGACGATCATGCCGACCGCCAGACGCGCGGCGGGCAGGTCGCCCGTCTTCAGCGGCCGGGCCACGGCGCGGACGTGGTCGAACAGGCTGCGCGCCGCCAGCCCCGTCGCGCCGCAGACCAGCAACAGCATCAACCCCGGCCAGAAGGGCGAGATCGGAAGAGCGGTTC
>DGIZ01000111.1 GCA_002386585.1 Brevundimonas sp. UBA4609 | reverse complement strand
ATGGCCTCCGGTGATCCTGACCCTGTTCATCTGGCCGCCCGAGAACTGGTGGTCGGGCGTGGACACGGACTGGCGGCTGGTGATGCTGGCCGTCGGACTGATCGCGGCGCCGGCAGGTCTCTGGCTGCTGCTCGACAGCCACGGAAGGACCGGTCGGCCGTCGACGCGGCTGGGCGTGGTCTGCCGCTTCACCGTGTTCGGCGGTTTGCTGGCGGCGGCGATGCAGACGGTCATGGCCGTGATCATGGCGGGCCTGGCGGGCGCCGCCTCGCAGAGCCTCGTCCAGGGCCTGGGCGCGATCGAGACGGCCCTGCTGATCTATGGCGTCGGCGGCCTGCCGCTGGCGGTCATGATGGGCGTCAGCTACGCCCTGTGGGGCGGCCTGTGCGTGGCCTATCTGGGCTTTGTCCCGGCGCCGACGGTCAAGAACCGCATGGGCGTCCTGGCCGAACGGGACGTTACAGGGATTTAACGTGAAGCGGAGCGGCGGTCCCGCCTAAGCCTCAACCTCTTCACGCAGAACAGGGGGCGAGCATGAGGGATCAGGTTGAGACGGCCCAGCCGAAGCCGGTGGCGGCGGATCAGCGGATCGTGACCCTGGACGTGCTGCGCGGCGCGGCGGTGCTGGGAATCCTGGCGGTCAACGCGGCGGCCTTCGCCCTGCCGATGATGGCGATCGAGATGACGAGCGGCCAGTCGCCCTTTCCGGCGGACCCCAATGCGTCGGGCGTGGCGCAATGGGTCGTGGCCGTCTTCTTCCGGCAGAAGTTCGTCACCCTGTTCTCCATGCTGTTCGGCGTGTCGGTCTTCCTGGTCGGCGGCGAACGGGGCGATGAGGCGAAGGGGCGCGTCCTGCGTCGCCGCCTGCTGTTTCTGGCCCTGTTCGGGCTGATCCACGGCGCGGCCTTCTGGTACGGCGACATCCTGTTGCTCTACGCCTGGTCCGGCCTGTTCATGATGCTGATGCGGTCGATGCCCGCCAAGCCGTTGATCTGGATCGGCGCCGGGGCGACGGTCCTTCTGGCGACGCTTCAGGCCGGGCTGATGCTGCTGACGGCGCGCTTCCCCGAGGCCATGAGCAGCGGCGGGGCCTCGGACGGGGCGGTCGCCGCCTCGATCGCCGCCTATCAGAGCGGCTGGGCCGGTGCGGCGCTGGAGAACCTGAAGGCCTGGGCCATCGCCCAGGGCATGAGCCTGCTCATGTATGTATTCTCGACCGTGCCGTTGATGATGCTGGGCCTGGGTCTGTTCAAGGCGGGCTTCTTCCACGGGCGGGTTCCGACGCGCGTCTACGCGATGCTGATGGCGGGCGGGGCGGCGGTTCTGGCCCTGCTGGGCGTGCTGGAGTGGTTCGAGATTCAGGCCGGGGCCGAGGTCGAGGCGACCGGCGGCTGGGCCATGGCGGTGGGCTCCTATCCGCTGATCATCACGCTGGCCTACGCCTCGGCGCTGATCCTGCTGACGACGCGCGGGGTGGGGTGGCTGCGCAAGGCGCTGGCGCCGGTGGGGCGGATGGCCTTCACCAACTACCTGACTCAGACCCTGATCATGACGACCATCTTCTACATGCCGTGGGGGCCGCGTCTGTTCGGTCAGGTCGACTATCCGATGCAGTGGGCCATCATCGTCGGCGTCTGGGCGCTGCAGCTGATCTGGTCGCCGCTGTGGCTGTCGAAGTTCACCATGGGGCCGTTCGAATGGCTGTGGCGGCGTTTGAGCTATGGGGGCGATCTGCCGCTGCGCCGCACGGCCTGAGAGCGTCGGGCGGACTGTGAGTTGCGGCGGCGGAACTGATGGCTTAATCGCCGCCCCATGACCGACGAAGCCTCCAACCGCCCCGAAGCCCGCGCTCCCCGCGGGTTAGCCGACCGTCGCGGCCGCGACCTGACCGCCGAGCGCCGCATCGTCGCGCGCGTGTCCGAGGTCTATGAGCGCTGGGGCTTCGAGGCGCTGGAGACTCCGGCGTTCGAATACGCCGACGCGCTGGGCAAGTTCCTGCCGGACGCCGACCGTCCGAACGAGGGCGTCTTCGCGCTTCAGGACGATGACGATCAATGGATGGCCCTGCGCTACGACCACACGGCGCCTCTGGCCCGCTTCGCCGCCCAGAACTGGGAGACTCTGCCCAAGCCGTTCCGCCGCTACGCCTATGGGCCGGTGTGGCGCAATGAGAAGCCCGGGCCGGGCCGCTTCCGCGAGTTCTGGCAGTGCGACGCCGACACCGTCGGCTCCGACCGGCCAGAGGCCGACGCCGAGATCATCGCCATGGGCTGCGAGGGCCTGCGCGCCGCGGGCCTGGCGGCCGGGCAGGCGGTGATCCGCGTCTCCAACCGCAAGCTGTTCGACGGCCTGTTCGACGCGGGCGGGATCACGGATCCGGTGCAGCGGCTGACGGCCCTGCGCGCGGTGGACAAGTACGACCGTCTGGGCGTCGAGGGCGTGCGCCTGCTGCTGGGCGAGGGGCGTCTGGACGAGTCCGGCGACTACACCAAGGGCGCGAACCTGCCTTCCTCGGTGGTCGGGGCCATCGAAGCCTTCCTGGCCTCGGCCGAGACGCCGGGCCTCAGCCGCGCGGGCGTGCTGGACGCCGTGTCCGGCGCCGCCTTGGGCGCCGCGGGTGAAGAAGCGCTGAAGGAACTGGCCGCTATCGACCGCGCCCTGACCGCCATGGGCGTGGCGCAGGACGACGTGCGCTTCGACCCGACCATCGTGCGCGGGCTGGAATACTACACCGGCGCGGTGTTCGAGGCCGAACTGCTGCTGGACACCAAGGACGAGAAGGGCCGGGCCGTGCGCTTCGGCTCGATCGGCGGCGGCGGGCGCTATGACGATCTGGTGTCGCGTTTCACCGGTCAGTCGACCCCGGCGACGGGCTTCTCCTTTGGCGTGTCGCGTCTGGCTTCGGCCCTGCGCGCGGCCGGACGCGGCGCCGAGGATGAAACGCGCGGGCCGGTGGTGGCCATCGTCTTCTCCGAGGACGACATGCAGCACTATCTCGACGCCGTGTCCGAACTGCGGGCGGCGGGCATCGCCGCCGAACTCTATCTGGGCCGGGCGGGCATGAAGGCGCAGATGAAATACGCCGACCGTCGCGGGGCCCCGGCGGCCGTCATCCTGGGCGGAGACGAGATCGCCGCAGGCCAGGTGACGATCAAGGATCTGGACGCCGGACGCGCCCGCGCCGCCGCCATCGCCGATAACGACGCCTGGAAGGCCGAACGTCCGGGGCAGCAGACCGTGGCGCGCGATCAGCTGGTCGCCGTGGTCCGCTCCATAATCGAATAGGTTTCGATAAAAACTCTGACGAAGACGTGAGTTATCAACGTTCAGTTACGAAAGAACGCTCTTTCGATGGAGGCTTGATTGACTTGACCCCCTCCATGGCGTCATTTGGTCTCACTCAAGAGGCGCAGCGCTCAGCCGCAGCGACATCTTGAAGGCGTTTCGGGGAGGAAACGTCCGCTCCTGAGAGAGCGAGAAGGCCCGCTGCGATGTATCCCCCGCAGCGGGCTTTTTCATGCCTGGGAGTCAAGCAAACCCGAAGGGTGTTCGATAACGAGGCGCGGCCCTAGGCTCCGTCATCCTCGGGCTTGACCCGAGGATCGCGCTGACCGCGCACAACGGTCTGGACAGCTGGGCGCGCCGCTTCCCTCGATCCTCGGGTCAAGCCCGAGAATGACGGCGTGTCAGGAGGCATGCGGCCACGAAAAAGGGCCGGAGCGGCGACGCTCCGGCCCTCTTCATTCAGCAGGCGTCGCGCCCTACCAGAGGCGGACACGCTCGTCCGGCGCCAGGTAGTATTTGGTCCCCGGCTTGATGCCGAAGGCCTCGTACCAGGCGTCGATGTTGCGCACCGGGCCGATGACCCGGAACTCGGCCGGGCTGTGCGGATCGGCGGCGATCTGGTTCTTCAGCGCGTCCTCGCGGTATTTGGACTGCCACACCTGGGCCCAGCCGTAGAAGAAGCGCTGGTCGCCGGTGGTGCCGTCGATCACCGGGGCCGGCTGGCCCTTCAGCGACAGGTGATAGGCCTCAAGACCGACCGCCGTGCCGGCCGCGTCGCCGATGTTCTCGCCCATGGTCAGGCCGCCCTGGACGTGGAAGCCGGGCAGGGGCTCGAAGGCGTCGTACTGGGCGCCCAGGCGCTTGGTCAGGCCCTCAAAATTGGCCTTGTCCTGATCGGTCCACCAGTTGCGCAGCACGCCGTCGCCGTCGGACTTGGAGCCCTGGTCGTCGAAGCCGTGGCCGATTTCGTGGCCGATCACGCCGCCGATGCCGCCATAGTTGACGGCCGGGTCCGCGTCCGGGTCGAAGAAGGGCGGCTGCAGGATGGCGGCCGGGAAGACGATCTCGTTATTGGCCGAGTTGTAATAGGCGTTCACCGTCTGAGGCGTCATGCCCCACTCGTCCTTGTCGACCGGCTGGTCCAGGCGCGACAGGCGGTAGTTCCACTGGAACTGGCCCATGCGCTGGCTGTTGCCGAAGGCGTCGTCGGCGCGGATCTCCAGGGCCGAATAGTCGCGCCACTTGTTCGGATAGCCGATCTTGACCGTGAACTTGCGCAGCTTCTCCTGGGCGGCCGCCTTCGTTTCCGTGCCCATCCAGGTCAGGTTGTCGATGCGGTGCGACAGGGCGGTGCGCAGGTTGGCGACCAGTTCTTCCATCTTGGCCTTGGATTCGGCCGGGAAGTATTCGGCGACATACAGACGGCCCGCGGCCTCGCCCAGGGCGCCCTCGGCGAAGCTGATGGCGCGCTTCTCGCGGCTGCGCTGCTCGGGCTGGCCGGCCAGATCGCGCGAATGGAACTCCCATTGGGCGTCCGAGAAGCGCTGCGACAGCATGGGGGCGGCGTCGTCCGTGGTGTGGAAGGCCTGCCAGGCCTGCAGGGTCGCCACCGGCGTCTCACCGAAGATGGCGGCCATCTTCGGCATGGCCGTGTTCTGACGCACGATCACACGGTCGACCGCGCCCAGGCCCGCGGCGTTGAAATAGCCGGCCCAGTCGAAACCGGGCGCTTCGGCGGCCAGGGTCTGGATCGAATAGGGGTTGTAGGTCTTGTCGCGGTTGCGGTTCTCGATCGGGGTCCAGTGGGCCTCGGCGATCCGATCTTCCAGGGCGACGATGGCGGCCGCCGAACCGGCCGGGTCGGCCCAGCCGATGTTGGTCAGCATCCGCTCGATATAGGCCTGATACTTCTCTTTCTTGTCGGCGAAGCGGGCGTCCAGATAGTAGTCGCGGTTGGGCATCCCCAGGCCCGACTGACCGGTCGAGACGGCGTAGCGGGTCGGGTTCTTCTGGTCGATGGTGACGCCGGTGCCGAAGAAGGAGCCGCCCGCGCGTCCCTGGGTCTGGCCCATGTAGGCGGCGATCTTCTCATGGGTGTCGGCGGCGCGGATGGCGGCCAGATAGGGCGCCAGCGGCTGGGCGTCCAACTGGTCGACGCGGGCCTGGTCCATGTAGGCGCGATAGGCGTCGGCGATCTTCTGCTCGTCCGAACCGGCGGCCAGGTCGGTGCGCGCGGCCAGATCCGTCACCAGCTTCTTCATGCGGTTGTCGGACAGTTCGCGCAGCAGGGCGAAGGAGCCGTAGGAGGTGCGGTCAGACGGGATGGTCAGTTGGTCGATGGCCGCGCCGTTGGCGTAGCGAAAGAAGCTGTCGCCCGGATCGACCGAGGTGTCCCGGCCCGCCAGGTCAAAGCCCCAGGTTCCGTATTTGGGCGCGTCCGTGCCCTGCCAGCCCGAAGCGCCGCCCTCGGCGGCCGGTGTCTGGAACAGTTCGAAGACGGTGCAGGCGTCGTCGATGCAGGCATGGTCGTGGCCGTCATGGGCCAGGGCGGCGGCGGGCGCCAGAAGGGCCGCGGCGGCGACCCCAGCGAACAGTTTCTTCATTGTCGTTTCCTCATCTCGGCCCAAGGGCAGGGCGGCCCGAAGCGTAGAAGCTTCGGGCGATCCGGCAGTCTTAAAAAATTTTACCGGGAAGGGCGAGGGCGGGATTCGCATCTGCGGGGTTCGGCGCCGGCTCCCGATGTCTTCGCCATACATGAGGCGTGCAATAAAGCAGGACTAACGGCAAAGCTTTGATTTCCCGTATGCCGTTCAACGGCCCCTATCCGTAGAACTGCGTAGTCCTGTTGAACTCACAACCGGCCTGCGGCAAAGTTTTATGCCGCTTGTGACCCATTTTGGTCATTGTTCGGTGATGAAAGTTCACCACTTCCTCCCAGGAGCGTCGTCAGTCTCGTTCCAGGTTCGCGTCGGACGACAGCGAGCCGCGATGAGGCGAACGCCGCCTATAGATGAGTTTAGAGCCGTCGCCGATGCGTGAGTCTTCCCAGTCCGCCCCTGCAGTCGCCGAAGCCGAAGCCCAGCCTCGACTGAACCGCCGCCAGGCCGCCAAGGTGCGCACGCGTCAGAAGGTGCTGGACGCCGCCCGCACCCTCTTCGCTGAGCGCGGCTATGACGCCGCCACCATCCGCGATATCGCCAAGGGGGCGGGCATGTCGACCGGCGCCGTCTTCGCCAACTTCCAGGACAAGGCCGAGTTGTTCGAAGCCGTCTTCTCCGAGGAGATGGAAGGCCTGCTGGCCGACATCCGCACCGCTGCGGCCGCCGAAGGCCGCGTCCTGGATCGCCTGTCGAACGGATTGACCGCCGGCTATCACCGCTCGCTGGACCACCTGCCGCTGATGCAGGCCATGGTCGCCCGCTCCTGGTTCCAGCCGGAAGACGCCGATCTGCGCTCGCGCGCCTTCGTCCGTCCGCTGGTCGAGGCCGTGGCTGAATTGCTGCAGGCTGGCGTGCGCGAGGGCGAACTGCGCCAGGACGTGGACCTGCCGCTTCTGGCGCGTCTGATCTGGGACGTCTTCATCTCCAACTTCCGCTTCGCCGCCTATGACAACTGGGGCATCGAAGAGCTGACGCCGCATATCCGCAAACAGCTCGAGCTGATCCTGTCCAGCCAGCTGGCGCGTCAGTAAGACTTCAGTCGGGATCGATCTGGGGCCGCACGTCGAACAGGCGCGCGGCCCTTTTTCTCGCCCATTCTCAGAAGCCGATGGAACGCCACTCTTCTTCGGGTGTTGCAGTCCAAGGCCAAGCTGAAGATGGGAGGGCGCCATGTCGTCCATTGAGCGCGGACGTGGATTCGGCAGCGTCCTTGTCAGGCTTCTGGGGATCGTCATCGCCCTGATCGGGCTGACGCTGACCATAGGCGGGGGCCAGCTGATCATGCTGGGCGGCTCCGCCTATTATCTGATCGTCGGCCTGTTGATGATCGTGTCCGGGGGGCTTCTGGCCCTGCTGAGGCCGTTGGGCGCCTGGCTCTATATCGCCATCTTCATCGGCACCGTCGTCTGGGCTCTGTGGGAGGTCGGACTGAACGGCTGGGCCCTGGTCCCGCGCGTGGTGGCGCCGCTGGTGCTGCTGATCGCCGTGGTCCTCAGCTTGCCGGCGCTGAAGCGCGACGGGGGCGGAGGCAAGCTGGTCTGGGGCGGGCTCGCGGCGATCGCCGTCTTCTGCCTCGTTTCCGGCGTGGTCGTGGCCCAGGCCAACAAGGCCAGGGTGATGAGCCCGGTTCCGTCCGCCGGAAACGGCGGCGTGGGCGACCCGGCGGTGCTGAAGGTCGGCGCCGACTGGCCCGCCTGGGGCGGCTCTGACAGCGCCCAGCGCTATTCCCCGCTGAGCCAGATCAACAAGGACAATGTGAAGGGGCTGCAGCGCGCCTGGACCTTCCGCACCGGCGATCTGCCGGATGAGCGCTGGGGCGCCGAGACGACCCCGCTCAAGGTCGGCGACACCCTCTACCTGTGCTCGGCCCGCAATCGTCTGTTCGCGGTCGATGCGGCCACGGGCAAGGAGAAGTGGACCTATGATCCCAAGGTCGCCGACGATCAGATCCCCTATACCGCCGCCTGCCGGGGCGTGACCTACTACGCCGTCCCCAACGTTGATGCGGCTCAGCCCTGCGCCACGCGCATCATCGAGGGCACGCTGGACGGGCGGCTGGTGGCCGTGGACGCCCGCACGGGGGCGCCCTGCGCCGGGTTCGGCGCGAATGGTGAAGTCAGCATCAAGCATGGGATGGGCGACCCCTATCCCGGCATGGTGTCGATCACCTCGGCGCCGGTCATCGTGCGCGGGGTGGTGGTCACGGGCCATCAGGTTCTGGACGGCCAGAAGCGGTGGAACGCCTCGGGCGTGATCCAGGGCTTCGACGCGGTGACGGGCGAGCTGCGCTTCGCCTGGGACATGATGCGTCCGGACATCACGACCCTGCCGCCCGAGGGCGAGACCTATACGCCGGGCACGCCGAACATGTGGACCACGGCCACGGCGGATGAGGCGCTGGGCCTGGTCTTCCTGCCGATGGGCAATTCCTCGGCCGACTATTATTCCGGCCTGCGTCGCCCGGCCGAGAATGAATACGCAACCTCCCTGGTCGCGCTGGACGTGACCACGGGCAAGCCGCGCTGGCATTTCCAGACGGTGAGGAAGGACGTCTGGGACTATGACCTGGGCTCGCAGGCGACCCTGGTCGATATGCCGATCAACGGGACGCTGGTTCCGGCGGTGATCCTGCCGTCCAAGCAGGGCGACCTCTATATCCTGGATCGCCGCACCGGCCAGCCTCTGCACAAGGTCGAGGAGCGCCGCGTGCCCCAGGGGGGCGTCGAGCCCTCGCAGCGCAGCCCGACCCAGCCCTTCTCCCTGTTCCACACGCTGAGAAAGGCCGACCTGACCGAACGGGACATGTGGGGCATGTCGCCGATCGACCAGATGGTCTGCCGCATCCAGTTCCATCAGGCGGCCTATGACGGCTACTTCACCCCGCCGACGGCGGACCGCTACTGGATCCAGTATCCGGGCTACAACGGCGGCTCGGACTGGGGTGGGGTTGCGGTCGACCCGGCGCGCGGCGTGATCGTCGCCAACTACAACGACATGCCCAACCACAACCGCCTGGTGCCCCGCGCGGAAGCGGACCGCCTGGGCTGGTTCCCGCGCGACGACCCTCGCTACATCGAGCGTGAGAAGGAGGCGGCCAACCGCGGCGGCAACCTGTCGAAGTCCAAGGCCGAGGGCGCGGGCGACCCGCAGATGGGCGTGCCCTACGCCATCGACGTCAATGCGGGCTGGCGGGTCAAGTTCACCGGCCTGCTGTGCAAACAGCCGCCCTATGGCGGGATGCGCGCCATCGATCTGAAGAGCGGCCGCACCCTGTGGGACCGTCCCTTCGGCACGGCGAGGAAGAACGGACCGTTCGGCATCCCCTCCATGCTGCCGCTGGAGATCGGCACGCCGAACAACGGCGGCTCGGCGGTGACGGCGGGCGGACTGATCTTCATCGCCGCCGCGACGGACGACCTGATCCGCGCCATCGACATCGAGACCGGCAAGACGGTGTGGTCGGACGTGCTTCCGGCGGGCGGTCAGGCCAATCCGATGATCTATGAGCAGAACGGCCGCCAGTATCTGGTCATCATGGCCGGCGGGCATCACTTCATGGAAACGCCGCGCGGGGACTATGTGATCGCTTATGCGCTCCCTGAAAGGGACGCATAAGCATTCTTTCTCTGGGGCCTATCGCCCTTCGGGCTGCTTGAGGCCCGCTCGAGATAAGGAAGGCCGGAGTTCGCGGGCTCTGGCCTTCTCTGCGTCGGGGATGGATCAGGGCCGCGTCTGGCCCTGGCCGCGCACCACATATTTGTAGGTGGTCAACTGCTCCGCCCCGACTGGCCCGCGCGCATGCAGCTTTGAGGTCGAGATGCCGATCTCGCCGCCGAAGCCGAATTCGCCGCCGTCGGCGAACTGGGTCGAGGCGTTGATCAGGACGATGGCGCTGTCGACGCCGTTGGCGAAGCGTTCGGCAGCCTTCTCGTCGGTGGTGACGATGGCCTCGGTGTGGCCCGAGCCGTAGCGGCGGATGTGGTCGACCGCGCCGTCTACGCCGTCCACCACGCGCACTGACAGGATGGGGGCCAGGTATTCGGTGGTCCAGTCGACCTCGGTCGCCTCGCTCATGTTCGGGACCAGGGCGCGGGCCTCGGCATCTCCGCGTAGTTCGCATCCGGCGGTGATCAGGTCGGCGGCGACGGCGGGCAGAAGGTAATCCGCAGCCGCGCGGTCCACCAGCAGAGTCTCGGTCGCGCCGCAGACGGAAACGCGGCGCATCTTGGCGTTCAGGACCACGCGGCGGGCGACGTCCAGGTCGGCGGCGCCGTCCAGATAGGTGTGGCACAGGCCCTCGAGGTGGCCCAGCACCGGCGCCTTCGCCTCGGCCTGAACCCGCGCGACCAGACTCTTGCCGCCGCGCGGGATGATCAGGTCGACGGCGCCGTCGAGGCCCGACAGGATGGCGCCGACGGCCTCGCGATCCGGCACGGGGACCAGTTGGACGGCGTCGGCGGGCAGGCCCGCTTCGGCCAGGACGCTCGTGACGACAGCGGCGATGGCGCGCGAGGAATCCAGACAGTCCGAGCCGCAGCGCAGGATCGCCGCATTGCCGGACCGGATGCACAGGGCGGCGGCGTCGGCGGTGACGTTCGGGCGGCTCTCATAGATGACGGCCAGAACGCCGATGGGGGTGCGGACGCGGGCGATGTCCAGGCCGTTGACCGGGGTCCAGCGGGCCATTTCACCGCCTACCGGGTCGGGCTGGGCGGCGATGGTTTCGACCGCGACGGCCATGCCCTCGACGCGGGCGGGGGGCAGGGCCAGGCGGTCGACCAGGGCCTCGGACAGGCCGCCGTCGCGGGCGCGGCTTACGTCGCGGGCGTTGGCGGATAGGATGTCGGTCTCGGCCGCGCGCAAGGCTTCGGCGAGCCGGTGAAGCGCCTCG
>DGIZ01000113.1 GCA_002386585.1 Brevundimonas sp. UBA4609 | reverse complement strand
CGCCTGCTGCAGGCCGCGGGCAGCGCGAACGCCGGCGACCTGTTGGACAGCTTCTCGGAAGCGGGCCTGCGCAACGGCCTGTCGGGCGAGGCGCGGGCGCTCTACCTGGACGAGGCGGAGCCCAGCGTCGACGGGCAGGGACCGGTCGAGAAGGCGCTGGAGGTGCTGCGCCGCATGTCGACCGGCGAGGGATCGACCCGTCGACAGGGCGACACCGGGGGGCGGACGGCGGGACAGACCGCCGTCGGGTCGGCCTATCTGGCCAGCATTCTGCCGGTGCAGCTGGGCGACGCCATGGCCACGCGGGTGGTCGAGGTGCGGTTGAGGCTGTTGGGCAAGGCCAAGGGCGGAGCCGACGAAAAGCTGAAGGAGGCGATTGATTGGGCGCGGGAGATCTCGCCGCGCCTGCTGGCGCGCGCCGTGCGCGAGGCTAAGCGATACCGGGCGGACGTCAGCCTGCTGAAGGCTGCGCTGGGGGAGAGCGGGCAGACGCCCCGGGCGGCCGATCTGGTGGCGGCGCTGGCCGCCGGGCGACGGCTGCTGCTGCACGATGAGGCGCTCACGATCGAGACGGCGCGGGAGGAGGTCGCCAAATGGTCGGCCCTGATCCGAAACCGGGAAGAGACCTCGGCGGCGCAGAACCCGGGGCAGGCGTGTCTGTCGCGGATATGGGCCATCAACTCGGGCCAGCATTCCAAGGATCGCCACCTGACCATCGGCGAGATGATCCAGGAGCAGCTGGAAAGCCCGGGCTTCCACGAGAAGGTGCTGAAGACCTTCGGCCTGAAGATCGAGAATGGGCACGGCGCCCATGAGCGGCCGGGGCCATGGCTGCTGATCTCGACCAACCATCCGGCCCTCGCGCGGGCGCTGGCGGGGACGCATTACGCCAACTGGCGCGGGGTTCTGGAGCACCTGGCGGACCTGGGCGAGGCCTATGCGCCGCGACCGCTGCCGACGCCTGTGCGGTTCGGGATGCACCAGAGCCGCGCCTTGGCCGTCCCCCTGACCCCCTGGCTAGAGAGGCCGGTCGGATTGGGGGCTGATCCGGCGGAGGTGACGGCGTTCGAAGCGCCTGTTTGGGACGCCCCAGGCGACCGCGCGTCCCGCCCTGCGTCCCACGGTGAAAGCCATGACTGATCGGGCTTTGAGCCGGGCATGGGACACCGGGACGCATGGGACGCGACCTCGGCCCCATGCGGGGGCGCACATGCGGGAGCGCACGACGCCACAGGTGCGTCCCATGCGTCCCGCGCGTCCCGTCTCTATTTTTATCGAGTGTTCTCAAAAAGATAAGTGGGACGTTCAGCCGGTACGCCGTGGGACGCCCGAAACCAAAGCGAAGGGGCCGCAGAAGTGACCGCGTCGACCGCTCTATCCGCCCAAACCGGCAAGGCCTGGTATGTCGTGGTGACCCACGCCCATCAGGAACGGCACGCCCGGTATCAGCTGGAGCAGCAGGGCTTCAACGTCTATCTGCCGCTGGTGCCGCCTCCGGCCCGGGCCCGCGTTCGGAACGGCGTGGCGCCTTCGCCTCGACCGATGATCCCGCGCTACCTGTTCATCGAGATGGATCTCGACCAGGACCGCTGGCGTGCGGTCTACTCGACCATGGGCGTGACGGAGGTGATCACGCGCGGCGTCGGTGAGACGGCTCGGCCCTGTCCCATCCCCAGCCGCTTCATCACCGAGATGAAGGCCCGCGAGGTCAATGGGCTGGTGGTGTTGCAGCGTCCTCGTAACGACAACGAAAAGGCCGCTCCAAAGGCCTGCCGATACAAGCGCGGCGACAAACTGCGCCTGGCTGGGCCGACAGCCGACTACGATCTCGTCTTCGAAGAGATGGTTGACGGCGACAGAGCGGCAGTCGTATTCACCCTGCTAGGGCGTGATTCGCGCCAGATCATTGCACTGCCGTCAGACGAATGACGCGCAGTGCGGTAGCCGTCCAGCCTCAGCCCGTTCCGACCCACCCGCCCAAGGCTCCGCCCGGGCGGGTTTTTCATTGTCTTTCAATGACTTGCGTCGCGGCTAGGCGGGCCTTGGGTCCTTCCCCCCATTTCTGACCCTATGCGGTGGGGCAGAGCGTTTTCGTTCCCTAGTGAGCGATGTTTCGAGGGGTGCAACGGGCGTTGCTTACGCAACAGGGAGCGCAACGGCATGACAGAGCCCTTCCTGCTCGATGGTGGATCGTCACAGCGCTGGGTCAGCGTCAGCGAGGCGGCGGCGCTGGAAGCCAAAGCCGGGCGACCGATCAACAAATCCTCGATCTCTCGCTTCATCGCGCGAAATGAGGACCTGCCTGTCCGGCGCGATCCTCAAGGGCGCGTCAAGGAGGTCGACTACGACGCCCTGATCCGCGCGCGCGGCGAATCCCTCTCGGTCCAGGACAGCCGCCAGGTGGCGGAAGCGCCGTTGGCGGCGCCTGCGGGCCCGGCGGGATCTCGGAAGCGCGCGCTGGAAGAGGAAAAGCTCGAACTCGACCTGGCTGAGCGGAAGGGCGAGCTTCTGTCGAAGGCGGCGGTGACGATGGCGATCGAGGCCATGGGCGTCGCCTTCACCCAGGCGCTGGAGCGCCGCCGGCGCACCCTGGCCACTGAGGTGGCCGGCATGAACGATGTCCGGCAGGCCGAGCATGTGTTGAAACAGGCGGACCAGAAGCTGCTGAACAACCTTGTGACCGAGCTGACTAAGCTGGCGGGCGGCTTCACGGAAGACGAGCTGGCGGCGGCCTGACATGAGCCTGTTCAGCAGCGCCGAGCTGGCGCGGCAGGCGGCGTCGCTGGTCATGGCCATGGCGACGGCCGTGACGCCTGCCCCCGATCAGATGATCAGCGCCTGGGCCGAAGGGCGGGTCAACATCCCCGGCGAAACGGGAACGACGCGCGAAGGCGAGTTGTCCTGGGACGGGTTCGAGTACCTGATCGAGCCGCTAGACCGGCTTCACCCCGATGATCCCGCCAGGACGGTCACCTTCGTCGGCTCCGCCCAGATCGCGAAGACGACAATCGGCGTGCTGGCGACGCTCTACTACTCGGCTGTGGTGGCTCGCCCGTGGGGCGTCGCCCTGCCGAGCGGCGACGAGGCGCTGAAGTACAACCGGACGAAGTGGCAACCGCTTGTCGACGCCACGCCCGAGCTGCGCCGCAAAATCCGGGCAGTGACATCGCGGGACGAGCAGGGCTCGACCAACACCTACAAACGATTCCCGGGCGGGTACGGACAGTTCTTCGGCACGACCAGCGCCAAGCCGCTGCAGATGGTCACCTTCTGCCTGGTGGTGAAGGAAGAGACGCCGAACTGGAGCGTGTCGGTCGGAGATCGCGGCGATCCGCATAAGCAGATCAAGGTCCGCCAGCTTCAGTGGGAACTGGCCGGCGCCAAGACCTTCCATAACTCGACGCCAGGGCTCGTGCGCCGTTCGGAGGAGAACGAAGGCGAACTGACCGGCTGCCCGGTGACGGCCGATTATCGCCTCGGCGACCAGCGCCGGTTGTACCTGCCCTGTCCCCATTGCTCGGGCCTGCCCGGCGGAGTGCTGATCCGACTGGATCGCGATATGATGATGGGCGTGGAGAAGGGCGAAACGCCCCACTTCAACTGCCCGTCATGCGGCGGCGTGATCGAGCATCGGCACAAGCGTGCGATGGTTGAGGCATGTCACCCGTACCGGGAGCCTGCGCACGGCGTGCGCGGCGGTTGGATACCGACCTTCCCGTCGACGGACCCTGACAATCCGGCGCCAAGCGCCTTCATCGCCGTCAGTGAGTACGAGGCCTGGCGGGAACGGCCCACAGAGGGGCGGCAGCCCAGCTACCATGCCTGGCAGGTCGTATCGGACGCCGTGGATTGGGCCTATATCGCCGAACAGATCCGGGATGCGACGGACGAAGAGGCGAAGATCGCCCTGCACCAGCAGATCTTCGGCGAGGCTTACGAGGTCACGGTCCAGCAGGCCGATGTCGACAAGCTGTTGGAGCGTCGGGACGGCCGGTTCACTAAGGGCGTGGTGCCGTCGGGCTACGAGATCGTCACCATCGCCGTCGACCTGAACGGCGACTGGGCCCAGTGGACGGCCTATGCCTGGGGGCCCGAAGCCGAGCACGTGCCCATCGACAAGGGGCGGATCGAGGGCGGGCCGTCGGAGCCGCAGATATGGGCCGAGCTGGCCGAGCTGGAGCGCAGACGTTGGCCGCATGAGGACGGCGGGTATGTCGCCACGGAAGTTCAGGGCGTCGATTCCGGCTACGGGACTTTCCACGTCTACGCTTACTGCTCGGCTCACGGGAAATCGAAGGCGTTAGACGGCGCTGACGGTTGGGGGCGGATGCCGCTTCGCCGAGGCGCGAAACAGAAGCTGGAAGGGCCTGAGGGACGAGTGGTTTCGTGCCGGACCTGGCGCGTCGGCACCTGGGATCTGAAGCGGACGCTGATGAACGAGGCGATACCGCTGAGCCTTGAAGGGGAGAAGGGCGCCCGCGCGCCGCGTCGTCCTCATTGGCCGGGTTGGGTCGAGCGGGACTTCTTCGAGGAGCTGACCGGCGAGGCTCTGGTCTCTGTCCAGGACAGCAAGACGGGCGTCGTGAAGGATGAGGCCTGGGTCCGCGTCCGCCGCCGCAACGAGGAGCTGGACCTGTGGGTCTACAACCGCGCGCTGGCCGCTTCTCTGGGCATCGGCGTTCCCGGGGCGGAGCCGGACTGGCTCGAGCTGGCGCGTCGTCGTCAGGCTGAGAAGGCCGGTCTGGAGGCCCTGTGGGAACGCCCGCCAGCCGGTCAGTCTGAAACGCCGTCAGCGCCCGCCGCCAGCTCGGCCGAGGTCGCAGCGGCCAAGAAGAAATGGAGCTTCTAATGGCGCTGACGCCCGCAGAGACCGCCCAGCTGGCCGCCTTCCGCGCGGCCTACGCCAAGATTATCGCGGGCGGCCAGGTGGCCGAGATCACCAGCAACGGCCGAACGGTGAAGTACGCCAAAGGCGACATCGGGCGGCTGGAAACCGAGATCGCCAATCTTGAGGCCAAGGCCCTGCAACTGGACGGGGCGCCGCTGCGCCGTCGAGGCGCACTGAGCATCCGCCTTTAACGATCTACGCCGTCAACCGGCCTCCCGCCCCGGGTTCGGGGAGGCTCTCGGCCGCCGGCGGTCCCCGACTGCCGACGTCGGGGCGGCGCCGCCTTCGCACCCGGATTTCATCACATCGAGGAGGCCATCATGAGCCGAACCCCCAAGCCGCCCGCTGTCGCGCCGGCGCCGGAATCTGTCGTCGCGAGCATTTCCCTGTCGAACCTGCCCGCCGTGGCGGCATTGATCGTCCTGCTGGACGCGATGCGCGCCCTGGTGAGCTTTCCCAGCCGCCCCGTGCCTGACACGCTGGTCGAAGGCGTCCTGAACGCCCGCCGGCAGTTCAACGAGGCGCTGAGCGCACCGTTTGAGCCCGTGGCTGTTACCGGATCGGGCGCTTACGATGACGCTTGGATCGGCGAACGGTTCGATAAGTTCGCTTCGTTGATCGATGAGCGCTTCGGCTTTCTGGAGAAGGCCGGCGAAACCCGTGATGAGGCCCTCAAGACGGGGCTTGCCGCCATTGATGAGCGCTTCGAAGGCCTGGACGAGGCGCTGAAGGCCCGCTTCGCCGCCTTTGATGAGGCAGGCAACGCCAGCGCCGGAGAACTGGCGTTGCTCCAGTCGCGCCTTGCAGCCCTGGAAGCCCGCGCGACTGCGCAGGCCAAGGACTGAGCCGCGCCATGCGCACGCCGTTCGCTCCCTCAGGTATAGTGTCCGCCTCGGGCCGGTCGATCTCTCGCCTGGAGGTCGCCCGCGCGCGCGCCGTGGCGATGACGGATACGGCCGCCATGGGCGGAACGCCGTCCTATGAGGGGGCGAGCGGCCATGGCACCTATTTCGCCGAATGGCCTGCCCAGCTGGGCTCGGCGGACAAGCTTTGGCTTCCGAACCGCGATCGCGTCACCGCCCGCGTGCGGGAACGGGTGCGCAACGATCCCGTCGCCGCCTCGGCGCGGTCCCGTCGCGTCAATGCGGCCGTCGGCAAGGGCTGGCGGGTCAAGTTCAGGCCGAACGCGCGCGCCCTCGGCATCGACAGAGAGGCGGCGCGGCAGCTCGGCGCCGATCTGAGCACAGAGTTCCAGCTTTACGGCTACGGCCACGCCTTTACGTCCGACGCTGAGCGCAAGCTGACCTGGGGCCAGCAGCTCCGACTGGCGGCGTCGCACATCGTGGTCGACGGCGAGGCGCTCGGGCTGGGCGAATGGGCGGAAGACGAGGCGACCCGGTACAAGACGCGGCTTCGTCTGGTCGATCCTGACCGGCTGAGCAATCCGAATGGTCGACCGGATCGGGACGAGCTGCGCGGCGGCGTCGAGTTCGACGCCTGGGGCGCGGCCGACGCCTATCATATCCGCGAGCGGCATCCGTCCGATTTCGGCGGTCCTGGCCAGTTCCGTTGGCAGAGGTTTGAGCGCTGGACCGAATGGGGTCGGCCGCAGGTGTTCCATTGCTTCGAGCCGGAACGGGCCGGCCAGACGCGCGGCGTCAGCCGTTTCGCCGCCGCGCTGAAGAGTTTCCGCGCGCTGTCCCGGTTCACGGACGCCACGCTGCAGAGCGCGACGGTCAATGCGCTGATCGTCGCCTTCATGAAGTCGAACGGCGGGCCGGGCGCCGTCAGCGAGAGCTTCGAGGCCAAGGACGTCAGGGAGTTCGAGACCTGGCGCCAGGATCATTACAAGGAACACCCGGTCAATCTGGCCAACGGCGCTCAGATTCCGGTCCTGCCTTACGGCGACGAACTGCAGCTGCAGACGGCGTCCAAGGATGTCGCCAGCTTCGACGCCTTCGTGCGTTCGATCCTGCGCCTGATCGCCGCTTCGCTGGGCGTGACCTACGAAGAGCTGTCGATGGACTATTCGCAGACGAACTACTCGTCTGCGCGTGCAGCCCTCGTCCATGCCTGGGCCGAAACCGTCGCCTTGATGGGTTTGATGGAAGATCAGCTGGTGAGGCCGTTCGTGGTCGCCTGGGCCGAAGAGGCTTTCGACCGGGGCTACGTGCAGATCCCCGAGGGAGCGCCGGATTTCTACGACGCGGTCGACGCCTACTGCCAGATCCACTGCATCGGCCCGGGTCGGGGCTTCATCGATCCGACCAAGGAGATCGACGCGGCCTCGGCGCGCATCGAGGCCAACGTCAGCACCCTGGAAGACGAGTGCGACGATCAGGGCAAGGACTGGGAAGAAGTGCTGGAACAGCGTGCGCGCGAAATGGCCAAGCACGAGGAACTGGAACTGCCCCTGCCGGGCGGGGCCTTGGAGCGCGCCGCCGCAACCAGCCGAGATCCGGCGCACCAGGGCTTCCTGGATCAGCGCCCCGCCGCTTAACGGCGAACCTAAGAGGTCCCCCCATGCGAAACCCCGCCCAGCTGGCGGCCGCCCTGTCCGGCCGCCCCCTTCTCATGCGCGAAGCATCCATACCGGCGTTGGCCCGTCAGCTTGGACTGGAGGCTAGTGATCGCGGCTCGCCCCTCGCCAACTTCTTCGGGCGCGCACGCCGTGCGCTCGCCAGCCGGGAAGATGTCGAGGAACGGACGGAGCCTCTGGCGTCGTCACCGCGATTCGTGGGCGAGCCTGACGACGTGGGTTACGGGTGGGTTCTGAAGGATGGGGTCGGAATCCTTGAGGTCTCAGGCCCGCTCATGGCGGAAGGGTTCGGCTGGGGTGATGTCTGGTATCACGGCTATGACACGCTTTTCGCCGCCTATGAGGAGATGTTCGCGGACGCCCGTGTCGGCGCCATCTGGGAGGTGGTGCGCTCTCCTGGCGGGGTAGTCGACCAGGGCTTGCCAGAACTGGCGGCGTTAAAGCGGGAGAACCGCGCGTCGGCCGGCGGCAAGCCTATCCACGCCTTCCTCCGGGATGGCTATAGCGCCGCATATTGGGAGCCCAGCGCCGCCGATCATATCGTCGCTGCGCGCGAGAGCGGCGTCGGATCCATCGGCGCCGTCGTCACACACTGCGATTTCTCGGGCGCCTTCGCGAAGGACGGCATCGTCATCACTCCGTTCAAGTTCGGGGCGAAGAAGACGGACGGCAGTTGGATGGAGCCGCTGTCGGAAACGGCCAGCCAGGGCCTGCAGGACGAGATCGACCAATGTGGTCGCTGGTTCGTGGCTGACGTCCTCGCCGGCCGGCCGAACCTAACCGAGGAAGAGGTCTTGGCGACAGAGGCCGGCTGCTTCTTCGGCGATTCCGATAATCCGCAACTTTCGGCTCTGGCCAAGGGCCTGGTCGATGAGATCGCAACCGAACGCAAAGCGTTCGCCGCGATCCGAGAGCTGGCGCGCGAGCGTCTGGCGTCATCCAACGCGGCTCCGGCGCCGGCCGCATCTACCGAGGAGACTGATATGAAGCGTTCCGCTGTGCTCGCGGCCGCAAAGACCGCCGGCCTGACCCAGGCCGCCATCAAGGCCCTGTCGGAGGCCCTGCCGAAGGCAGGGACCGACGACACCAAGCCGGATGATAGTGAAGACGACGACGATGGCGGTGACGATGACGAGGGCGACGAAAAGCCCAAGGACCAAGTCGAAACCGGCGACGAAGACGATCAAGACGACAAGAAGGATGACGCCGCCGCCATCGCCGCTTCGGCGGAGGCCAAGAAGAACCCCGCGCTTGCTTTGGCCGCCATCCAGTCGGGCCAGACGCTGGCGCAGTTCAAGGCGTCGGCCGCCGTCGCCGGTTCGGCCCAAGGCGGCAGCCGCCTGGATCGCGCCATGTCGGGAACCCAGCGCCTGAGGGCCGACGGGGCCAAGGGGGCCACGGGCATGAGCGCGGCCGTGGCCAACCGCATCGATCGGAACCGGGGCGGCGGCGCCGGCTGAGCCGACCAGCTCGGCCGGGGGCTGGACCTGATCCCGGCTGCATCAACCTGCTGAACAGAGGAGGCCGTCATGAAGGCCTATACTTTCGAGACCGGCCTGCCCGGGCTCAGCGATCTCATCCATTCGGAGTACGATCCGACCTATACGACCGACAAGCGCGTCGGCCTGGGCGGCGTCGGTACGACGAGGGCCTTTGCGGCTTTCGTACTTGTCGGCACGGTGCTGATCGGCGCGGCGACCGTCACGGCCGGCGCCGTGGTCGGCACGGGCAACGGCGCGATCGGCGTCGTTACGGCGGACACCGGGGCCGCTGCGGGCCAATACGAGGTGGTCATCGTCTCTCCGGCGGCGGACGGCGGCGCCTTTCAGGTGATCCGTCCCGACGGAAGCCTGGACGGGGCGGGCAATGTCGGCTCGCCTTACAACGGCGCCATCAACTTCACCCTGTCGGACGGTTCGGCGGACTTCGTCGCCGGCGACCGGATTCCGGTCTCCGTCGCCTATGAGGACGGCGTGATCGAGAAGGATGCGCCGTGGGATCCGGCGGCGACGGACGGCTCGCAGATCATCACCGGCGTCAACCTGTTGTCGGCCGAGGCGCCGGTCGGGGTGGATGTCGAGCTGACGGTCCTGGCGCGCGGCCCGGTCATCATTCGTCGCGAGGCCATCGCCTGGCCTCTGGGCGTCACCGACGGCCAGAAGGAAGCGGCCTACCGCCGTCTGGCTTCGCTGGGCATCCAACCGCGCGTCAGCGGCTGAGCCGGCAATCCGGGCCCCTTGGCGGCCCGGCATCCCTGAACACTGAAACGATAGGAGGGCTCCGATGGACCCCGATGAACTGTTGGACAGCGGCTCGCTGCTGCCCCTGACGGCCGCGCACCACACCGGCCTGATCAACTCCGTCCCCGACCAGTTCGGCCAGCTCAATGCGGACGGCATGTTCCCGAGCGAAGGCCTGGACACGCCTTACGTCCGCATCGACATCGATGACGGGGTGATCACCGCCCTGCCGGTTACGGAAGGCGGCCGCCCGTCGAGCATCGCTCGCCACGGCAAGCCCAAGGGCGTCATCTTCGAGATTCCGAACGTCAGCCACGAGGACTCCGTGCTGGCGGCGGACATCCGGTCCTGGATGGCCTACGCCCGGCGCACCCGCACGCCGGACGACGCCCTGGTCAACAAGGTCGAAACCCGTCACCGCCGCAACCGTCTGAAGTTCTCCATCACCCTCGAGGTGATGAAGATCTCCTCGCTGAAGGGGCGGATTGTCGACGGCGCCAATCAGCTCATCTACGACCTGAACGAGGTGTTCAAGCTCCAGCAGCGGGTGGTCTATTTCGACCTGGACGATCCGACCTTCGACGTGCCGGCGGCGCTGGAGGAGGTGCTTTCCGGCACCGAGGAGGAGCTGGTCAACGACACGATGACCGGGCTGGAGGTCCGCATCGCGCCGGAGTTCTACAGCAAGATCATCCGGCACCCGTCGGTGGAAAAGTATTTCGCCGGCACGCCCGCCATGCTCCAGCTGCTGAACCAGCAGCGCGAGAAGTCGGCCAACAGCTTCCGTCGCGTGATCGAGATCTCCGGCTGCACCATCCGCGAGTACCGCGCGCGGGTGAAGCTGTGGGGAACGGAAGGCACGACGCGGCTGCTCGACGCCAAGGAAGGTGTTTCCTACCCGACCGGCACGATCGAGTCGCACGTCACCTATGCGGCCCCGCCGCTGGATATCCGCGAACTGGAGGGCTCGACCTTCTCGGACGAGGACCTGATCCATTTCTCGGAAGAGGTGATGAAGCACGGAGCGGGTCTGGAATGGAAGTACCAGATGAACTCCCTGCCGATCTGGCGGAAGCCTCGCCTGACCACGAAGTGGGTCTGGGGGCCCCAGCCCTGAGATGGGTTTCGGGCAGCATCTGACGGCCATGGTCGCCGAGGTGGATGACCACCTCGGCGATCGTGCGCTGTGGACGGGCGTGGCCGGCGAGGTGCGGGTCCACCCGGCTGAAGAGGACGCGATCGCGCGGTATGGCGACGCGTCGCACATTCTGACGGCCCGAGCCGTCGAGATCCATCAGCGCTGGATCGCCGAACCAGAGGAGGGCCAGCAGGTACAGCTGCTGGACGACGTGACCGGCGCCGTGCGCGAGACGTTGAAGATCGTCGGGGATCCGCGTCGCAATGAAGACGGCTGGTGGCTGTGCGCTGTCGTTCCGGTCGGAGGCTGAGCCATGGACAGCGCACGCGAAGCCGCCGCCCAGGGCGTGAAGGCGCTGCTGGAAGCCGCCGCGCCCCAGGCCGAGGTCAGGCGCGACCAACCCTGGCCGAAGCGGCCGGATCCGGGCGGCACCATCATCCTGCACGACGGCGATCCGGGGGAACCGGAGGTGACCCTCTCGCCGCTGCGCTACACCTACACCCACGAGTTCGAGGTCGAGGTTCTGGGCCCGCCGGGCTCGACCAATCGGCACGAGTTGCTGGACCAGCTGCTGATCCCGATCGGCGACAGGATTGAAGCGGATCGAAGCCTTGGCGGCGTGGCCGAATGGGCTGAGGCGACCGCGCCAATGACCGACGACGTGACCTTGGAAAGCGCCGAACCGGTGCGGGGTGCGCAGCTCAGCATCATCGTCGTCTACTCGACGTCCAACCCGCTGACCTGATCGGCCCGAGCCGATCGCACCTGGCTGACCTCGTCCGGCCCCAGGCGGACACCCCCCTCATGATGGAGAACTGACATGGCACGCGCACGCGGAGCCAATGCCCGCATGGCCTTGGCGATTGAACAGACTTTCGGCTTCCCGCCCGCGACCGGCTTTGGCCTAATGGCCTTCGTCTCGGCGTCGCTCGGCGAAGAGCAGCCGCTGATCGACGGCGAACTCCTGGGCCGGGGGCGAGAGCCCAGCGAGCCCGGCCGGGACGCCGTGACGAACACCGGCGACGTGGTCGTGCCCATCTGCGCGCGGCAGAGCGGCGTGTGGCTGAGGATGCTGCTCGGCGTCCCGACCAGCGCGGCGGGCAAGGCGGCGCGGGGAACGATCACGTTTTCGGCCCAGCCCGTGAACAATGCGACCATCAGCATCGGCGGTCAGGCCTTTACCTTCGTCACCGGCTCGCCGACGGCCAATCAGATCCAGATCGGCGCGACGCTTCCGGCTACGGTGGCAAACGCCGTGCGCGCCCTGAACGCCAGCGCCGTGACGGGCGTCGCAGCCGCCACCTATCGCCAGAATGACCGTGGCAACGCCATTCTGATCCAGCACGACGCGCTGGGCGTTTCCGGCAACAGCTTTGCGATCGATGCCGGCGAAACCCCGGCATCCAACGCGGCGGCCTCGGGCGCGACGCTGACCGGCGGCGCCGCGTCGGGCGGGTATCGTCACACCTTCACCAGCGGCGCGGCGGTGCTGCCATCCGCCTCGATCGAGCTTCAGCATCCCGAGGTTCCCGCCTTCAACATGAACTATGGCGTGAAGGCCAACACGCTGGGCATTCAGATGCAGCGGGGGGGCAATCTGACCGCGACGCTGGGTCTGATCGCCCAGGGCGAATCCGTCGCCACCGCGTCAGCCGCCGGCACGGTCGCCGCCGAGATGGCGGTGGCGCGCTTCTCGCAGTTCTCGGGGTCCGTGCTGCGTTACGGCGTGCCGATCGCCGATCTGGTCAGCGGCCAGTTCAACCTGTCGAACGGCCTCGACCCAGTCCCGGCCATCCGCAGCGACGGCCGGGTCAGCGGAATTGACGAAGGCGCTCTGGCCCTGACGGGGCAGATCGGCGCGCGCTTCAGCGGGCCTGAGTTGCAGCTGCAGGCGGAGAACGGCGAGGCCAGCGACCTGGAGCACATCTGGACGCTGCCGGGCACCGACTTCTCGTTGCGGCTGATCCAGCACCGCGTCTTCCTTCCCAAGGCGAAGCGGCCTGTGACGGGGCCGGGCGGCATCCAGGCGGATTACGCCTATCAGGCGGCCGTCGATCCGACGCTCGGCCGGGCTCTGACCGTCATCCTCGACAACGACGTGGCCGGTTCGGCCTACGGCGCCTAAGAGGAGGGCTGACCCATGCTGCAGTTGAAGGTCGCCGCCCAGCCGGAATGGCTGGAGCCAGCGCACGGCGTGCGCGTGAAGATGTTGCCGCCGTCGACGCCTGTGATCGTGGAAGCCCGGCGGATCAGCGCCGGGCTGATGGTGGCCCACGGGGTCGAGATGGATGACGACGGCGTCGGACACATGGGCCAGGCGCTATTCGTCATGACGGCGGCCTATGTGGCGGCCGGCGCGCTCGAATGGGAGGGCGTGGCCGACGATACCGGCTCGCCCGCCCAGACGCTGACGCCCGACCAGGTCGTGGCGCTGTTGGGACAAGAGCCCGAAATCTTCGACTTCTTCGACAGGGGGTACGCCAGCGAAGTGTACGCCCTGATGTCGGAAAAAAAAGGATCGTCTCCCTTGCCGAGTGGCAGTTCGGGGAGGGAGGCGGATCCTACTGCCGGGACAGCTGCCGACGACAGTACTGCGGGGGCGAAGGCGAGCCCTGCCCCTTCGACCGGCACGCGCCGAAAACCCCGCAAGGCCGCCGCGTCTGGGACGTCCTCGACGCCTGCGCCGGCCAGTTGAGGTCGAGCGGGTTCGGCGCCTTCGCCCTGGACTACGGCGCCGTGGTCGCCTTCGCGCAGCTGGGCGGGCCGATGGACGATGCGACGCGGTTGCTGATGTCCGAGGCCCTGCCTCTCGTCGAGGGGCAGATCATCAAGGGCCTTCGTCGGGAGGATGACGAATGAGGGCGCGGGTCGGCATCGAGGCGGAGGGTCTGGCCGCCGAGATCGAGAAGGAGCTGGCCCGGGACGTCACCGCCAGCGTGCGCGAGGGAACGGATGCCCTGAAGGGCCTTGTGCGCGGCGCTACGGAACGAGCCTTCAAGGGCAATCGGCTGCCAAAAGCGTGGCGGGGCAAGGTGTATCCGCAGGGGCAGGACAGCGTCGACGCAGCCGGGTACGTCGCCGTTCGCGGATCGGCCGCCGCCATCATCGAGACGGCGCTGAAGGCCACTGTAATCCGGTCGAAGGAAGGGCTGTGGCTGGCTATTCCAACCGAGGCCGCGGGTAAGTTCGGCGTTAAGGCGGCAAGGGCCGGTTTTGGAACGACCGTCAATACGCGTGGCGCGCGCGAACGGATCACACCTGACGGCTTCGTCCGTCGCACCGGCATCAAGCTAAGGTTCGTTCGCGAGAAGGGAGGTCGCCGCGCCTTTCTGGTCGCTGACGGCGCCATGCTGGGACCTGGCAGGGTAGCGCGCCAGTATAGTTCCAAGGGGCGAGGTTCGCGTCTGTATGGCCCCGCTGGGCAGACCTTCGTGGTCTTCATCTTGGTTCCCCAAATCACCACACGGAAACGCATGGATCTCGACAAGCTCGCTGAAGAGGCGGGGGCGAGGACGGCGGGTCTGATCGTCACGCATCGGAGTCGATGACATGAGCACCAAACAGGTCGCCATTCGCCTTAAGCCTGAGGGCGGCAAGGATGTCATCCGCGAGGCGGAGGGCGCAGAGCGCGCGCTGGTGCGCATGAATGAGAAGGCGGCGGCCGGGTCAGACAAGGCCGCCGCCGCCGCCATGCGCGAGGTTGAGCGTCTGCGCGAAGTAGCCAAGGCGGCCGCCCAGGCGAACACGGCGTTGCAGAGCCGGATCGACCAGACGACCGGCGTCAGCGGGGGAACCAACGCGCGCGCGTCGGTTGCGGGGCGGACACTCGCGGCCGCCGACAAAGCCTATGATCGGCGTGCGCAGGTGTTGTTGGAGGGCCTGAACCCGGCTTGGGCGGCACAGCAGAAGCTGAACCAGGAACTGGCCGAGTACGACGCGCTCGCCAAGCGAGGGAAGATCACGACCGAACAGCTGGCCCAGGCGCAGAACCTGGCCAAGCAGCGCTACAATGAGACGACGGCGGCGCTGGACCGGCAGGGCAAGGGGCTGAGCCGCAACGTCATGGCGTCACGCCTGAACCTGACGCGTCAGGGGGCGGACGTCTTCACCACGGCCGCCATGGGCATGAACCCGGCCATGATCGCGATCCAGCAGGGGCCGCAGATCCTGGACGCCTGGTCGACCTCGGCCATCAAGTTGACGGGGCCGTTGACGATGCTGGTCGGGGCGACCGGGCTCCTGGCCGGGGCGACCGGCGCCATGGCTGTGGCCTGGGCCCAGGCGGAGAAGTCGTCAGCGGCGCTGGACAGGGCCGCGACCGGTCTTGGACGCACGGCCAAGATGTCCGGCGCCGAGCTGAAGGCCGCCGCTGACGCGGGGGCGGAGGCAGGAAACATTTCTCTGAAGTCCGCGCGCGACATGGCTTCAGCCTATGTCTCCACGGGAAAAATCGGGGGCGAGGTGATGAGTGGTCTGGTCGCCATCACCAAGGATTATGCGGCTTTCATGGGCGTCGACGCCAAGTCAGCGACCGAAATGTTGGCCAAGTCGATGTC
This sequence comes from Brevundimonas sp. UBA4609, assembly GCA_002386585.1. GTDB lineage: Bacteria > Pseudomonadota > Alphaproteobacteria > Caulobacterales > Caulobacteraceae > Brevundimonas > Brevundimonas olei. Next base: position 6,961 of record DGIZ01000113.1, on the reverse strand, counting down.
GGAGCCGGATAAGGCGGCGCGTGACATGACACGCCAGTTCGGCCTGTTGGATCAGAAGACACTCGACCAGATCGACAGCCTGACCAAGCTGGGTGATCGAACGGCGGCGCAGAAGGTTCTAATGGAAGCGCTGACTGGCGCGATGAGCGGTCACGCTGACAAGGTCGATGAACTGACCAGTTTCTGGGACGTCGCCACCCGCAGCATGTCCAACTACTGGACCAAGCTGGGAGAGTGGTTGCAGACCACGCGTGATGAGCGAATAGAAAATCTTGAGTTTCGCCGCGATGTGGCGGCGACGCCTTTCGCCCGCCGGCAGGCGGAGACGAAGCTGTTCACTGAGACCTTCCTCCGCGACTGGGACAATCGCGAACGTGAGGATGCCGCGAACTCGGCGGCAGCCAATCAGGCGGCGCAAGAGGCGAAGGATCGCGAGGACGCCGGCAAGAAGGATCGGGACAAGGCGGCGCGGGACGCGGATCGCGCACGGCGGGAGGCCGAGCGCCAGGCTCGCGAGCTGCTGCAGCGGACGCGGCGAGAGGAGGATGTCCAGTCCAACCTTTCGCTGCAGGAAGCCAAGGCGACCAACAATCTGGACCGTGTTCGCGACCTTGAGGCTGAGGCGCGGGTCCGTGCGCGCATCCGGCAGTTGGAAGACGACGGCGTGGCGGCGGCCCTGGCGAAGAGCCGGGCGACCCAGGAAGAGCAGCGCCTGCTGGAAGCGATGAAGGTCCAGAGGGACGAAGAGGGCCTGAAGCTGCAGCGTGAGGCTGAGGCACAGGTGATGCGGCTACTGGGCGAAGAACGATCGCTGGAGAACCAGCGCAAGCGGATCGAGCATGAGGACCGCATCCTTGCATTTCAGAAGGCGGGCTATGACCTGGCGACCGCGACCAACCTGGCTGAGGCGCAGCGCAACCAGTTGGTCGAGGCGCGCGCCGCTGCACTGAAACGGACGATCGCTGACGCCAAGACTGAGCATCGGCTGAACCTGGCGCGTCTGTCGGGGGACGAAGACGAGTATCGCCGGTTGAGCGTAGCCGATCGTATTCAGCGGCGCGCCAGAGAGATCGAACAGCGCGGCAACCTGAATCGCGGCGAGGGCCTGAAACAGGCGGGGCGCGAGATCAAGGAAGAGTTGGATGCGGCGCTTACGGGCGCCCGCCGCGCCTGGACGAGCAATATGCTGCTGGACATCAAGCGCAGCGGTCTGGGCGACGCGATCTACGATCAGTTGGACCGCGCCACCGACAAGTGGCTGGTCAAACTCGGCGACGCCCTGGGCGATCTGGATTGGGGCGGCTTCCTGAAATCCCTGGGCGGCGGCTTCAGCAGCGGCGGGATCGATCTGGGCGGGGCCTTGTCGCAGTTGTTCGGAAGCGGCCATTCGGCGGGAACGGACTTCTCGGAGGGCGGCTGGAAGTGGGTCGGCGAGCGTGGACCGGAACTGCTCCGGCTGCCGCGCGGCTCGCAGGTGATGGAGCATGACCGGGCGCGGCAGGCGGCCGCCGGCGGCGGCGGCATGAACGTCAGCCTCGGCGGTCTGACCATCAAAAACTACGGCTCGGAACCGATGACCGGCCGCCTGTCGCAAAATGCGGGCGGCGGTCTCGAACTGGAGCTTGAGCCGCTCTTCAAGAGCCAACTGGCCAAGGCGGGCAAAGACGGGAGCCTCGCGCGGGCGCAGCGGGCGACGCCCCAACCCAGACGTCGCGGCTAGGATTTGATCGGGAGTCGCCATGATCAACCGACTGACTAACGCAGGCGCCCTTGACGGCGTCGACGGCTGGGCCGCCACGGCAGGCATGACCCTGTCGAAGGATGAGACGGAGCGAGGCGCGCCCGGTCGGGGCGTCATTCGCGCCTCGGGCACGTCCAGCAGCGCCGGTCAATCCTTCGCCGTCACGTCAGCGTCGACGGCGCGGGCCGACGTCCAGGGATTCTCTGTCATAGAGGTCTCTGTGGCGACAGCGGCGTTTGTCGCCGGGGCCGCCGTCCCGCCCTTCGCCCGTCTGGTCTTCTTCGACGCCAGCGGCGCCGTGCTGATGGCGCAAGATCTGAATGTGCAGCGGCCGGTGCTGGCCAGCTGGGGCGTCGCTCGCGACGGACTGCTGGACACCTACCATCGCGCATGGGCGCGGATCGACCGTCCCGCCTCGGCCGCCAGCGCGTCAATCGAGACGGGCGGTCGGGCGACGGGTTCCGGGCAGGCCATAGAGGCGGTGCTGTTGAAGCCGTTGATCGCGGAGGCGCCGCAGGGCCTGCGACGCCCGCTTCAGTGGTCGCCGGGGCTGCATGCCAACGTTGACCTGCAGCGGCCGTCCTGGCCGGGCGCCATTCGTGACTTCGGCGTCGGCGCCAGCTTCGAGCCCAAACCCGGCCAGATCGAGTTCGACGCCGGTCCGGGCCGTCCGATGTCGCGCCCCATCACCGCCGACGCCGCGCGAAAGCTGTCCGGCCAGATCCGTTGCGACGTCGTTCAGCGCGCATTGCTTGAAGCCTTCCACGCGACGGCGCGAAGCTTCTGGATCGTGGAGCCGGGCAGCGAGCGGCTGTGCGTCGGCAGTTGGGCGGCCGACGGGGCGCCGCGCCTGAGCGAAACGCGGGGCGCTCTGCACCTCATGGACGTCGCCCTTTGGCTGGAGACCGCCTGATGACCGATGTGACCGAAGCGATGGTGGAGGCGGCGTTCCGGGGCGAGCCGGACGCGGTGGCGCAGCTGGTGACCATTCGCAGCGACGGTCTGGAAGAACCGCTGAACGTCACGGACTGGCCCGGCGGGCTGACGTCCAACGGCGTCGAGCACGTCCATTATCCGTTTCAACTGGGCTGGGCGGGCGCGAGCCAGGACAGCCCGTTCGGTCAGGCGCGCCTGACCATCGCCAATGTCGATCAGGTAATCGAGGCGGCCGCTGACGCCGCCGAGGAGCCGCCGGAGATCGATCTGTCGGTCGTTCGGGTGGCCGATCCCAACGTCATCGAGCGCGCCCTGATGGATGCGCGAATCGCCTCGACCGAGGGGGACAGGACGAAGGCCACGGCCGTCATTCGGCCCCGCGACTTCAACGAAGAGCCGGCCTGCGCCGTCAGCTATACGCCCGCGACCACGCCGGGCATGTTCTGATGCGGATGACGGTGCCGGGCGATCTGGTCAGGCGGGCGGCGCCGCTGGTGGGGGCGCCGTTCCTGGCCAAGGGCGACACGCCGGACGGGTGGGATTGCCGGGGGCTGACCCGGTGGTGCCTCAGGACGTTCAGCGGGATCGAGGTGCCGGATTATCTGGACCTGTATGAGGCGGCCATCGTCTGCCCGGCCGGGACGCGCGAACGGGCGCGGCTGCTGGCTGAGGGGCTGGCGTCCTGGCGGCCCGTCGAACCGCAGGCGGGCGTGGTCGCCTGGCTGACATGGATGGGGAGGGCCGGGCACGTCGGCTACATGCTGACGCCCCGCCTGATCCTTCACGCCGATACGCCGATGCAGACTGCGCTGCTCGACCTGGACGAACCGGGCGGCCGGTATCGGCTGAAGGGGGCCTTTGTGCCCGCCTTCGTCACCGAAATCGCCGGTTCTTAGCGGCCTGCGGCCGCCAGCCCTTCGGGTTCGACCCGACGCAGGCGGGCGCACGCCGTGCGCTTCATCACCGACAACTTGAGAGAAGGAGGCGCCCGTGGCTGACGGCTCGCTGCCCATCGTCGTGACGCCTGAGCCTTTTGGCCGGGACGCCTTCGACCTGACGGTGGTCGAGGGTCTGACCGTGCGCGCCATGCTGGTCGAGGCGGTCAAGGCGGGCCTGCCGATCGAGGCGCTGAACCGCACGGAGATCTACGTCGACGGCGCTCGTCTGGATCGCGAGACGGCGCTGGATCACGTCCTGACGGCCGATCAGGTGGTCAACGTCGTGGTCGAGCCCATGGGCGGCGGCGGCGGGCGCAAGGACATCGGCCAGATCCTGTTGACGGTGGCGGTGATCGCGGTTTCGGCCTGGGTCGGCGGCGGCGCCGGCGGGATGATCACCAGCAAGTTGCTGGCGCGCGCGGCGGCGGCGGCGATCACCCTGGGCGGGCAGGCGCTGATCGCGAGCCTGTACGCGCCCGACAACAAGGCCACGAAGGCCAACGACCGTTACGCGCTGCAGAGCGCGTCAAATCAGTATCGGCAGTGGGGTCCGATGCCGCTGGCCCTCGGCGAGGTGGTGACCGCGCCGGATCTGGCGGCGAAGACCTTCACCCAGAGCCTGGGCGACGACGTCTGGATGTACGGCATCCTGGGCGTCCACTACGGCCCGTGCGAAGTGTCCGAGGTCAAGATCGGCGACACGCTGGTCAGCACCATGGGCGCGGGCGACTTCCGCATGGTGCAGCACCTGGAGCCGGGGCCGCGCACCTTCCAGCTGTATCCGAACGACGTCGACCAGCTGGACCTGAACGAGGAGCTGAAGGCGACGCCGTCGAGCGCGACGTCGCTGATCCGCGCAGCGTCGTCGGACGGCAGCCGGTTCGACATCGATCTGTTCCTGCCTGCCGGCCTGTGCTTCCAGAAGGATGACGGGCGGCTGCTGACGGCCCATGCTTCGGTCGCGGTCCGGTATCGCCCCATCGACCAGACCGGCGCCGCCACCGGACCGTGGCAGGCGGGTCCGATCTGGGCCCGGACCAGCGCGACCAAGGATCCGATCCGGGTCACCCATTCGGTCCACCTGCCGCACGGCCGGTATGAGTTCGAACTGACGCGGAACCGACCGGACGACGACAACGACAAGCGCCGCGACACGGTGATGGTGAGCGCGATCAAGTCGGTCGCCTTCCGCAAGCCGGTCGCGGACGAAACCTTGTCGATCATCGAGTTCGCCGTGCGGGCGACGGCGATCAACCAGGGCGGGCTGGCCCCGATCACCTGTCGCATCAAGCCGAAGTGCTCGACCTGGACGGGCGGCGCGTGGGGTCCGCCGGTGGCGACGTCGAATCCGGCCGCACTGGCGCGCTGGCTGTTGACCGGACCGGCCCCGGCCAAGCCTCTGCTGTCGGCACAGGCCGACGCGCGGCTGCGGGCGTGGCATCAACTGAGCGAGCAATACGACTGGACGTGCCACTATTACCTGACGGAGGCGCGGACGCAGTCTGAAGTGCTGGCGCTGCTGGAGCAGCGGGGTCGCGCCGGCGTGTCCTGGGACGGCACGCAGCTGGCGGCCTCGCCATGGGTCGAGAAGCCCATACCCGCGCAGGTCTTTACCGATGACAACCTCAAGGATCACCGCTGGGAGATCGTCTATTCCGATCCGGTCCACGCCCTGCGCGTCGAGTTCCAGAACATCGAGAAGGGCGGCGAGCCCGACGAACTGTTCGTCTACAACGATGGTTATGGCGAGGTGGCCGATCCGGCGAACGGGATCAAGGCGGCCAGCCTGATCGAGGCCCTGACGCTTGACGGCCAGGCGACGCCGAACCGCGCCTATCGCGACGGCCGCTGGAAGCTGGGGCAACGCCGGCATCAGCGCCGGATCGATACCTGGACGGCGGACGTCGAGTATCTGATCTCGCAATACGGCTCACGCGTTCGGCTGGCCTGGAATCGTGCGGGCGGAGGATCGGCGCGGGTGCGCTGCCGTCGCTGGAGCGAAGACGGGTCGACCGTGGTAGGCCTTCGCCTTTCCGCGCCGGTGGAGATGTTCGCCGGCGTCAGCTACGCCGTCGACCTGAGGACCAAGGGCGGGCTGTATGACGGCGTGCCGATCCAGACTCAGCCCGGCGTCACCCGCGAAATCCTGTTCGCCTCCGCTCGCCACCCGAACCTCTGTCCCGCCGCTGGCGACCTGATCGCTTTCGGCGAGGTCGAAAAGGTCAGCGAAGACGTCGAAATCATCGCCATCGAGCCGGGCGAGAACCTGACGGCCGTGCTGACCGGCGTGCGTTATGTCGCGCCGCTGTTGATGGCCGGGGAAACGGGGCCGATCCCGCCGCTGTCGTCCAAGCTGTCCGGCGACCGCCAGGCCAACCCGCCGCGCCCGACGCTGTTGGGCGTCACGGCCGATGCGCACGCCGTGCGCGTCAGCTTCGACATGCCGACCTGGCGGGGTGCGCCGCTGAGCGGCTTCTCGGTCCGCTGGCGCGCCAAGGGCGAGGAAGGCGAGGCCGGCAGCTGGGCGCCGTTGCCTGCGCTGGACGCGGCGGCGCGCGAACTGGTGGCGCCGCCGTTGCGCGAGGCGCCTGTGGAAGGCGTCGAGGCCACGCGCGTCGAGATCGAGATCACCGCCGCAACGGTGGACGGTCGCGTCTCGCCGCCGCTGCAGGTGACGGTGGTCAAGCCGGTTCCGGGCGCGCCGCTCGCGTCGGTCTGGTCGGTGGACGCCAAGGGGCCGGACGCGAACGGCGTGTCGCAGCCGATCCTGATCGTGCGCGGCGAGATCACCGACCCCAATGTGGCGGCCGTGCGGATCGCCTGGGGGCTGACCGTCGATGGTCCGTGGACTGAGGTCTATGAAGGCGCGCCGCTGACCAAGGCGCTGGAGATCGGCAATCTGACGCCGGGCGTCGAACATTTCGTCGCCATCACGCACCTGTCGGCCCAGGGCGTGCCGAGCCAGTTTCTGGTGATCGGGCCGCGCGTGCCGGGGCAGCTGATTTCGGGCGGCGCTACGCACCTGAACGGCGAGCCGGTTCAGGACATCCTCGACAAGCTGACGAGCACGGCCGATCTGACCGCTGCGAACGCGGCGGCGGTGGCCGACATGGGCGACCGCGTCGACGGCGTCATCGCCGAAGCCGAGGACATCCTCGCGGGTGCCGAGGGTGCGGCGGCTCTGGCCGTGCTCAAGGCGGGCGAGGCCGGGGACGCGGCCGAGGCGTCGAACACGGCGGCCGGGATCGCCACGACCAAGGCCGACGAGGCGGGCGCCAGCGCCACGGCGGCAAACGCCGAGAAGCTGGCGGCGCAGGCGGCGCGCGACAAGATCGGAAGAGCGTCG
>DGIZ01000247.1:14496-14952 GCA_002386585.1 Brevundimonas sp. UBA4609 | reverse complement strand
ATCTGCCTTCGCCGTTGCGCCTGATGGCCATCGGCGCGGCCGTGGTCGCCCTCGCGCCCCTGGCCGGCGTGGTCTGGGCGGCGATGCAGCCTGGCATGGCCGACATCGCCGCCAGGGACGTGGCGCGCTACGCCGCGACCTCCGGCGTTCTGGCTTTAGGCGTGGCGGCGACCACGGCGGTCGTCGGCTGTCTGGCCGCCTGGCTGACGGCCATGCATCGGTTTCCGGGACGGGACGTCTTCGCCTGGGCCCTGGCCCTGCCGCTGGCGGCGCCCGCCTTCGCCCTGGCCTATGCCTATGCCCAGTTGTTCGACGTGGCGGGGCCGTTGCGGATGTGGATGCGACCGAGCCTGGGCTGGGACCTGCCCATACAGATGCGCTCGGTTCCGGGCGCGATCTTCGTCCTGACCTGCGCCTTCTATCCCTACGTCTTCCTGGCCATGCGCGCCGCCTTCC
>DGIZ01000247.1:0-14287 GCA_002386585.1 Brevundimonas sp. UBA4609 | reverse complement strand
TGGCCATGCGCGCCGCCTTCCTGAACCAGTCGGTTCATCCGCTGGAAGCCGCGCGCACCCTGGGCTGTTCGGCCTGGCAGGCCTTCGTCCAGGTCGCCCTGCCCCTGGCCCGGCCTGCGTTGGCCGCCGGCATGGCCCTCGCCGTCATGGAGACCCTGGCCGACTATGGCGCGGTGCAATTCCTCAGCGTCCAGACCCTGACCACCGGCGTGGTGCGTGCGTGGTCGGTCTATGGCTCGCCGGCCTCGGCCGCGCGCTTCGCCCTGCCCCTTCTGGCGACGGCGGCCGTCCTGCTCTGGCTGGAGCGTTGGGGCCGCAAGGGACGCAGCTTTGAGAGCAGCCACGCCCGCTATCGCCCGTTGCAGTCAGAGGCCCTGACCGGCTGGCGCGCCGTCGCCGCCACAGGCTTCTGCCTGACATTGCTGACCCTGGCCCTCATCCTGCCGGTCGGCTTCCTGCTGATGCGGTCGCTTGAAATCACGCCCGACTGGTCGCGGCTGCTTTCAGCGGGAGGACGCAGCCTGGTCATGGGCGGACTTGGGGCCGGAGCCACGGTGATCCTGGCGACGCTTCTGGCGCTGGGCGCCGCGCGCCTGCCGGTCACCGCGCGTATCGCCAGCCTGGGGTACGCCACGCCCGGCGCCGTCATGGCCATCGGCCTTCTGGCCCCGGCCGCCGTGCTGTGGCGACTGTCGCCTGGCGCGACCTCCGGCGTCGGCGTCGGCGTGGCCCTGCTCACCTACGCCTATGCCGCGCGTCTGATGGCGGCGGCGCTGGAGCCCATCGAGGCCGGTTTCTCCAAGGTCACCCCCGCCATGATCGGGGCCGCCCGCAGCCTCGGCCGCAGCGAGACCGGCGCCGCTCTGGCCATCCAGTTGCCCATCGCGCGCGGCGCCCTGCTGACCGCCGGCCTGATCGTCTTCATCGACGTGCTGAAGGAACTGCCCGCCACCCTGATCCTGCGCCCGTTCGACTTCGACACCCTGGCGGTGCTGGCCTCCAACTACGCCAATGACGAACGGTTGCCGCAGGCAGGCTGGCCTTCGCTGATGATCATAGCCCTGGCCCTGCCCGGCGTGATCTGGCTGACGCGCAAGATCGCCGCCTCCCATCCCGGAGCCCCACGATGAGCCCCGCCATGACCCCCGCCCTGACCGTGCGCGGCGCCACGCGGCGTTTCGGCGCCCGCCTCGCCGTCGAGGGCGTCGATCTGGACCTGCATGCCGGCCGCATCACGGCCCTGCTCGGCCCCTCGGGCTGCGGCAAGAGCACGCTGTTGCGGATGATCGCCGGGTTGGAGCCGATGGACGAAGGAACCATCCACGCCGAGGGCCGGCTGCTGGCCGACCCTGCGCGCTCGACCCCGCCAGAGGCGCGGGGCGTCGGCTTGGTGTTCCAGGACTACGCCCTGTTTCCGCACCTCAACATCGCCGACAACGTCGCCTTCGGCCTGAAGGACCGGCAGCGCGCTGAGCGCCGCAATACGGCGCTGGAGTGGCTGGACACCGTGCGTCTGGCCGACCGGGCCGACGCCTGGCCCCACATGCTGTCGGGCGGCGAGCAGCAGCGCGTGGCCCTGGTGCGCGCCCTGGCGCGGCGGCCGCACACCGTCCTGCTGGACGAGCCCTTCTCGGGCCTCGACCGCCACCTGAAGTCCGAGGTGCGCCAGACGCTGATGGGCGCCCTGCGCGCCGCCGACGCCGCCGTCCTGATGGTCACTCACGACGCTGAAGAAGCCCTGCTGATGGCCGACGATCTGGTCTTGATGGACAAGGGGCGCATCTTGCAGACCGGCGCGCCGGACGACGCCTATCTGCATCCCGTTTCGCCCGCCGCCGCGCGGCTGTTGGGAGAAGTCGAACTGCTCCCGGCCGAGGTTCAGGCGGGCGTGGCGACGACGGCCTTCGGCCCCCTGCCCGCACCGGGCGCGCCCGACGGCCCCGCCTGGGTGATGACCCGCCCCGGCGACGCCTTCTTGTCGACGGAGGGCGCGGGCGCAACCGTCGTCGCCGTGGCTTTCGGCGGCCCCTTCATCGAGGTGAAGGTCCAGGCCGGGGGCCAGACCCTGAGGCTGCGGACGACGGGACCGGCCCCCTCCATCGGCGAGGCGATCCGCGTGACGCTCGACGCCGATCGCGTGCGTCTCTACCCCCGCCCCTGAACCAAGCTTCAAATCCTGGTGCGTAGACGGCGGCGGCGCGCAAACGCCGCGCGCTCGTAATTTGACTGTTTTCAAGACCCCGAGCTGCGCCTGCTTCGACGGATGGATCGCGCACATGCGCGAGGCAGGCTTCACCGCCCACTGGTCTTCCCGCGCTCCCGGCTACATGGCTTACATGGCTGACGGCGAGGCGGGGCGGGGCGAGCGCCCTCGCGAACTGAAAACTCGACGGCGGCCGCCAGACCAGCCTGAAAGGGCGCATCCCAACCCCGCCACCCAGCCGGATCAGTCCGACGGCACGCCGTGCCCCGGCGTCTTCAGGAGGGACGCCGAGCGAATGAAGCGGACACGCTCGGCGCGCAATTCCGGCTTGGGCGTAAACCCTGCCTGGGCAAACGCACGCTGCTGCGGCTGAGCCGAAGCGGCGTCTTCGGCGCGCCACCACAGGAGGTCGGTCGAAGCCTTCGGCAAAAAGCCGACAATCCTCTCGATGTCGCGAAAGCTCAGCTCCACCTCGGAGGTCTTCTGACGACGAAGATATCGAACGAGCGGCTCATACTTCGCCATGCGCGGGCCTGGTCCCATCTCTTTCAGCGCGGAGAGAACCGCCTATCGAAAACAAGCCGCCCCACTAGCGGCGGTCGTCACCAAAGGAAAGATTCGGCTCTGCAATCTTCGGCGCAGACCTGATTTGAAAGCGACCCGACGACTTCCGCCGCAAAGGGGGGCAATGGACGGGAAAGGCCGGGCCGCAGCCCCCGACCGAAGTACGATGACCGGATAGAACCCTTCAGCCAGGCATGAGGTTCCCGATTCAGTCGCCAGCCGACATCCGGTTTAAACCTCAGAACAGCGCCTCAAACCGTGTCCTTCGCTCGACCGCAGAACGTCGCCCAGTCCTCCATCAGACGAAGCCGCTTCGCCACCATGTCGCCACGTCGGTAGGCGGCTTCAACCTTGTTGCCGACCGTGTGCGCCAGGGCCATCTCGGCCGCCTCATGAGGATGCGACGTGCGCTCGGAAACCCAGTCTCGAAATGTGGATCGGAAACCATGCGGCACGGCGTTGACCTTCATACGCCTGAGGACAGCCGACACCGTCATGTCTGAAAGCGGCCCCCCTTGAACGGCCGAAAAGACCGGATCTTGTCCCGCAGCGCCCGGCGCCTTCCTCAAAAGCGACAGGGCGGCGGCGGAAAGCGGCACGCGATGCTCCCTGCCCGCCTTCATGCGCTCTGCGGCCACCACCCACAGGCCAGCGTCGAGATCAATCTCGTCCCAAGTCGCCCCGCGCACCTCCCCTGAGCGCGCGGCGGTCAGGATCGCGAACTCAAGGGCGCGGGCCCCCGCTCCTGAAACGCCGCTCAACCTGATCATGAAGCCGGGCATGTCGTCGATTGGAAGCGCCTTGTGATGCGTGACTTTCGCGACCTTGGAGGGCTTTGCCAGCAACTTGTCGAGATGACCGCGCCAGCGCGCCGGATTGAGGCCGGCCCGATACTCGCGCGCCGTCGCCCAATCGAGCACCATTTCCAGACGGCCCCGCAGCCGACTGGCGGTCTCGGTCTTGCTCGTCCAGATGGGCTCGAGGATCTGAAGAATGTGCGGGAGGGTGATCTCGTCGACTCCGAGATCCCCAATGACGCCATAGGCGTAGCTTTCCAACGTGGCCGCCCATTGAGCCCGATGCTTGGGGTTCTTCCAGCTCGCCTCATGTGCGGCCATGTAGGCTTCAGCCGCCGCCCGAAAGGTGATGGTCGCCGCGGTGGAGGCCTTCAGACTATGTCGGGCGACCCGAGCGGCCTCAATCGGATCAATGCCTCGGCGAATCTGGTCGCGCGCTCCGCGAGCCGCCTCCCGGGCCTTGGCGAGGGTCACATCCGGATAGCCCCCGAGACCCATTTCACGACGCTTCGATCCGACCGTCGCCCGAAGTATCCACGTCCGTCCGCCGGATGGGAGAACCTGCAATCCTAGTCCGGCGACACCGCCCACGACATGCAACCCCGGTTCACGCAACCGGGACACCGCTAGAGGGCCAAGCTCATCTGCCTTTCGGGGCATCTTTCACACCCGCCTATACACCCACCTACAAGAATGCACTTGAGTGATACGTGATGAAACAGTCTGAAGCTAGGGAATTCCCGCTATGACTGGGTTTGCGGGCCATAATGGTAAGTTCTGAAACGGCCTGAAAAGGCCTTTCCGCAGACCCCCTCTCCGCCATTTATCCCGCACAGCCTGCGGGACCGAGCGCCAGCGCCCGTAATCCCTGCTGTTCTTTCAGACGCACTTTCGACCTTCCCATTCAGTTCGGACGGCTTTGACCGCTCCACGATGGGGTGGATTCGAGCAAATGGGCTTCCCGTCGCCTACGAGCGATCACATTAAGGCAGCAGCGGCGCTGCTTCCGAATTGAACGTACAGTCGCCCTAGCCGAGCGGACATCGCGGCCGCATCGAGATCAACTCGCTGTCGGCGCAGCAAGTTCAGGGCATTGGATGAGCGCACGACGAAAAATGGGCGGCGAACCTAGGATTCGCCGCCCACCTCATTCACGCCGCTTGGCTTAGAAGCGAGCGGTCAGACCGACAAAGTAGCGGCGGCCGAGCACGTCGTAGGTCGACGGATCGGTGTTCGCCTGCACGCCGGGGTTCCAGGTGCGCGGCTGCTGATCGCCGACGTTGTTCACGCCAGCACGCAGCGAGACCGTGTCGTTGATGGCCCAGCTGCCCATCAGGTCGAAGTAGTGAGTCGCATCCAGCTTCTCGTCCGAACCGTAGATGGTCATCTCGCCCACACGACGCCAGCGCGCCGTGGCCGAGAACGGCCCCTTGGCCCAATCGACCGACGCCAGCGACTTCCACTCGGGGAAGGTGTTGCCGAAGTCGTCCGAGATGGTGCCCTTGCGGTCCGTGAACGCACCGCCGGCGACGACGCTGTCTTCACGCTCGGCCAGCCAGCTGACCACGGCGTTGAAGTTCAGCGTGCCCCAATCCGGAGCGCCCAGGTCCACCAGGTCGAAGCGCCAGTCGAACTGGGCGTCGACGCCGGCCGTCTTCAGAACGCCCAGATTCTCCAGGTTGGAGGTGGCGTCGAAGATGGCGCCGCTCAGCGGGTTACGCTTGAACAGCTGGCAGTAGGTGTTGTTCGGGTCGTAGGTCGGGTTCTCACCCGCGCCGTTGAAGCAGCCCTTCAGCATGTCGGCAGCCGAGATGCTGGAGATCACGTCTTCAATTTCGATGTTATAATAATCGATCGCGAACGACATGTTCGAGAACAGCGCCGACTCGAAGCGCGGCTGGTAGACCACGCCGAACGACCAGGTGTCGGCGGTTTCTTCCGACAGGTTCGGGTTGCCGCCATCCCATCCAGCAACCTGGTTGTCGGTGTAGATGAAGTTGTCGGGATTGGCGACGCCCTGAGCGATACACAGTTGCTTCACCTGAGCGGCGTTCGGGCCGTTCATGTAGAAGCCAGTGCTGTCGCACGGGTCGCCGCCGGCGGCCGACGCGTTCGCTTGACCGATAGCCATGTAGTTGACGCCCAGCGGCGAGTAGAGTTCGCCGACCGACGGCGCACGAACGGCGCGGTTGTAGCCGCCGCGCAGACGCAGACCGTCAATGATGGTCCAGTCCAGGTCAGCACGGTAGGCTTGAGTACCGCCGATCGAGCTGTAGTCCGAGTAGCGGTAGCCCAGCGTCATATCCAGTTGCTGGATGAACGGCAGGTTCGAGAGCAGCGGAACCAGGGCTTCGCCGAACAGATCGATCGAGTTGACGCTGCCGTTCACCGACGGCGACGGGTTAAAGCCGGCGATTTCAACGCCGCCGATTTCACCGCCATCCGGCAGGCCGTCAGCACCAAGGTGCGGCAACTTCGGATTCATCTTCTCGAGCGAAGGATCCGAGTCGAAGCGGTAGCTGTTCTCGCGGTACTGAACACCCATGGCGACGCGGACTTCACCGGCCGGCAGGTCGAACGCCTTACCCTGCAGGGTGCCTTCAACAACATTCTGCTCGACGGTGGTCGCCGTGCGCGACGTACGGCCGATGTAGTTGAGGCAGCTAGCCGAGATCGGCGCCAGACCGAAGGGGTTGAAACCGCCCTCGCACAGCATCGTCCCTTCATCTACGCCATCGCCGGCGCCGCCCCACGGATCATCCAGCAGCGTCTGCACGGACGAACGCGACACGTTGCCCGTCTGCGTTTCGTTGGCGCTGACGCGGCCGAACGATGCGTAGACGTCATAAGTCCAGGAGCTTTGCGGCACCTGACCACGGATACCGCCCGTGATTTGGTAGACGTTGTAGTCGTAGCTGGCGTGGCGGCCGCCCAGATCCGTGAAGCGCTTGCTCAGCTGGAACGAGGAGTTGGGGTTGGCGCGCGAGTCCAACAGGGCGCGCAAGTCGGCCCCGATGAACGGGTTGGTTGACGGCACGCGGAAGCCGGTAGCGCTTGAGGCCGGCGTGGCAGCCAGTTCCTGATCCGCAACGTACTGGTTGAAGAGGGCATTGCCGTAGAATTCGGCGTTGTCATTCACCTTGTAGCGCGCGCTCGAATAAACGTTCCAGCGTTCCAGCGGGAGCTGCAGGTAGTTCAACGCGCCAGTGTTGAACACATAGTTCGAACCTGGGACGTGGAAACCATCGTACTCGATACCGCCTGGGCTCTTGAAGCCCAAGGCGCCCTGGTGCGCAAACAGGGTTCCATCGGCATTGTAGCCAATGGCGCCCGTGTTCTTAGCGTCCTGGCTGTTGAAGTACTGCTTGAAGAGGGCGTCGCTCGGCAGGTTGTTGGCGTCAAACGTGGTCGAGCCCAGCGGGGTGGTCCCCGAACCGCCGGAGATAGCGGCGAACTCGCGCGCGCCATTAAAGATCATCGAACGCGTCGAACGGTTGATCGAGATGACCGCATTACCCTTGTCGTCGGCGAAGTTGCCGCCGATGGTCAGGGAGTAGCTTTCCGTTTCGCCGTCGCTACGATCCGTTTGACCGTATTGCGCGTCGATCTGCACGCCTTCGAAGTTATCGTTGATGATGAAGTTGGCCACGCCGGCGACGGCGTCCGAACCGTAAGCAGCCGAAGCGCCGCCAGAGATGGTTTCGACCGATTTGATCAGAGCCGTCGGGATCAGGTTGACGTCAACCGAACCGTCCGAGTTCGACGGCACCAGACGACGGCCGTTCATCAGCACCAGGGTACGCTTGGAGCCCAAGCTGCGCAGGTCCAGGTTGGCCTGACCACCGTTCGACGGGTTATTCGAGGTCGACGAAACCGACGGCGTGAACTGCGGCATGTCGTTCATCAGCGAGTCGATCGTGACGGCGCCGGTCGCTTGGAAATCTTCCGCGCTGACGGTCACGATGGGGCTGCTCGACTTGTAGTCCTGACGAGCGATACGCGACCCGGTGACGACGATATCGCTAACTTGGCTGACCTGATCGGCTTCCTGAGCCGCCGCCGGCAAGGCCAAGCCCATAACGGCTGCGCCGGCGATCATGGTCGTGGAAAGCAGACGCTTACGATTTACTGAAAATCGCACTTTAACACCTCCAAATAAGAGAAGATCCGAACACGACTCTGCCGAATTCAGCCCCTCCCACACTCGTGGCTGTCCGGATTGGGCAGCCACGATTGTTGCTGATAGAGTGAGCCGCCACAAAAGCCTCACATTTTCGCCGCCCTAGATCCCGCTCCTGCCGGATTGTCGCAGAAAAGCCACGCCACAGCCTTCTGAGCGTCAGAAATTAAACCCACCCTCACCGCGTTTCGGCAAATTATAATTTAGGAAATCGCCGTTGTTCTTGGATATTTTTGCTTCATTGGTTGCATTGAGCGCAACAACCGCTCCGGTCGCACAGGAAAGGCGGGTTTCCACCGAGTACCAAAATCTCGTGGCCTGTTCCGCCGTGACGCCTGACCTTGATCGCTTGGCCTGTTTCGACCGCGAAGCCGCCCACCTAAGGGCCGCCGAGCAGAGCGGGGCAGTCATCATCATGCCTCGCGCGCGCATTGAGGAAACCCGCAGAGCCCTGTTCGGCTTCGCCGTTCCCAACCTTCCCGATATGATGTCCGGCGGGCCGGCGCTCGAGACCGTCGAGACCACTCTGGTCAGCGCCAATCAGAGCGACGGCTGGGTCTTCCGCCTGGCGGACGGTTCCGTATGGCGGCAGGTGGACACGACCGCGCTGAACTTCCGCCCCCGAGAAGGCATGCCCGTCAGAATTCGTCGCGCCGCCGTAGGCAGTTACATGCTTAAGGTCGGCGACAGCCCTGCGGTGAGAGCGCGCCGCCAGTAGCACACGGGAATGCCGACAAGCCCCCCGAAAGAAACGTCAGACGATCACCCCTCCGGACACCGTCAGCACCTGACCTGTGACGAAGCCGGCCTCCTCGCTGGCGAAATAGGCCACGGCATGGGCGATGTCTCCAGGCGTGCCGGGGCGCTTCACCGGAATGCGGCTCACCGTGTCCGCCAGATGGTCTTCCAGGGAAAGCTTGCGCCTGGCTGCGGTGGCGTGGGTCATCGCGGTCACGACCAGACCGGGGGCCACCGCATTGGCCGTGATCCCCAGCGGCCCCAACTCCACGGCCAGAGACCGCACGAAGCCCTCCACGCCCGCCTTGGCGGCGCAATAGTTCGCGCGTTCCGGATGGCCGGACGCCGAGATGCTGGAGATGTTGATGATCCGTCCCCAGCGCTGCGCCTTCATATAGGGCACGACCGCGCGCGACATCAGGAAGGAGCCGCGCAGATGCACCCCCTGAACGAGATCCCACTCTTCCAGGCTCATCTGGTCGAAGGGCTTGTCGCGCGCAAACCCCGCGTTGTTGACCAGGATCGTGGGCGCGCCGAATTGCTCGACCACGCGATCAACGGCGTTCGCCACCGCTTGCGGATCGCTCACGTCGGCCTGGGCGGCCATCGTCTGGCCGAACGCGCCGAGCCGGGCGGCGGCTTCCGCGCACCGGTCGCCGTCGACATCGATAAGCGCAACCGCGCACCCGTCCCTGGCGAGCCGCTCGGCGATGCCTTCGCCGATGCCGCCTGCGGCGCCCGTCACGATCGCCACACGGTTGGTCTTCACCTTTCGGCCTCCTCGATAGTTCGCAGCCAGCTCTGGGAATGGATGAGCAGCCTTGTCTCTTCGCAACTCTGGAGCTGGTCAAGTTTATCCTGATAGGGTGATGATACCGGTTTCCTAGAGGGAAGCGACGATGATCACACGAAGAGCGGCCTGCCTCTCAACCCTGGCGCTTGCCGGGTTTCCAACGTCTGGCCTGGCTATGGCGCCCGATCGGGGCGACCCGCGCGTGAATACGACCGCCGGGCCCGTCACGGGCCTGCGCCACAGCGGCGTAAACGTCTTCAAGGGCATCCGCTATGGCGCGCCGACGCGCCGGTTCCAGGCCCCTCAGCCGCCGACGCCGTGGCGCGATCCGGCGCTGGCTCGCGATTTCGGCGCCGCCAGCCCTCAGCGAGGGCGGGAGCCGAACCAGAGCGAGGACTGCCTGTTCCTGAACGTGTGGACGCCCGGCGTCGACGCCGGACGACGCCCCGTGATGGTCTATATCCACGGCGGCGGCTATTCGAGCGGCTCGGGATCGGCGGCGCTCTACGACGGAACGCGCCTGGCCACGCGCGGCGACGTCGTGGTGGTCACGTTGAACCATCGGCTGAACGCCCTGGGCTACGCCTATCTGGCGCGTCTGGCCGACGGGTTCGAGGATTCAGGCAACGTCGGCCAGTTGGATCTGATCCTGGCCCTGCGTTGGGTTCGTGACAACATCGCGGCTTTCGGCGGCGACCCCGACCGCGTCATGCTGTTCGGACAGTCGGGCGGCGGCGCCAAGATCGCCACCCTGATGGCCATGCCGGCGGCCCGAGGCCTGTTCCACCGCGCCGCCACCATGAGCGGCCAGCAGGTCACCGCGTCCGGCCCTCTCAACGCCACCGTACGCGCCGAGGCCTGGCTGAAGGCGCTGGGCCTGACGCCCGACCGGGCGCGAGAGGCCGCGACCCTGCCGGTCGAGCGACTGCTCGAGGCGCAGACGCAGGCGGATCCCGTCCTGGGCTTCGGCGGCGTCTACTTCGGCCCCGTCCTGGATTTCCGCCACCTGCCGCGCCATCCCTTCTATCCGGACGCGGCCCCGCAGGGCCTGACCATTCCGATGATCATCGGCAACACCCGCGAAGAGACCCTGGGTTTCATGGGCGACGATCCAGCCAACGTCGGCCTGACCTGGGACACTCTGGTCGATCGCATCACGCCCGCCGTCATGCGGATCGACATCACGCCCGAGGCCGTGATCGCCGGCTATCGTCGGATGCATCCCGACTGGTCGCCCGATCAGGTCCTGATCGCCGCGACCACGGCCGGCCGGTCCTGGCGCGGAGCTGTGATCGAGGCCGAGGAGCGGGCGAAGGCCGGCGCCCCCGCCTGGGTCTATCAACTGGATTTCGCCGGCGCGATGGCTTCGGGGCGCAAGGGCGCCTTCCATACCGCCGACATTCCGCTGGTGTTCGACAATGTGGCCGCAGGCGCCTCGGAACCCGGCGCTCAGACGGTGGCGGATGCGATGAGCGACGCCTTCATCGCCCTGGCGCGGGATGGAGACCCGAACCACGCCGGCCTGGCGCGCTGGGAGCGCTACGACCTGCCGAGGCGGCAGACCATGCTGTTTGATGTCGTGTCGCGTCAGGCCGACGATCCGCGCGGAGACGAGCGCGAATTCTTCTCGGCCATCCCCTACATCCAGCCGGGGACCTAGCGCGCGAAGCGCTCGATCCTCAGCGCGTCCAGCCACGCCGGCGCCGGCCGCCCCAGGGCGAGCCCTTCCATCGTCTCCGCCGTGACGGCGGCCAGCGTCAGGCCCAGGTGCTGATGGCCGAAGGCGTAATGGATCGCCGGGTGCGCCTGCAGCCTGCCGATCGCCGGAAGATAGTCCGCAAGGGTCGGGCGCGGCCCGCACCAGCGATCCGGCGTCTGCGCGAAGACGACGCCCAGCGCCTGCAACTGGGCCTCGATCCGTCGCCATTTGCGCGGGTCGGGCGGCGCGGAGGGCGCGCCGAACTCGACGTGGCTGGACGCGCGCAGGCCGCCGCTGAAACGCGCCACCACCAGGGCCCGGTCCTCGAACACCGTCAGCGGCAGGTCCTCCGGCCATTCATGCCGGGCGGACTGGACCGAATAGCCGCGCTCTCCGATCAGCGGAACCGTCAGGCCCAGCGGCGCCAGAAGCTCGGCCGACCAGGCGCCCGCCGCCACGATCACCCGCTCGGCGTCGACGACCGCGCCGTCCTCCAGAATGATGTCGACGCCGTCAGCCACGGGCCGCAGCCGGCGCACGTCGGCCTGAATTACAGTCCCGCCCTGTCTTGTGAACGCCGCTGACAGGGCGTCGCGCACGCGCTGGGGCTCGCTGACCTGCCCCGTGCCGGTAAAGCGGACGCCGCCCGCGGGGCGCGCCTTCAGCACCGCGTCGTAGGCGGCCAGTTCTTCGCCCTCCATGGGCCGAAAGGCGGCGTTGCCCGTGCGCGCCCCGCGCCAGGCCTCCAGACCTTTCCGCGCCGCCTCGGGCGTGGACCACACGACGGCGTGGCCCGTGGGGCGGATCAGGTCGCCGGGCGCCTCGGCCAGCGCCGCCAGTCGCGCCCACGCGCCCAGAGGATCGTCCAGCAGCCGCGCCAGAACCTCGGCCCCATGCGCGGCCGCAACCGGGCGCGAGGCCGCCAGAAAGCGCAACGCCCACGGCCCCCACAGGGCGACGTCCCGTGCGCGGAAGTCCAGCGGCCCGCCAAAGGCGAACAACCGCCCGAAGGCGCTTTTCAGCGTCGCGGGCGAGGGCATGGGCTCGCACTGCTCGGCCGCGATATGGCCGATGTTGCCGAAGGAGGCGCCGCGCCGGGCGTCGCCCCGGTCGATCAGCGTCGTCTCAAGACCCGCCGCCTGAAGCCTGAGGGCCGTCGCCGTCCCGATCAGGCCGCCGCCGACGATCGCCCAGCGCCGGGGCGTCCTCATGCAGCGGCGCCCTCGCCGAACGGATCGTCCAGGCTGTGCGAAGGCTCGGTGAACCAGACCGGTCCGCTCTCGGTCATGTAGAAGTGGTCTTCCAGACGCACGCCGAACCGGCCCGGAACGACCAGCATCGGCTCGTTGGAGAAACACATGCCGGGGGCCAGCGGCGTGACGTCCCCGCGCACCAGATTGGGCGCCTCATGGATGTCCAGTCCGATGCCGTGTCCGGTGCGGTGCGGCAGGCCCGGGAGGCGGTAGTCCGGGCCATAGCCGAGGCCGGTCAGATAGTCGCGCGCGGCGTCATCGACGCTGTGGCACGGCGCGCCGAGGCGAGCCGCTGCGAAGGCGCGGGCCTGGGCTTCCTTCTCGTGCGTCCAGACGCGGCGGAAGTCCTCGGTCGGTTCCCCGAAGACATAGGTGCGGGTGATGTCCGAGTGATAGCCGTCGACCAGAGTGCCCGTATCGATCAGCACCACGTCGTCTGTCTGCAGGGCGCGGTCGCCCTCGCCTCCGTGGGGCAGGCAGGTGTCGTCGCCGAAGGAGACCAGGCAGAACCAGGAGCCCCCTTCCCCGCCCAGGGCGCGGTGCTCGGCGTCGATGAAGGCCATGACCTCGGACGTGCGCACGCCGACCTTCAACCAGCGGCGGGTGCGGCGCTGGACCTCCAGGGTGATGGCCTTGGCGCGGGTCAGAAGCGCGATCTCGGCGGGTGACTTGAGGCTGCGCTGGGCCAGGATCAGCGGGCCGCCGTCCGTCACGCGATCCGCCCCCAACGCCCGACTCAGACCCAGCCAGATGAAGGCCGCCGCCTGGTCGTCGACCGCCAGGACGCCGCCATCGGCCAGACGCCCCGCCGCCAAGACATAGGGGCTCTCCTCCTCTTCCCAGGTCAGGATGTCGCCGGTGATCGCGTTCGGCGCCGCCGTCAGACCCGCCACCTTGTCCAGCTCGAAGCGAGGGCAGATGTATTCCACCCGCCCGTCGGCGTGGATCAGAGCTCCCGTCAGCCGCTCTGACGGATGCCAGTCCAGCCCCGTATAGTAGCGCAGGGACGTCGTCGGCCCGACCAGCAGGGCGGACAGACCTTCGGCCTTCAGACGCGCCGCCAGGGCCTGGATGCGCGCGCTGCGTTCATCTGCGGTGATGGGGGCGGCGGCGGGAGGAAGGAACGTCATAGAATCTATCGTATAATATATATGACACGACGACTTCTTTCATGGCCGAGGCCAGACGGCAAGGCTGCGCCTTGAAACGCCGGGGGCTCTCCCCCGCGCCAGCGTCGGCGAGACCGTCGTAAAGTCGCCTTATCCCGTGAACCTTATAACAGATTGCCTTGGATCGGACCGCCTCCTACCTAGACGGCCATGCCTCGGTCGGTGATGACATTGGCGAACCTGTTTGCGGCGCTGACGCTGATCATCGCCGCCCTGGTGATCGCGCCTGCAGCCGACGCGGCGGCCTGCGCCCCAGACTCCCTCGTCGCGTATCAGATTCTGACCGAAGACCACGCCCAGGACGGCGCCGAGCACGTCCCTGGCGACGTGGGCGGAGACATACACGGCCACTGCCACCATCCCGGCGAACCCCAGGCTTGCGGCGATATGCAGATCGCCAAGCCCGCAGCCGCCGCCAGCCGCTATCTCCTGCGTGACGACGGCGCCGTGTCCTTTGTCGCCGACGGACTGATGCGGCCCCCCAGAGGCTGATCGGAAGCCTGCGCCTTCGCGCGCCCTTCTTCTGATCATCTCTGGAAATGAACCATGTCTCCGACACATCGTCGTCGGCCGCGTCTGGCGGCCGGCTGCGCGCTCGCCGTGGCCGCCGTTTTCGGCGCCGCCCCGGCGTGGGCTGATCCCGCGCCCGCCTATGGCGAACTGCTCGCCCGACTGGGCCAGACCCCCGTCGCCGTCGAAGCCGAGGCTCTGAGCGACGCCGCCGAAGCGCGCGTCCGTCAGGCCCGCGTCTGCCCCAATCCGAACCTGTCCGTCGACCTTGAGAACGTCGCCGGCTCCGGCCCCTATTCCGGATTCGACAACGGCGACCTCAGCCTGTCGTTCAGCCAGAATCTGGAGCTCTGGAGCCGCCGCACCGCACGAGTGAACGCC
>DGIZ01000039.1 GCA_002386585.1 Brevundimonas sp. UBA4609 | reverse complement strand
GGCGCGGGCCGCCGCCGCTGCAGGGGCAGACGGTCGAGGGCGCCCAGGCCATGCAGGCCCTGTTCCGATCGGTCGAGCCGATCGCCGCCGCCCTGGCGCACGGGGCGCTGGACGACCCGGAGCGGCTGGACGACCACATGGAGGCGGTGGCGCGCTACGGTTTCGGCGATCCGGCCCTGGACGGGCTGGCGCAGGAGATGGTGCGGCTGCGTTTCTCGGGCCGGACCCTTGACTCCGCCGCCCTGCGCCGCCATCTGGCCCAATCGGGTCATGACGCCATGTTGCGCGAGGTCGAGAAGGCGGCGGCGAAGTCCGGCGCGCCATTCCTGGCTACAGACAAGCCCCTCGGCGAGGCGAGGACCCGGTGGTCGCAGGCGTTCGACGCTCTGACCCGCGCAGCGGCGTTGGACGAGGCGCTCGCGTCGGCGAAGTCGGAGGCCCACAAGGCTTTCGATAACTCGGCTTTCGCTCTGGTGAAGGCCGAGCGCGATGCTTTGCGGCGGGCCATCAAGACCGGAACGATTTGGGAAGACTCGACTTCTTCGTAACCAACGAAGTCGTCGGGCGTTGTATTTTCGCCGCAGGGGCCTGATCACCCCCCGCCGGCCGTGGAGACAGACTGAATGAGCGCGCAGACCGAGACGCAGGACGCCGAAACCAACACCGACGGGCCCCTGCTCGATCTCACCGACGCCGGGGTGAAGAAATTCATCCGCCAGGCGAAGACGCGCGGCTATGTGACGATGGAGGAGCTGAACAAGGTCCTGCCGTCCGAGGAAGTCACGCCGGACCAGATCGAAGACATCCTGGCCATGCTGTCGGAGATGGGCGTCAACGTCGTCGAAGCCGAAGAGGACGCCGCCGAGGCGACCGGCACCGACGTGGCCGCCGCCGCCGAGACCTCGGTCGCCGAGACGCCCGCCAAGTCCGCCTATGACCGCACCGACGACCCCGTGCGGATGTATCTGCGCGAAATGGGCACGGTCGAGCTGCTGAGCCGCGAGGGCGAGATCGCCATCGCCAAGCGCATCGAGGCCGGCCGCGACGCCATGATCTCGGGCCTGTGCGAAAGCGCCCTGACGTTCGAGGCCATCATGGTGTGGCGCGACGAACTGGCCAACAACCGCATCCTGCTGCGCGAAGTGATCGATCTGGACGCCACCTACGGCATCCTGAACCCTTCGTCCCTGCCGCATAACCAGCCCGCCCCGGCCCAGCCGACCGGCGAGCCGGACGGCGACGGCGAGGAGGACGACGACGAGGACTTCGACGACGGCGGCGCCATGTCGATCTCGGCGCTGGAAGCCGAGCTGCGCGACGGCGTCATGGAGGTGCTGGACGCGATCGCCTCGGACTTCGGCGAGTTCCGCAAGCTGCAGGACAAGCTGGTCGAGGCGCGCCTGAAGGGCGAAGTCCTCACCGCCAAGGACCAGAAGACCTATGAGGCCCTGTCGACGGCGATCTCGGATCGTCTGAAGACGATGAAGCTGAACAACGCCCGGATCGAGGCGCTGGTCGACCAGTTGTACGCCATCAACAAGCGTCTGATCGGTCAGGAAGGCCGGCTGCTGCGCCTGGCCGACGGCTACGGCATCTCGCGGCCCGAATTCCTCAAGGCCTATTTCGGCTCGGAGATGGACCCGACCTGGGCCGAACGCGTCAAGGAGATGGGCGTCCGCTGGACCAAGTTCAGCGAGAACGAGGCGACCCAGATCGCCGACATCCGCGCCCACATCGCCGCCGTCGCCACCGAGGCGGGCGTGCCGATCGACGACTATCGACGCATCGTCCAGATGGTGCAGAAGGGCGAGCGCGAGGCCCGTCAGGCCAAGAAGGAAATGGTCGAGGCCAATCTGCGCTTGGTCATCTCCATCGCCAAGAAGTACACCAACCGCGGCCTGCAGTTCCTGGACCTGATCCAGGAGGGCAATATCGGCCTGATGAAGGCGGTCGACAAGTTCGAGTACCGTCGCGGCTACAAGTTCTCGACCTACGCCACCTGGTGGATCCGTCAGGCGATCACCCGCTCGATCGCCGACCAGGCGCGCACCATCCGCATCCCGGTGCACATGATCGAGACGATCAACAAGATCGTCCGCACCCAGCGCCAGATGCTGCACGAGATCGGCCGCGAGGCGACCCCGGAAGAGCTGGCCGAACGCCTGGCCATGCCGCTGGAAAAGGTCCGCAAGGTGCTGAAGATCGCCAAGGAGCCGATCAGCCTCGAGACCCCCATCGGCGACGAGGAAGACAGCCACCTGGGTGACTTCATCGAGGACAAGAACGCCGTCCTGCCGATCGACGCCGCCATCCAGAGCAATCTCCGTGAAACAACGACGCGAGTGCTCGCGTCGCTGACCCCGCGCGAGGAACGCGTGCTGCGGATGCGCTTCGGCATCGGCATGAACACCGACCACACCCTGGAAGAGGTCGGCCAGCAGTTCTCGGTCACGCGCGAACGCATCCGTCAGATCGAGGCCAAGGCCCTGCGCAAGCTGAAGCACCCCTCGCGGTCGCGGAAGCTGCGGAGCTTCCTGGACAGCTGATCGATCTGATCGTCCGAAGATTTGCGCCGGCGAGGTTCCGATCTCGCCGGCGTTTTTCGTTCTGGGGCGCTGCGTCTGGGGCGCTGCGACGGGACTTCAGGGGATGATCAGCGAGGCGTCCGTCTTCACACGGTCCAGGGCGATCAGGGAGCGGAAGCGGTTGATGCTGTCGTTCTCTTCGAACAGCCGCTTCGTCAGCGCCTCATAGGCCGCCATGTCGGTGGTGACGACGATCAGGATGAAGCTGGTGCCGCCGGTGACGTAGTAGCACTGCTGCACCTCAGGTTCGGCCAGGAAGCGGGCCTTGGCGTTCTGGACCGTCTCGGCCCGCTCGTCCTGCAGATAGACCTCGACGATGGAGGTGATGGTCAGGGGGATCGACTTCGGGTCCACCAGGGCGACGTTGCGGCGGATGACGCCGCTGGCCTCCATGGCCGCGATCCGTCGCTGAACGGCGGCGGCGGACAGATTGACGGCTTCGGCGATGGCGCGTTGCGGCGTCCGCGCGTCGCGCTGGACGATGCGCAGGATCGCGCGATCAAAGCTGTCCAGCGAGCGTTGTGGAGAAGCGGGTCGTGCGGCCATCAGCGGTCTTTTTTGCGCGAGTTTTTGTTGCGTTTGGGCCTGTGATCGAGAGGAAACGCCCCGTCCGCCCCTTGGTATAGCTCGCCGCCAAGCCAAGCGGGAACTGGAAATGACGGCGCAAATCATCGGGCAGGGTCGAAACAACCGGACGGCGCTCGGCGTCGCCTGCGGCATCGGCGCGGGCGCGCTGTGGGGGCTGGTCTTCCTGGCGCCCGAGCTGGCGCGGGACTTCAATCCCCTGCAGCTGACGGTGGGACGCTACCTCGCCTATGGCCTGATCGCCTGGGCGTTGCTGGCGCCGCAGTGGGCGGCGGTGACGGCGCGGATCGGACGGCGCGACTGGCTGAACCTGTTCTGGCTCGCCCTTACCGGCAACACCCTCTACTACATCCTGCTGTCGGGGGCCGTGCAGACGGGCGGCATCGCCATGACCTCCCTGGTCATCGGCTTCCTGCCGGTGGCGGTGACCATCATCGGCAGCCGCGATCACGGCGCGGCGCCGCTGAAGCAGCTGCATCTGCCCTTGCTGCTCTGCATCGCCGGGGCGGTCTGCATCGGCTGGCAGGCCCTGGCGGCGCCGGCCGAGACCTCGCACATGACGCGATTTAGAGGCTTCGCCTGCGCGGTCGGCGCCCTGGCCTCATGGACCTTTTTCGCGGTTCAGAACGCACGGCGGCTTCGCCAACTGGAGGCGGTGTCCGCCCACGACTGGAATCTGCTGACCGGCGTCGTCACCGGGGCGCAAAGCCTGCTGCTTCTGCCGGTCGCCCTGTTGACCGCTTCGGGCGCGCAGCATGAGGCGGCGGACTGGATGAGGCTGGCGGGAGTCTCGGTCGGCGTGGCCGTGCTGGCCTCGATCGTCGGCAACAACCTGTGGAACCGGATGAGCCGGCTGCTGCCGCTGACCCTGGTCGGCCAGATGATCCTGTTCGAGACCCTGTTCGCCCTGATCTACGGCTTCGGCTGGGAGCGACGCCTGCCGACGGCGATGGAGGCGCTGGCCTTCGTTCTGGCGGCGCTCAGCGTCGCTGCCTGCCTGCGCGCCCACAAGGCGAAGCCGGGCGTCGCGCATGGCGGCGCATAGGCGCAGACGTCGGGGCCGGTGCGCGACCGACCCCGGCGGTTTGTCAGCTGCGCTCGTCGAAGACGGTTTCGAAGCCGCCCCACATCATGCGCTTGCCGTCGAAGGGCATGTCCATGTTCGCCATGGCGGGGTCGTCCTGCATCTTGGCCCAGGCGTCATCGGCGGTCTTCTTGTCGGGCCAGATCAGCCAGGAGAAGACGACGACCTCGCCGTCCTCCAGCTTCACCGCCATGGGGAAGCTGGTGACCTTGCCGTCGGGCACGTCGACGCCCCAGGTCTCGACATGGGCCAGGGCGCCGTAGCCCTTGAACAGCGGCCAGGCGACGCGGGCGGACTCGACGTAGCGGTCCTTGTTCTCGGCCTTTACGGGGGTCAGGAAGCCTGTGACGTAGCTCATCGTGGTTCTCCTTCGGAGGTTTGGCCCCTATCGCTCGCCGCGCGGCGGCTCGCTGTTTGAGGGGCGGGGGGCGGATAGTCGGGGCAGGCGCAGCCTCAGTCTTGGTGGAAAGCGACAGTTCAGGTCGCGTCGGGTCTCAGGCCGCGTCGGGTCGAGAAGGCGGAGCCTTCTGACCGCAGCCCACTAGGAAGAAGCCGCATCAGCGGCGGCCTCGATGGCGGCGATGTCGATCTTGTGCATCGTCATCATGGCCTCGAAGGCGGCCTTGGCGCGGGCGGGGTTGGGGTCGTCGTAGAAGGCCATCAGGCGGCGAGGGGTGATCTGCCAGTTCACGCCCCAGCGATCCTTGCACCAGCCGCAGGCGCTTTCGGCCCCGCCGGCGCCGACGATGGCGTCCCACAGACGGTCGGTCTCGGCCTGGTCGTCGGTCATGATCATGAACGACACGGCCTCGGTCTGGGGGAAGGTCGGGCCGCCGTTCAGCCCGACGTAGCGCTGTCCGGCGAGGGTGAACTCGACCACCAGTTCCGACCCGGCCGGGCTGGACGGATTGTCGGCGGGGCTGGCGACGACGCGGTCGATGCGGCTGTCGGGCAGGCCGAGCGAGACGTAGAACTCGGCCGCCTTCTTCGCCTGGCCGAGGTCGTAC
This sequence comes from Brevundimonas sp. UBA4609, assembly GCA_002386585.1. GTDB lineage: Bacteria > Pseudomonadota > Alphaproteobacteria > Caulobacterales > Caulobacteraceae > Brevundimonas > Brevundimonas olei. Next base: position 6,756 of record DGIZ01000039.1, on the reverse strand, counting down.
CAGATACAGGGAATGATCTTGTCGCTCATGACGCGCTCTCCTGCGGGGTGAGGTTCTCGGCGACCTGGGCCAGCTGGTCGGCGGCGGCGCCCCAGCCGGGCTCGAAGCCCATGTCGCGGTGGGCCAGCATGGCCTTCTCGTCCCAGTGGCGGGCGCGGGCGGTGTAGCGCGTGCCGTCGCCCTCGGGCTCGAAGGTGTCGATGCGGACGAAGTTCATGTCGCCCGCCTGCGGGACCCAGCCCTCGACGAGGGCGCTGGTGGTGGCCAGGCGGCGCTCCGGCTCCACCTCCAGCACCACGCCGCGATACTCATGCCGCTCGCCCTCGGGCGACTGCATGACTATGTCGGCGCGGCCGCCGGGGCGCAGGTCGTAGTCGACCGAGACCGTCGTCCACGGCCGGGGGGTGAACCATTCGGTCCCGTGTCGGGTCCAGGCCCGCCACACCGTCTCGGGCGGGGCCTTGATGAAGCGGCTGACGCTGAGTTCGTAGAGGTCGCTCATGACTCAGCCCCCGCCGACCTGGGAGGCGAAGGCTTCCGGCCCCTGGGCGGCGGCTTCCGGGTCCATCCACATGATCTCCCAGATGTGGCCGTCGGGGTCGGCGTAGCTGCGGCCGTACATGAAGCCGTAGTCCTGTTTGGCGCTGGGGTCGGCCTGGCCGCCGCCCTTGGCCGCGCGATCGACGACGGCGTCGACGCCTTCCTTGCTGTCCTCCGACACGCAGATCAGCACCTGGGCCGTCTTGTGGGCGTCGGGGATGGCGCGGTCGGTGAAGGCAGCCCACTTCTCATGCGTCAGCAGCATGGCGTGGATGGTGTCGGAAAAGACCATGCAGGCCGCCGTCTCGTCCGAGAACATCGGGTTCTTCTTCGCCCCCACCGCCTCATAGAAGGCGACGGAGCGCGCCAGGTCGGCGACGGGCAGGTTGATGAAGATCAGCTTGGGCATCGGCGGTTGTCCTCCCTTGCGCGGCCCTCCCTCCCCGGACGGCCTGCCCTATGATGTTGGTCGTTCTGCGCCTTGATGTTATGTTAGTCAACCATGAAGTTAGAAAAAGTAACCACCAAGTCCGAATCCCGATCCCGGCGCTATCACGACGCCTGCGGCGCGGCGCACGGGCTGGACCTGGTGGGCGAGCGGTGGGCCCTGCTGGTCATCAGAGAACTCATGATGGGGCCGCGCCGTTTCAGCGACCTGCGAAAAGACCTGTGCGGCCTGTCGGCCAATGTGCTGACTCAACGCTTGGAGGGGCTGGAGGCTTCGGGCGTCGTCCGCCGCCGCAAGCTGCCGCCGCCCGCCTCGGTCCAGGTCTATGAACTGACCGACTGGGGCTATGAGATCGAGCCGGTCTTCATGGTGCTGGGCCGCTGGGCCGCGCGCTCGCCCCAGCACGACCCGACGCTGCCGATCAGCGCCGTCTCCATCATGCTGTCGTTCAAGACCATGTTCGATCCCGCGCGGACCGGGGGCGCCGCCATGCGGCTGGGCTTCGCCGTGGGCGAGGACCGGATGGTCGTCAGCGTGGCCGACGGCGTCATCGACGCCATGCGCGGCGAGGTCGAGGCCTGCGACGTCGTGGTGCGCGCCCCGGCCCAGGCGGTCGCGGCCGCCGTTTACGGCAAGGTCCCGCTGGAAGCGCTGGAAGGCGAGGGGGCCATGACGATCGAGGGCGATCGGGCGGTGTTCGAGCGGTTCGTCGACTTCTTCCACCTGCCGGAGAAGGCGGGATAGAGGCCTAGACCAGAATATCCAGCAGGGTTCCCGTCATCTCATCCGCCGTGCGGGCGACGGCGGCGTTGGCCGAGAACTCGCTCTTGGCGCGGATCTGCTCGACCGCCTCGACGGCGTAGTCGTCCATCCGGCCTGTGGCGACGCGGCGGGCGCTGTCCTCGAGCCGGGCCGAGGCGGCCTGCATCCCGGCGGCGGCGGTGCTGAGCGGCGAGATCATGGATGATCCTTCGACGGACGGAGGTCTGAACCCGGCCAGCATCGCGCCTGCGTGGTCAACGCCCGATCAACGGACGTGGTGAACGGCGGTCGATTTGTGCGATTCGGCCCCACCGCGGCCCTTATTCGTGTATAGGGAGCGCCTTCCCCGACGCCCGGCAGGCTGTGACGCCTCGCCGGGCGCGGCCGTTTAACGGTCGCCTCATCTGAATTTCCAGGCCCTTCATGCCCTTTCCCGCGATCCATCCCGCGCTTGACCGCGCCTTGCTGAACAAGGGCTATCTTGAGCCCACGCCGGTCCAGGCGGCCGTGCTGGAAGGCCATGGCGAGGCGGATCTGCTGGTCTCGGCCCAGACCGGATCGGGCAAGACGGTGGCCTTTGGTCTGGCGGCGGCGCCGACCCTGTTGGGCGAGGACGAGCGGTTCGGTCAGCCGGATACGCCGCTGATGCTGGCCATCGCCCCGACGCGTGAACTGGCGCTGCAGGTCGCGGCCGAGCTGGAGTGGCTGTACGCCGAGGCGGGCGCCAAGATCGTCACCTGCGTCGGCGGCATGGACGCGCGCAAGGAAGCCCGCGCCCTGAACCACGGCGCCCACGTCGTCGTCGGCACGCCCGGCCGTCTGAAGGACCACATCGACCGTGGGGCGCTGGACCTGTCGGCCGCCCGCGTCGTCGTGCTGGATGAAGCCGACGAGATGCTGGACATGGGCTTCCGCGAGGATCTGGAATACATCCTCGATCAGGCGCCGGAAGAGCGCCGAACCCTGCTGTTCTCGGCCACCATCGCCCGCGACATCGCGATCATGGCCAAGCGCTATCAGAAGGACGCGGTGCGCATCGACACCGTCGACCGCAGCCAGCCGCACAACGACATCGAATACCGCGCCATGCGCATCGCGCCGAACGAGATCGAGCGGGCCGTGGTTAACGTCCTGCGCTATTTCGAGGCGCCGGGGGTGCTGGTGTTCTGCTCGACGCGGGATTCCGTGCGTCACCTTCAGGCCTCGCTGGTCGAGCGGGGCTTCGCCTCGGTGGCTCTGTCGGGCGAGATGGGTCAGCGCGAGCGCAATGAGGCGCTGCAGGCCCTGCGCGATCGCCGCGCCCGCGTCTGCGTCGCCACCGACGTGGCCGCGCGCGGTCTGGACCTGCCCGATCTGGGGCTGGTGATCCACGCCGAACTGCCGATCAACAAGGCGACCATGCTGCACCGCTCGGGCCGTACCGGGCGGGCGGGCAAGAAGGGGATTTCGGTCCTGCTGGTCCCGCACAGCCGTCGCCGCAAGGCCGAGATGCTGCTGGGCTCGGCCGGGGTCGAGGCCGTCTGGTCCGGCGCTCCGACCGCCGAGGAGATCCGCGCCCAGGACGAACAGCGCCTGCTGGCCGCCCCCGTCTTCGCCGAGGAAGGCGCGGACGAGGATGCGGGTCTGATCGCGACGCTGGTCAAGGAGCGTACGCCGGACGATTTGGCCCGCGCCCTGCTGGTGCTGCTGCGCAAGGACCTGCCGGCGCCGGAAGACCTGACCGATCCGGGCGAAGGGCCGCAGCGTCGTCAGCGCAAGGATCGTGACGCGGCGGGCGGCGACGACTACGCCCCCGCGCCGTGGCCGGGCGACCGCCTGCAGCCGGACGAAGTCAGCTGGTTCCGTCTGGACATCGGCCGCAACCGCAACGCCGATCCCAAATGGCTGATCCCGCTGATCTGCCGCATCGGCGGCATCACGAAACAGCAGATCGGCTCGATCCGCACCTTCCCCGAAGAGACGCGCTTCGAGGTCGCCCTGACCCACGCCGACGCCTTCCGCGCGGCGGCGGCCCAGAGCAAGGAAGAGGCGAGGATCACCCCGTCCGAGGCGCCGACGCCCGGTTCGATGAAGGGCGCCCGCAACCGCAAGTTCGAGAAGGACGGCGAGGCTCGCCCCTTCGCCAAGAAGCCCTTCCGCCGCGACGAGGACGGTCAGGGCCGCCCGCCGTTCAAGAAGAAGCCGTGGAGCCCGGACGGCGACGCGGGCCGCAGCGCCGATGGCGAGCGTCCCTTCAAGAAGAAGCCCTATGCGCCCCGCACCGATGCGGCGCCGGGCGAGGGCGGCTTCAACAAGAAGCCGGGCTTCAAGGACAAGGGCGACAAGAAGCCCTTCACGCCCAAGGCGGGCTTCAAGGGCAAGCCGGACTTCAAGGGCGGCGGCAAGCCCTTCGCCAAGGGGCCGAAGGGCAAGCGGGCTTAACCATCCGCTCATCCCCGCGGAGGCGGGGACCCAGCAAGAGCCACGCGCTCATCGTTCAGAGCGGCTATCCGCGCGCTTTCGGCCAAAGCACTGGGTCCCCGCCTCCGCGGGGATGAGCGGTGCGGCCGGGGCGAGCGACTTGCTCCCGGCGCGATCCGGGGGCAGGCTGGGGTCATGAGCATCGAGCAACCCCAAGGGCGGTACGCCTCGTTCGAGGCCTTCTACCCCTATTATATCCATGAGCATTCCAACCGGACGTGCCGCCGCATCCATGTGGTCGGGACGGGACTGGTGATCGCGGCCTTTCTGGCGTTCTGCTTCACCCTGAACCCTTGGTGGCTGCTGGCCATGCCTGTGGTCGGCTACGGCTTCGCCTGGGTGGGGCATTTCTTCTTCGAGAAGAACCGGCCCGCGACATTCAAATATCCGCTGTGGAGTCTGATGGGCGACTTCCGCCTGTTTTTCGAGACGGTCAGCGGCAAGCGGAAGTTCTGAAGGCGGGCCGAGGTCCAAAGAAAAAAGGGCGGCCGGTTCGATCCGGCCGCCCTTTTTTGTCGTCAGGCTGAAAGCCTCAGTTCGAGGCGGTCTCCCACGCCGGGGGGCAGCCGTCGAAATCGCCCGCGTCGGCGATGGTCAGCGTCTTCATGTTCAGGCTCATGGCCGGGCGCATCGAGGCGCGGCCATGGCCGGTGTAGAGGTCGATCTTGGCACCCTTGATCGCGCCGCCGGTGTCCGAGGCGTACCAGTAGCCGTCGTGGACCGTGCCGTCGGCCATGCGCAGGCCGACCGTCTCGCGGATGAACAGCTTGGTGCGGCGCGGGATGATGCGCGGGTCGACCGCGACCGTGCGCATCGGAATCGGGCGGCAGCCCAGGGAATCGTTGCCGGTCGCTCCGCCGCCGCCGGCGTGATAGAGGCGGGCCGAGGCGCGCCAGTCGGGATCGCCGGCCATCAGCTCAAGCTGTTCGGCCGACAGGTCCGCCGTTTCGGCGGAATCGATGGAACCGGAGGCCGTCGCGGCGGCTTCTACGATGGCGGCGTCGCGGGCGACGGCCGTTTCGTAAGGGACAGGCTCTCCGGACCCGGAGAAGGCCATGGTCCACAGCATGGCAAGCGCGGCGGCCGTGCTCAACATCGATCAAACTCGTGGAAGCACCGGTCCCAACACGCGCCGGCGGCGAGTTTCTGGCGGCCAATTGCGGCGTAATTGCGGCAAATGAGATCAGTCGCTGTATCGGTAATGGATGAGGCGCGAATGGGGCCAGTCTATCGCCGGTCTGTGTCGGGTCGGGTAGACTATATATGTAAAATATTCGACCTATTTCATTTCTATACTTCTGCGCTTGCCTTGATCGTTAATGACTTGATCATCGGCGCTAACACTTTATTGGCAAGAAGAGCTGGTGAACTAGCCAAGATAACGGGTGCGTGATCGGCGTTCCTCCGGGCGAGGGCGGCGGGTGGAGGCGCGCGCGGGAATGCGATAAGCGGTCGTTTCCCCTTCTGAAATTTCCGACGGCGCCGTCTCATGAACCGACAAGTCAAACGACTGATGATTTCCGCCGCCGCCCTGATGCTGGTCGCGGCGCCCGCCGTTCAGGTCGAGGCCTGGGGCAGTTCGGGCCACCGGGTGATCGGCGTGGCGGCGATGCGCCACCTGCCGGGCGACCTGCCCGCCTTCCTGCGCACCGCCGGGGCCGCCGCCGACGTCGGCGAATATTCGCGCGAACCGGATCGCTGGAAGGGCGCGGGCCAGCCGCACGACCGCGAGCGCGACACCGCCCACTTCGTCGACATGGACGATCAGGGCCGGGTGATGGACGCGCGCGGCATGACCATGGCCGACCTGCCGCGCCTGAAATCGGAATACGACGCCGCCCTGATCCGCGCGGGTCTGGACGTGGATAAGGCAGGCTACCTGCCCTACGCCATCATGGACGCCTGGCAGAATCTGGAGCGCGACTTCGCCTATTGGCGCGTGCTGAGCGCCGCCGAGGCGCGCGAGCCGGACCTGGCCAAACAGGCCTGGTATCGCGCCGACCGCGAACGCCGCGAGCAGTTGATCCTGCGCGACATCGGGGTGCTGAGCCACTTTGTCGGCGACGCGGCCCAGCCGCACCACACGACCATCCATTTCAACGGTTGGGCGGGCGAGACGAACCCCGAAGGCTTCACCAAGTCGCGCCGCACGCATGGCGATTTCGAGGGCGCCTTCACCAGCCGGACGCTGCGTCTGGAGGCGGTGGAAGCGGCCATGACGCCGCCGAACGTCGAGGGCTTCGACCTGCGCGCCCGCACGGCCTCGCACCTGAATGCGACGCTGGCGACGGTGATCCCCTTCTATCGGATGGAGAAGGCGGGCGCGTTCAAGGACACGGACCCGCGCGGCGCGGTCTTCGTCAACGAGCGGCTGGCGGCCGGGGCTTCGGAGCTGCGCGACTTCGTGTCGGCTGCGTGGCGCGTGTCGGCGAACAGCAGCATCGGCTGGCCGGCGGTAAAGGTCGCCGAGGTCGAGGCGGGCCGCGTCGACCCGTGGACCTCCATGGTCGGCGAGGACTGAAAATTCCGCTCATCCCCGCGGAAGC
>DGIZ01000028.1 GCA_002386585.1 Brevundimonas sp. UBA4609 | reverse complement strand
CGCGCCGGCGCAATCGTCGGCGGCCTGCGCACGCGCAACATGGAAGCCAACACCGTCCTGTCGCTGACCAATGTCCGCACTTCGGAAACCCAGTTGGTCACCGAAGGCTACGCCTCCAAACGCGACATGAGCTGGGGCCTGGGCGCGGGCGGATTCGGCGCAGGCGCCCTGGGGGGCGGCAGCTATGAAAACACCGAGATCGGCCGCATCGTGGCCCAGTCGTTCATCCAGGCCTACACCGACATGGTGACCCAGATGGGCGGCCTGGAAGGCGGCTCCGCGGCCCAGGAGGCCCCGATCCAGACCTATACCGTCCAGCAGGCAGCGACCCTGCGCTCGACGCCCAACGGCGGCTCGGTCGTACGCGCCCTTCCAGTCGGCCTGCGCCTCTATCCGACCGGCAACCGGGACGGCGCCTGGTGGGAGGTGATGGACGACAACGACAACGTCGGCTGGGTCCAGAACGAACGCCTCGCGCCCGGAACCTGATCCTAAATCAATAGCTTGATTGTACGCCCGCCAAGGTTCCATGGCGGGCGTACCTATTTGTGATCATTTCGCCCACAGGTCAGGCCTCTTCGTACCGTTTCAACGTGTGCATTTCATGCACAATGCGAATCATGAACGCCCAAGCTGCCCTTGCTGATCTTGAAGCCCGCACGGCGGCCGTTCCCGCCGATCATCCCGAATGGCAGTATCTGAATCTGTTGCGGGACATCCTCGACAACGGCGTGCGACGCGACGACCGCACCGGCACGGGAACGCTGGGCGTCTTCGGCCGTCAGATGCGCTTCGACCTATCCAAGGGCTTCCCCCTGCTGACGACGAAGAAACTGCACACGCGGTCGATCTTCGTCGAGCTGCTGTGGTTCCTGCGCGGCGAGACCAACATCGCCTGGCTGAAGGACAACGGCGTCAGCATCTGGGATGAATGGGCCGATGCGAACGGCGACCTGGGCCCCGTGTACGGCAAGCAGTGGCGCTCCTGGGCCGCCCCGAACGGCGCGAGCATCGACCAGATCCAGAAGTTGGTCCACGGCCTGAAAACTAATCCCAACAGCCGTCGCCACATCGTCAGCGCCTGGAATCCGGCCGATGTCGACGACATGGCCCTGCCGCCCTGTCACTGCCTGTTCCAATTCTTCGTCGCCGACGGAAAGCTGAGCTGCCAGCTATATCAACGCTCGGCGGACGTCTTCCTGGGCGTGCCCTTCAACATCGCCTCCTACGCCCTGCTCACGCACATGCTGGCCAGGGTCGTGGGGCTGGAGCCGGGCGACTTCGTCCACACCTTCGGCGACGCCCACCTGTATCTGAACCACCTGGAGCAGGCAGAGCTGCAACTGAGCCGCGCCCCCCTGCCCCTGCCCACCCTGACGGTGGCGGACAAAGACGATCTGTTCGGCTTCGAGCTGTCCGATTTCGTGGTGAACGACTATCAATCCTGGCCGCACATCAAGGCCGCCGTCGCGGTCTGACGCGGCGCCTCTTCATGAAACTCTCCGAACTTCAGGCGGACGTCCTCCGCATCTCCGACATCTATGCGCGTGAGCACGCCATCGACCGTGACCGCGACTGGGCCTTGCTGAAGTTGCAGGAGGAACTGGGCGAACTGACCGCCGAGCACCTGCGCCTGACCTCCCGCGCACGCGGCGCCGCCAACGCCCAGGCTCTGGCCGATGAGGCTGCGGACGTCCTGGGCATGCTGCTGATCTATTGCGACCGGGCCGGCGTGGACCTGAACGCTGCGATGGAGCGCAAGTGGCTGCGCTGGCTGAAGGCCGAAACGTAAACTCGAGTAACGCCGACTGGCGAACCTGTCGATTCGAGCGCACCCTCCGTCGATCCGCTTCGAAGCGGTGACAGGAAACGGGAGGGTTCCATGGTCAAGAAGTTCGCCGCCGAACTGGTCGGCACGCTTGTTCTTGTGCTTTTCGGGTGCGGCGCAGCCGTGCTGGGCGGATTCGATCACGTGGGGCAGTTGGGCATCGCCCTGGCCTTCGGCTTCGCCCTCATCGCCATGGCCTACGGCATAGGCCCCATCTCAGGGTGTCACATTAACCCGGCCGTCAGCCTGGGCGTCTTCGCCGCAGGACGGATGAGCGCGAAAGACATGATCCTCTATTGGATCGCCCAATTCATCGGCGCGATCATCGCCGCGGCCATTCTGGGCGCGATCGCCAAGACGGGTTTCGCCAATCTGGGCCAGAACGGCTTCGATGCGGGATCGCCGGGCGGGTACGGCCTGCAGGCGGCGCTGACGTTCGAGATCGTGGCGACCACCATCTTCCTGATCGCCATCCTGGGCGTGACCGGCGCCAAGGGTCACGGCGCCTTCGCGGGCGTGGCCATCGGCATCACCCTGGCGGTCATCCACATCGTCGGCATCCAAGTGACGGGCGTGTCGGTCAACCCGGCCCGCAGCTTCGGCCCCGCGCTGCTGGCGGGCGGACAGGCGCTGAGCCAGGTCTGGGTCTTCTTCGTCGCACCCGCGATCGGCGCCGTGATCGGCGGCTTGTTCTTCCGCCTGAAACTGCTCGAGCCGGACGCCTGATCAGGTCGAGACGGCGCTGTCCGGCGCTGTCATCGGCATCCGCGCCAGCCGGGCGCTGAGCGCATCCTTGTCTTCGGGCGCGGGCACGAGCACCACGCTGTTCTTGACCGCGCCCATCGACACCGTGGCCCGATAGGCGAAGACCATGCCTTCACGCGCCACGAAGCTGACGGTCGCGGCATTGTTCTGCGGCCCCGCCAGACCGCCGAATCCGGCCGACAGTTCATGCTCGCCCGGATCCACCGCAATAGCGGTGAACTTGCCGCCCTTGATCTGGGCGAACTCCCGGCGGTCAAGCGCCAGGTTCATTCCCGCCGCCATAGCCACAAACCCTTCGCGATAGACGATGACCAGAGCCTTGCCCGAAGGCGGCGTCAGGCTGGCGATGTCGGCGCGCTCGGCGTCGGATGCGGCGACGCCGGCCCGGTTCCCCGCAAGGTTGGCCATGATGTAGGCCGTGAAGGCGCCCGCGAACAGGCCCGCCATCATCGGCAACACCCCCAGATCAGCCCCGACCGCTCCGCCCATGAAGCCGACGACAAAGGAAACGACCAGCAGGACGATGAATCCGACGATCAGGGGCTTGGCGTACTTGTTCACACGGGGCTCCGAGGGCATTTGAAGGTGAAGTTCCCGCAACAACGGACAATCAGCTTGGCTGTTCCCACCATCGCCCTCGTCGTCGCCCGCGCCAGGAACGGCGTCATCGGTCGGGACGGCGACCTGCCCTGGCGACTGCGCTCGGACCTGCAGCGCTTCAAGGCCGTCACCATCGGCAAGCCCTGCATCATGGGTCGCAAGACCTGGGAAAGCCTGCCGCTGAAACCCCTGCCTGGCCGTTTGAACATCATCCTGACCAAGGATGAATCCTACGCCGAGTCAGGCCTGGCCAAGGGCGCGGTAGTCTGTTCCAACCTGGACGAGGCGCTTTCCATCGCCCGCGAACAGGCCGCAGAGGATGGCGTCGACGAGGTTTGCGTCATCGGCGGCACGGCGATCTTCGCCGCCGCCCTGCCCCGCGCCCGTCGCCTGTACATCACGGAGGTCGAAGCCGAACCGCAAGGCGACGCCGCCTTCCCGACCTTCGACGAAACCGCCTTCGTCCGCACGGCGTTCGAACCGCACGAAGCGGGCGAGAAGGATGACCACGCCTTCGCCTTCACCGTTCTAGACCGCCGCTGAGCCGAGGAGACTTCCATGATCGTCGCGACCACCAACGACCTGGCCGGTTACCGTATCGTGCGCCAACTGGGCGTGGTGCGCGGCATCACCGTGCGTTCGCGCAACGTCATCTCCGACGCCATCGGCGGGGTGCAGTCGATGATCGGCGGCAAGGTCGGCGCCTATGTCCAACTGGCCGAGGCCGCCCGTCAGGAAGCCTATGACGACCTGATCGCCCATGCGCGCGAGATGGGCGCCAACGCCATCCTGGCCATGCGCTATGACGCCAACGAGATCATGCCTGGCGTGACCGAGGTTCTGGCGTACGGCACCGCCGTGGTGGCCGAACCCGCCTAGCGGGCGATTGTCACGCTGACGGGCGCCCGGGCGGCTACGGCCTTGGCCGTCGAGCCCATCAGCCAGTTGACCAAACCCTTGCGGTCTCCCGTACCCACGACGATGTGGTCCGCGCCCAGGGCGCCCGCCGCCGCGATCAGGGCGTCAGCGACGTCGTGGCCTTCCGTGGTCACCGCTTCAACCGCCTTGCAGTGACGCCGCGCCTCGGCCATCGCGCGCACCAGGATGGCGTCCTGTTCCTCGGCCTTCCAGGCCCGGATGTCGGGATGGCCGCTGGCCGAACTGAGCGGATTGACCGCCACCAGGGCCAGCCTGGCGTCATTCGCCCTGGCCAGTCGCGCCGCCTGACGCACCGCCGTTTCAGCATGCGCGCTGCCGTCGATGCCGCAGACGATGACGGACTTTTCCTGTTCAGCCATGACGCCCTCCCTCAGAGACCCAACGCCGCAGCGATCTGCGCGGCGATTTGATGGAAACGCTCGGACGCCGGGTGCTGCGGGTCAACGGCGACCAAAGGCCGCCCCGCGTCGCCCGCGCGACGCAACGCCCCGTCTAGCGGGAGGTCGCCCAGATAGGGCGCGCCAAGACGCTCGGCCTCAGCCTGGACGCCGCCGGTTCCAAACACCTCGCCGCTCATGTTCTCGATCAAACCCAGGGTCGGCACGTCGACCTTGGCGAACAAGGTGCGCGCGCGGCGCGCGTCCGCCAGAGCGACTTCCTGCGGCGTCGAAACAATTACAGCCCCATCCAGCGGCGTTTTCTGGATCAACGTGAGTTGCACGTCGCCGGTGCCGGGCGGCAGGTCGACGACCAGAACGTCCAGCGGCTGCTCTTCCGTCCCCCAACGCGTCTGGGTCAGCATCTGATTGATAGCCTGAGACGCCATCGGCCCACGCCAGATCATGGCGTCCTCGGCCTTGGTCAACAGGCCGACGGACATGGCCTTCAATCCATGCGCCACATGCGGAACCATGGCGCCGTCTTCATAGGCGGGCTGCCCCGAGATCCCCAGCATGGTCGGCAGCGACGGCCCATAGACATCCGCATCCAGCACGCCGACCGACAGACCGCGAGCCGCCAGGGCCGCCGCCAGATTGACGGAGACCGTCGACTTGCCGACGCCGCCCTTGCCGCTGGCCACGGCCAGGACGCGCTTTACATGGGCGGGGCGATCGGTCGGGACCGGCGCCTTGGGCCGCCCCTGATCGGTCGCGGCCTTCGACAGACCCGCCGTGCGGCGGGGCGGCGCAGCCACGGCCTCGGCGGTCAGGACGACGGACACCCGCTCCACGCCCGGCAGGGCCTTCAGCACCGCCTCTGCCGCGTCACGGACGGGGGCGTAGAGCACTGTCTCCTTGGCCGGAACCTCGAGTACGAAGCCCGCGCGGCCTTCAGCCACGACCAGTCCCTGCACCAGCCCGGCGGCCGCCAGTCCCTGACCCGATTTCGGATCGGTCACGGCGTCGAGTGCGGCGAGGACGGCGGCGCGGTCGGTCACGATGGAGACTCCTTCTTGGCCCGACGGACTTGCCGGACCGATGACGGGCGTTCTATCGCCCTACGCGTCCGTTCGCGAGTTGATCCTTTGTCCCAGCCTCTCGTCACCCTGATCGCCGGCCCCACCGCTTCGGGCAAGTCGCGCCTGGCGATGGAGCTTGCGCGTGCGACGGGCGCCGTCATCATCAACGCCGACAGCCAGCAACTCTACGCCGACCTGCGCGTGCTGAGCGCCCGACCTTCGATAGAAGACGAGGCTGAAATCCCGCACCGCCTCTATGGCGTCGCCGACGCCGCTGACGCTTGGTCGGTCGGTCGTTGGAGCCGAGCGGTCATGGACGTGCTGGCCGAGCTGACGGCTCAGGGTCGCTCCGCCCTGCTGGTTGGGGGCACGGGCCTCTACTTCAACGCCCTGACCAGGGGGCTGGCCGAAATTCCGCCGGTCCCGATCGAGATCCGCGAGGCTGTTCAGGCTGAGTTCGACTCCGAGGGCGAGGCCCCCTTCCGCCGCCGGCTGACGGAGATCGACCCCGCCGCTGAAGCTGCGATCTTTCCCGGCGACAGACAACGCCTCGTCCGGGCCCTGAGCGTGCATCGCGCCAGCGGCCGCGCGCTCAGCGTCTGGAAAGGAGAGACACAGCCGCTGCTTCCCCCAGGCAGTTACGATGCCGTCGTGGTGGAGCCGCCGCGCGACCGGCTCTACGCTTCTTGCGACATGCGGGTGGATGCGATGATGGCGCATGGCGCGCTGGACGAGATTCACGCCCTAACCGCCCGCAAACTGGACCCTGGCCTGCCCGCCATGAAGGCCGTCGGCGTACGCGAACTGGCGGCGCATCTGACGGGGGAGCTATCTCTGGACGATGCGGTGACAGCCGTGAAGCAGTCCACCCGCAACTACGCCAAGCGCCAGTTGACCTGGTTCCGCAACCAGACTCCCGGTTGGCGGCGCCTGACCTAGGTCAGCCGTGACGGGTCCAGGACCACATGCCGGATTCGAGTTCGATCATGGGTATAGGTGACATGGATCAGCCCGTCCGACGCTTGAAACACCGCCGGGTAGGCATAGCCATGCGGCAAAGGCTGGGTTTCCAGCGTCAAGACCTTTCGCCACGATAGACCGTCTTCCGAGAGGCCGACATTGAGGGGATAGCGCGGGCCTCTCCCCGGCCGATCCGGGTCATGGGCGGCGTGGTTATAGATGATCACGTGGCGTCCATCCGCCAGGGTGGAAGCGTCCGTACCCGAATTGGGGTTGGGCAGATCAACCGCGCCGATGGGGCTCCATGTCCGCCCGCCATCATGCGACCAGCTGGCCGCCAAGGCTCCCTGACGCGCACGCGCCACGGCCTGCAGCGCGCCGTTTGGATGGACCAGGACGCTGGGCTGGATGGCGTCGATATTCAGGGGCGACGAGACCGGGTCGGTCAAAGCCCAGCTGCGTCCCTGATCCGTGCTGATTTCAAAATGGAGTCGCCAATCCGCCCCGGACGCCGAGCCCATGCCTTCGCCCGCCTCAGTGCTGGACGGCGAAAGCCAGGTTCCATCCGCCAGAATGATCGGCTTGTTCTTGATCGGCCCGAGAACGCCTTCCGGCAACCGGCGCGGCGGCGACCATGTGCGCCCGCCATCCGGCGACGTGATGACCATGCCCCACCAGGAAAACGGATCGGGTCCGACCTTGTAGAACAGGATCAGGTCGCCCTGCGGCGGCTGAAACAGGACGGGGTTCCAAGTGGGGTGACGCGTCCCGTCGTCCTGCACGCCGTCCGCCACGCGCGCGCCCTCGGTCCAGCGCCCTCCTTCAAGACGAGCGAACCAGATGCAGACATCCGGATGCTTCTCATGCGTGCCTCCAAACCAGGCAGTCGCCATGACGCCGTCGGACGTCTCCACGATGGTCGAGGCGTGGCATTCCGGATAGGGCGCCTGCTCATAGATGAAGTCTGAGCGGACAATGGCCGAGCCTTCCGTCTGGGGCTCCGCCTTAGCGGCGGTTACAGCCGCCAGGCCGCCGCCGACCCCGGCGGCGCCAAGCCCCAGCCCCAGTCGTCTGCGCGTGATATCGCCCATGCCGCATCTCCCCTCCGGTTCATGCTCCTGATATTGTCCATCGGTGTCAATCATTCCCGCCGCCGACTTCCCTCTTGGATAGGCGCTCGCAAGGACCTATATTGAGCCTGCTCGGGTTCGCCCGAGCTATGGCGATAAACGCGCCTGTAATAAGCGGACCGGACCCGGGTGCGATTCCCGGCGGCTCCACCACTTCTTCCCCGCGTTATCGGCGGAGGCAGCATGGGGCCGACTAGCATCGACGGACGTGTAAAGAGGATTGCTTTCGCTCGTCCTGGCCCACCGTATCGGGCCATTATCTAACTGCGAACGATAACTTCGCTGGAGAAGTCCGCCTCGCCGCGTAATGCGGTTCGGTTGATTTCGAACTTAAACTCCTAGGGGTTCAGATCCTTAGGCGGGGCCTGTCGGGAGCCTGGCAACAGAATCCCGGCGCTTCATCCCGACATCGAAATTCCTGTGCCGACGGCGACTCTTGTGTCTTCCGTCGCTCGCCCTGGACGGGTAACAGTCGCGTGTTCCCCTTTTCTGAGGCGCCGATGACGGATCAAACTCCCCCTGTCGACGAGATGCATTACGAGCAACTCGCCCAGGACGCCCTGCGCGGCGTGATCCGCCTTGCGCTGGAGCGCGCGGCCGAGCCTGAGGGCATTCCCGGCGCCCACCACTTCTACATCACCTTCAAGACCCGCGGGGCCGGCGTCAGCGTTCCGCCGGACGTCCTGGCCAAATACCCGGATGAGATGACGGTGGTGCTGCAGCACCAGTATTGGGATCTGGCGGTCGAGCCTGATCTGTTCTCGGTGATGCTGAAGTTCGGCGGCGCGCCCAAGGTGCTGACCGTTCCCTATAGCGCCGTGGTCCGCTTCTACGATCCCAGCGTGCAGTTCCTGCTGCAGTTCGACGAACCGGAAATCGTCGAGGCCGAGATCGCGCCCCTGTCGCCGCCCGCGCGGGACCCGGACGCCGCCCCGCCTCCGCCCTCGGACGACGATGGGCCGAAGGTCGTGTCCCTGGATCAATTCCGCAAAAAATAACGCCGCCTCGTTTGAGGAGGCGCAACCTTTGTCGGCGGGCAAGCATTGCCGTGACCTCCCCTATCCAAGCGAGGTCGTTGTGATGCGCCTGTCTCTCATATCCGTCGCCGTAGCCGCTCTGACGCTGGCCGCCTGCAACCAGCCGGAAGCGACGCCGCCCGCCGAGACGCCCGCCGCCCCGGTCGAAATCGCCCCCGCGCCGACCGACGCCGCCGTATCGGACTGGAGCGCCCTGAACGCCCAGGTCGGAAAATATCCGAACGAGACCAAACTGCTGGAAGACAGCGCGATCACAGCCGACCTGAAGACGCTGCTGGGCGCCAAATTCGACGTTCTGGCCACCAACATGCAGACCCAGGCGCCGCTACAGAAGGACGGCCCCGTCCTGTTCACCTCGGGCAACAAACAGCATGAGGGCGGCGTCAACGCGGCCTATCTGCTGATCGACCCGGCGGCCAAGGCGCTGGAAGTCGGCCTGTGGGAAGGCGGCAAGCTGACGACCTACAAGACCCCCGGCTCGAACATCGCCAAGCCGAAGGACGTCCAGACGATGATTTCGAACGCAGAGAGCTGATCCGTCTCATCTGATCCGAGTTCCCAGATAGGGGTCGCGCCCAGCGCGGCCCCTATTTTCGTCACCCTCTGGGAAATACGCGAATAGTGATCCTCTCGCGCTCGCCTTCGCGTCGCTCGACCAACAGACGGGCGACCTGGCTGTCGTCGTGAAACAGATAGCCCTTGATGGCGTCCAGCAGGGCCTTGGCGAGGTTGTCCAGGTCCATCCACGGCGGATCGCCGACGTGCTCCATCACGATCTCGACGACGTAGTCGCCCCAGGAGGGACGTGACGTCCATTCCTTGCGCATGAACTCATAGACCAGCGGCTTGTAGTATTTGGCCTGGGTGGTCAGGCCGTCGATGGCGATCTCGACCGCCTCGCCCTGCTCGCGCGCCCTGACCTTTCCGGTTCCGATCCAGCCGTCCACGCGCCGTCCGCCTTTCGTGATCAGCGGCTCGCCTTGCTCCGCCGCGCCTGCGTGCTACACCGCCCGGCATCTTCCCGCCACGCCTGAGAGACGAGTCCCGCGCACATGAGCAAAGTTCGTATCGAAACCGACACCTTCGGCCCCATCGAGGTCGCCGCTGATCGCTACTGGGGCGCGCAAGCTCAGCGCTCGCTCGGCAACTTCAAGATCGGCTGGGAAAAGCAGCCCCTGCCGGTCGTGCGCGCCCTGGGCATCGTCAAGCGCGCCGCCGCCGAGACCAACCGTGATCTGGGCAAGCTGAATCCCAAGCTGGCAGACGCCATCATCGCCGCCGCCAATGAAGTGATCGAAGGCAAGCTGAACGACCACTTCCCGCTGGTCGTCTGGCAGACGGGTTCGGGCACCCAGTCGAACATGAACGCCAATGAGGTGATCTCGAACCGCGCCATCGAAATGCTGGGCGGCGAGATGGGCTCCAAGAAGCCGGTCCACCCCAACGACCACGTCAACATGAGCCAGTCGTCGAACGACACCTATCCGACGGCCATGCACGTCGCCTGCGCCGAGCAGGTGGTCAACGATCTGATCCCGGCGCTGAAGCATCTGCACGCCGCGCTCGACGCCAAGGCCAAGGCCTGGGCCCACATCATCAAGATCGGCCGCACCCACACCCAGGACGCCACGCCCCTGACGCTGGGCCAGGAATTCGGCGGCTACGCCCATCAGGTCGCCATGGGCATCGAGCGCATCGAACTGACCCTGCCGCGCCTGATGGAGCTGGCCCAGGGCGGCACCGCCGTCGGCACCGGCCTGAACGCCCCGATCGGATTTGCTGAAAAGGTCGCAGCCCAGATCGCGGGCATCACCGGCCTGCCCTTCACCACGGCGCCGAACAAGTTCGAGGCCCTGGCCGCCCACGACGCCATGGTCTTCACCCACGGCGCGATCAACACGGTCGCCGCCTCGCTGTTCAAGATCGCCAACGACATCCGCTTCCTGGGCTCGGGCCCGCGCGCCGGTCTGGGCGAGCTGTCGCTGCCGGAAAACGAGCCCGGTTCGTCCATCATGCCGGGCAAGGTCAACCCGACCCAGAGCGAAGCCCTGACCCAGGTCTGCGTCCAGGTGTTCGGCAACAACGCCGCCCTGTCGTTCGCCGGTTCGCAAGGTCACTTCGAGCTGAACGTCTACAACCCGGTGATGGCCTACAACTTCCTGCAATCGGTGCGTCTGGTCGCCGATGCGGCCATCAGCTTCACCGACAACTGCGTCGTCGGCATCGAGCCGCGCGAGGACAACATCAAGCACGGGCTGGAAAACAGCCTGATGCTGGTCACCGCCCTGAACGCCAAGCTGGGCTATGACACCTGCGCCAAGATCGCCAAGACGGCGCACAAGAACGGCACCACCCTGCGCCAGGAAGCCGTCGGCGGCGGTTATCTGACCGACGCAGAGTTCGACGAATACGTCCGTCCCGAGAAGATGATCGCGCCGCAGTAAGCCGCGCTCATCACAAGGGTTGAAGACGCCGGCCGGGTTCGCCCCGGCCGGCGTTTTTCATGCTCAGCCCTTGTCGCGGATGGTCCGCCCCACCGGCGCCAGCGACAGTTTGGCCAGTTCGACATTCTTCAGCGCGAAGGGAATGCCGATCAGGCTGACGAACTGCGGCACGGCGATCAGGATATGCGCCAGGGCGATGTACCAACCCGCCAGCACCAGCCAGATCACGTTCAGCCCGACGCCCAGGCAGCCTGCGCCCAGATCGGCCGGGTTCGGGTCGCGCCAGACGATCTCGCGTCCGAACGGCCAGAAGGAATAGCTGGCGATCCGCCACGCCGAAAAAGCCCACGGCAGGCCGACTACGGTCAACGCCAGCAGCAGCCCTCCGAACAACCAGGCCAGACCTGAGGCGAAGCCGCCCAGGAAGAACCACAGCAGGTTCAGGATCAGTCGGATCAAATCAGTCGCCCCTTTGCATTGCTCTCCCTTCATATGGCGAAAGGCCCCGCTGATTGCAGCGGGGCCTGGGATGAAATCGCGGTAAGGCGACGCTAGTGCTTCTCGGTCCAGCGCGCCTTGGCTTCGTCCTTGCTCAGGCTCAAATGGACATGTTCGTCCACGCGAGACACCCAGCTGACCGGAATCATGTGGTGCTTGAGGCCTGAACCCAGGTCCAGCTTGGCGAGTTCGATCTGGTCGCCCATCACGTGATCGACACGGCCGACATGGGCGCCGTCGGAACCGACGACTTCCTGATGTTCCTTGATCATCGAGGCGTTTATCATGGTCTTCTCCATGGCTGTGCGGGACCTCATGAGAACGAGCTCGCCGGTCATGAGTTCATTGCAAGGTCGTCCACGGAGTTCACAATGTCGATGATCGTCCACCACGCGCCGCAGTCCCGCTCGACGCGTCTTCTGTGGCTGCTGGAAGAGCTGGGCGCCGACTACCGCGTCCATTACGTCGACATCCTGCGACGCGACGGCCAGGGACGAACCGACCCCGCCAATCCGCATCCGCTGAAACAGGCTCCGGCGCTCGAGGTCGACGGTCAGGTGCTGATCGAATCGGTGCTGATCTTCCTCTTCCTGACCGATCGGCATGGCGAGGCGGGACTGGCGCCGGGGCCGACCGATCCACGCCGGGCGGAATATCTGTCGTGGCTGGGCCTCTACAACAATGTGCTGGAAACGGTTCTGACGTCCGGTCCGCCCGCCAGTTGGAACCAGGCTCAGCAGGCCGCCTATGCCGAACTGGACCGGCGCTGGCGCACGGCGATCCAGGACGGCGGCTTCATCCTGGGCGACTTCTCCGCCCTCGACATTCTGTTCGGCAGCCTGCTGCAATGGTTCCGCGCCGCCATGCCCGCGGGCGAGCCCTATGACGCCTATGTCCAGCGCATCGGCGCCCGTCCGGCGCTGAAGCGCGCCTGGGCCAAGGACAGCCCGGACGGGCATGTCTGATGGGCGAGGTCGTCAACCTGAACAAGGCGCGCAAGGCGCGCGACAAGGCCGCCGCCAAGCGCACGGCCGAGGCCAACCGCCTGACGTTTGGCCGCACACGCGCAGAACGTGACGCGACCAAGGCTGAACGCGAACGCGCTTCCGCCATGCTGGACGGCCACAAGCTCGAAGACGAGACGGACGCGCCTAGGCCGCCAGGACCTGGATCGAAGCGCGCTCCAGCAAGGCCGCCGGCGACTCGCCCGGCGTCATCTCGGCCACGCCGACGTCCAGTTCGACCACGAAGGGCGAGCGGTTCGTCCCCGCGTCAAAGGCTGTGCAGGCGATCACCGCCGCGATCCGCTCCGCCGTCAGGCGCGCCGCCGCATGGTCGGTCGCCGGTAGGGCCAGGGCGAACGTCTCCGATGACAGGCGTGCGGCCGTATCCTCCACGCGCACCAGTCGCGAAACCATGGCGCCGATCTGAGGCATGGCCCGCTCCAACCAACCGCCCTTCCGCACGGCCGCCATCGTCTCATTGTCCGGCACGCGCAGGACGCAGACCGACAGGCGACGATTTCGCACGCCCGCGCCCTTGGCGATCCGGGCAAGATGCGCGGCGAACAGGTCGCGGCTGAACAGACCGGTCTCCGGGTCCATCAAGTCAGACCCGCGTATGGCGTCCAGGGCGCGCCTCAACCCCTGCCGCCGGCGATGATTGCGCGCCAGGGCCAGCACCCGCTCGGCGGCCTCCTCTTCCGATGTCTCGGCGGCGGCGACGTCTGCAAAGCCTCTTTCGAAGAGGTCGATCAGATCCGGCTCGCCCTCATCCCGCAAATAGAGGGTCAGTGGGATGTGATAGAGGCGCGTGTTACGGCGCATACCGGCCGCGATCGACAGCGCAGGGGCATGGTCCCGATCGCCCCAGAGCACGGCAGCGTCAAAGGCCCTCTCGTGGAGATAATCAAAGGCCGTATAGGGGGTCGGCGCCGCCACCGCCTCGGCGCCGGCCGCCGCCAGGGCGTTCGACAAGGCCAGAAAGCGGCGGTCGGCCGCGCCCGCAGTCAGAACCTGCATCGGCCTGTCGTTCATGGCCGGTTCCGGCAGATCGACTCCGTACGCCGCAAAGGTGGCCCGGCGCAGCATGAACTCTTCTTCAGCCACGGCGGCCCGCGTCATCTGCTCCAGTCGCAACGCCATCTGCAACGGATGAGGATCTGTTGAGACCACGAGGTCGCACGCGTCCGCCACGTCCTCCGAGGCGGCGCCCAGGCCCAGGATCGACAGATAGCGCGGAGCGGCGGCGCGGCGCAGTTGCTCCAGGCCGCCTTCGGGGACGCTTCCCAGCTGGACCACGGCCGCGTCGACGGGCAGGTCCGACACCGCCAGAAGCGCAGCGTCGAGCGAGCGCGCGGTGACAGTGCGCCAGCCCAATCGGTCCATGTCCTCGCAGAGGGAGCCCAGCTGATCGTCGGCGTCGGCGACGACCAGAACGCGCGGATCAGATTCCAAACATTGTCTCCTTGGTCTGGCCGGTTCGCCCCCGCGACCGCGCCAGACGCCGCCATGATACCGGCGCCGACGAGGCCCGCAATGGGCAAGGTCGATCATCCAATGACGACATTGGGACTTCTCACCGCATGGCGAATGGGGTTAATCCGCCCCCTTCTTTGACGATCGAGACTGCGGATTGACCTTTTCCACGCCGATCACGGCCCAACCCCGACTCTGGCTGCGCCTGACGACCCGGGCCTTCAGCCGCAGTTGGGGACGCGATGTCATGCTCTACACGGGCGGCGTGTCCTTCTTCGCCCTGCTGGCGCTCTTCCCGGCCATCGCCATCCTGATCGGCTTCTACAAGGCGGTCCTGACCATCGGTCAGGTCAGCGAGCAGGCCGCCGCCCTGGCTGACGTCATCCCCTCGGCGGCGCGCACCCTGTTCCTGAACGAGATCGACCGTTTGGCGAACGCCTCGGCGCGCACTGTCTCGGCCCAGAGCGCCATCGCCCTGGTGATCGGCGCCTATGCGGCGCATCGGGGGTTCAAGGCCTTGCTGGCCGGACTGAACCTGATTCATGACGAAACGAACCCGCTCGGCTTCTTCAAGTTCAACATGCTGGCCTTCCTGGTCGCCCTGGCGGCCTTCGTGCTGTTCACCATCGTATCCGGCGCCGTCGTGACCTCGCGCCTGATGGAACACGCCTATGTGGATCAGCCGGCCGGTTGGCTGGCCTTGCCTCTGGACGGCATTTGGCCCGCGCTCGGCCTGTGGCTGGGGCTGACCATGCTGTATCGCTACGCCATGGCGCACGCCAAGCGCGTCGCGTGGAAGGCGGCGATCATCGGCGGCCTGGTCGCCACGGTCATGTCCAGCTTCTTCTCGTGGCTGTGCACCATCTATGTCGAGCAGATCGTCCACCTGGGCGCGACCTACGGCTCGGTCGGCGCCGTGGTGGTGCTGCTCATCTGGTTGTCGTGGAACGTCAACGCCGTCTTCTACGGCGGCGCCTTCGCCACGGAGCTCGAGATCGAGTGGGAAAGGAACGCAACCCCGCCCGAGCCGGTCGCCCTGCCCGACACGGTCGTCAACCTGTCCGAGCGGCGCCAGTCTCGACAGTAAAGCTCAGGACGCCGTCCGCCTCGTCGATCTGAACCACGCGGCCGCCCAGTTCCTGCATCAGGAAGGGCACGTCGATCCGCGCCATGGCGTCCGTAGCCAGCAAGGTCAGTCGAGCGCCCGGCGCCTGGCCCTCCAGCGCCTTGCGCAGGCGCAGGCTGGGAACCGGGCATTTGTGGCCGCGCGCATCAACGGTGATCGTGACCGCGCTCATGCCGGAATGGCGTCCAGCAGGAGACCCAGAGCGGTCCGCACGCTTTCCAGCCGGACCGCGTCACGCCCGATATCGCCAAAGCGTTTCTCGACATGCGCCGTGCGCCCGTCCGGGCCGTGGGCCGCGAAATGCACCAGGCCCACCGGCTTCTGGGGCGATCCCCCGCCCGGTCCGGCGATCCCCGTCACCGAGACCGTGATGGAAGCCCGCGAACGCGCCGCTGCGCCTTCGGCCATAGCGCGCGCCGTCGGCTCGGACACGGCCCCGAAGCGCTCCAGCACCTCTTCCGGCACGCCCAGCATCTCGACCTTCGCTTCATTGCTGTAGGTGACAAAGCCGCGATCCAGCACGGCCGAGGAGCCGGCGATCGCCGTCAGCGCGCCTGAGACCAGGCCGCCGGTGCAGCTCTCGGCCGTGGCGATCAGCAGGCCCGCCCCTTCCGCCCGGCGGATCACAGTATGGGCGGTCGCCTCGATGTCCTGCGGCAACATGGGAATTCGCTCCATCCTCGAGTCGTCATAGCCTCGTCGAACGGAATCAGCCGCCCGACGCCGAAAGCTGCGAATGACCGAACATATCCTGTCTCCGGCGCATCGCAGGATCGATGCGATAACACCTGCGGCCTTCGCCGTCGCCGTCTTCACCTCGGCCAGTCTGGTTTTCGTCGTCCAGCCGATGACGACGAAACTGGTGCTGCCCCTTCTGGGCGGCTCGCCATCGGTGTGGAACACCGCCATGGTCTTCTTCCAGGCGGCCTTGCTGGCGGGCTATCTCTACGCGCACCTGCTGCAGCGCATCCCCTCGATCCGGCTCCAGGCGACGGTTCATCTGATCCTGCTGGCGGCCGCCGCCCTGTTTCTGCCCCTGAGCATCACCCAGGCGCTGGGCGATCCCGACCCGTCCGCTCCCATCGGCTGGCTGCTCGGCGCGCTGGCGTTGTCCGTCGGCGCGCCTTTCGCCGTGCTGTCGGCCACGGCGCCCCTGCTGCAGGCCTGGTATGCGCGAGTCCGCGCAGGGCGGCCCGACGGGGCCAACCCCTATGTCCTCTACGCCGCCTCCAACCTGGGCAGCTTTCTGGCGCTTCTGGCCTATCCGGCCCTGATCGAGCCGCTCGCCTCGCTGTCAGGGCAAAGATGGGGCTGGACGGTCGGCTATGGCGTCTTCGCCGCCATTCTGGTGGGGCTGCTGACGCTCATGCCGCGCACCGGCGGCGTCGTTCAGGCCCGTCCGACCAAGGAGCGCAGCCCGCCCATTCCCTGGCGTCGCAAGGCGGTGCTGGTGCTGCTGGCGGCGGCGCCGTCCAGCCTGATGCTGGGCGTCACCACTCATCTTTCAACCGACGTGGCCTCTGCGCCCTTCCTCTGGGTGGCGCCCCTGGCGCTCTATCTTCTGACCTTCGTCATCGCCTTTCAGGCCAAGCCCTGGATTCCCCTGTCCATCACCTTGCTGGCCCAGGCGACCTTCACCGTCATGATCGCCGCCCTGGTCGGCATGACGACCGGCCAATGGCTGACCCTGCTAGGGCTGCATCTGCTGGGCTTCTTCTTCACCGCCCTGATGTGCCACCAGCAGATGGCGGCCCGGCGCCCCGCCCCGGACCGGCTGACGGAATTCTACCTTCTGCTGTCGCTGGGCGGCGTCCTGGGCGGCGCCTTCACCGCCCTGATCGCGCCGGTCGTGTTCGAGACGGTGCTGGAGTATCCGCTGGTCATGGTGCTGGTGTGCCTGGCCCGGCCCTGGCTCGGCGACCGCCCGACCAAGCGGACAGTCTGGCTGATGACAGCGGGACTGATGTTCGCCGCCTTCGTGCCCCTGCTGTTCGAGATGCTGCGTTACGATCCGCCGCTGAGAGCGGCCTTCAGCGATTTCGGCCTGACCACAACGGCTCAGATCATCCTGGGCGTCGCCGCGCTTTGCGCCTTCCTGATCCGGGACCGGGCGTTGATGTTCACGGCCGTCGTCGCCGCCATGACCCTCTCGGCCCATTACATCGGGCGCGGCTATGACTGGAGCCTGACCGAACGCAGCTTCTTCGGCGTCATGCGCGTGGCGGCCACGGCCGATCCCAAGATGGGAGGCGACATTCATGTGCTGATGCACGGCACCACACTGCACGGCGCCCAGGCCCGCAACCCTGACTTCGCCTGCGCCCCGACCATGTACTATGCGCAGACCACGCCTCTGGGTCAGGCGGCGGAGCTGATCCAGGCGCGCGGTCCCGGCGCCGTGATCGGCATCGTGGGACAGGGCTCGGGCGCCATGGCGGCCTATAAGCGCGCCCCGGACCAGATGAGCTTCTTTGAGATCGACCCCATGGTCGATCGCCTGTCGCGAGATCCCAAGTGGTTCACCTTCATCTCGGATTGCGCCGACGGTCCGATCCGCACCGTTCTGGGTGATGCGCGGCTGACGCTGAACCGGGAGGCTCCCGGTTCTTATGACCTGTTGGTGATCGACGCCTTCTCGTCCGACGCCGTGCCGACCCATCTGCTCACCCGTGAGGCGATCGAGGGCTATCTCAAGCTGCTCAAGCCCACGGGCGTGGTCGTGCTTCACCTGTCCAACCGCAATCTGGACATCACCCTGCCCGCCGTCGCCGCCGCGCGCGAACTGGGCGCGGCCGAGCTGCATCAGGTCTATATCGAACACCCCGAAGCGACCCTGATGGCCGAGGCCTCGACCGAAGCCCTGGTCATCTCGCCTACGGCCGAAGGACTGGCCGATTTCAGAGCCGACGGACGCTGGCGCAAGCTGGCGCCGACCGAGGTGCGGCCCTGGACCGACGACTACGTCAACCTGTTCGGCGCCGTGATGCGAAGCATGCAGGCGCGAGCCGGCTAGGCCGCGCCCGCCACCCGCGCCAGATCGGCCGTGATCCGCTCGGCGACCTTCAGGCGGTCGTCGGGCGTCGGCCAATCGCCCTTCACCACGATCTTCTGATCCGGCCGAATCTTCCAGAAGGCGTGGTTCTTCTGGATCAGACCCACCAGGCCCATCGGGTTGGGGAAGGTGTTGTTGCGCAGGGTCAGCACCGCGCCCTTGGGCCCGATGTCGATCTTTTCGATCATGGCCGTGCGGCAGTTGGCCTTGATCCCGACAATCCGCAGAAGCTGCTGCGCCTCATCCGGCAGAGGGCCGAACCGGTCGATCAGTTCGGCGGCCATGGCCTCGCGGTCCTCCATCTTCTCGGCGTCGGACAGGCGGCGATACAGGCTCAGACGGACGTTCAGGTCTGGGACGTAATCCTCTGGAATCAATACGGCCGCGCCGACGTTGATCGAAGGCGACCAGCCGCGATCCGGGGCCGCCTCGCCCTGCTCACGCAGTTCGGCGACGGCGTCCTCCAGCATCTGCTGATACAGTTCGACGCCGACCTCGCGAATGTGGCCCGACTGTTCGTCGCCCAGCAGGTTGCCGCCGCCGCGCTGATCCAGATCGTGGCTCGCCAGCTGGAAGCCCGCGCCCAGATTGTCCAGCGACTGCAGCACCTGCAGACGTCGCTCGGCCGACAGACTCAGCGGCTTGGTCGGATCGGTCGTCAGATAGGCGAAGGCCCGCGCCTTGGACCGGCCGATCCGGCCCCTGATCTGGTGAAGCTGGGCCAGACCGAACATGTCCGCGCGATGCACGACAAGCGTGTTGGCCGTGGGAATGTCGATTCCGCTTTCGACGATGGTCGTCGAGACCAGCACGTCATATTCGCCGTCATAGAAGGCGCTCATCACGGCTTCCAGCTGGGTCGGGCTCATCTGGCCGTGGCCGACGACGAACTTCACCTCGGGCACATGTTCGCGCAGGAACCGCTCGATGTCGGGCAAATCCTTCAGGCGCGGGGCAACGTAATAGGCCTGGCCGCCGCGATATTTCTCGCGCAGCAGAGCCTCGCGCACCAGCACGGGATCCCACGGCGTGACATAGGTCCGCACCGCCAGACGATCGACCGGTGGAGTGGCGATGATGGACATCTCGCGGATACCCGACAGCGCCATCTGCAAGGTGCGCGGAATGGGCGTGGCCGTCAGGGTCAGCAGGTGAACATCGGCCCGCAGGGCCTTCAGCTTCTCCTTGTGCTTGACGCCGAAGTGCTGCTCCTCGTCGACGATGACGAGGCCCAGATCCTTGAAGCCGACCTGATCGGCCAGCACGGCGTGTGTGCCCACAACGATCTCGAAACTGCCGTCCTTCAGGCCCGCGCGCGTCTCGTTGGCGTCCTTGGCCGTGACCATGCGCGACAGGTGGCGCACCTTGATCGGCCAGCCGGCGAAGCGCTCGCTGAAGGTCTTGAAGTGCTGGCGCGCCAGCAGGGTCGTCGGGCAGACGATGGCGACCTGTTGGCCGGTCATGGCCACGACGAAGGCGGCGCGCAGGGCCACCTCCGTCTTGCCGAATCCGACGTCGCCGCAGATCAGGCGATCCATCGGCGTGCCCTTGCCCAGATCCTCCAGCACGTCGCCGATGGCGTTCAGCTGGTCGTCCGTCTCCTCATAGGGGAAGCGGGCGCAGAACTCGTCGAACAGACCGGCGGGCGGCGTGATGGCGTCGGACACCCGCAGCGCCCGCTTGGCGGCCAGGGCGATCAGCCCCTCGGCCATGGCGCGCAGGCGCTCCTTGGCCTTGGCCTTGCGCGCCTGCCAGCCCGCGCCGCCCAGACGGTC